>CAZCSN010000017.1:10339-38845 GCA_964501255.1 uncultured Methanospirillum sp. | reverse complement strand
TCTCCAATGAAGACAACTATGCAATGATGAAGTTTGCCCGTGGTGTCCTCAAGACACGGCACATTGACCACTGTGCACGTCTCTGCCATGCATCCACGGTTGCAGGTCTTGCAAACATCTTCGGATCCGGTGCAATGACCAACTCAATCGGTGATATTGCCGAATCAAAATGTGTCTTTATCATTGGTTCAAACACATTTGAATGCCACCCGCTTATCGGTCGCCGTGTTATGCAGGCAAAGGCAAAGGGTGCAAAGTTTATCTATGCCGACCCCCGTCTGACTCCGACCGGAAAGCAGGCAGATCTCTACCTGCAGTTCAGATCAGGAACTGATGTTGCCCTGTTCAATGGACTGATGCAGGAGATCATCAGAAATGGATGGGAGAACAAGGAGTTCATCGAAAAACGCTGCAACGGGTATGAGGATCTCAAGAAAGAGGTCATGAAGGATGAATACAGCCTTGAGAACGTCTCATCAATTACCGGAGTTCCTGTAGAACATATCAAGACCGCCGCAGAATGGATTGCAAAGTCCGGAGCTACTGCAATTCTTTACTCGATGGGTATCACACAGCACACCACCGGTGTTGACAACGTCAAATCTGTCGGTAACCTCCAGATGCTGACCGGAAATCTTGGACGGCCGGGAACCGGTGTGAACGCCCTTCGTGGACAGAACAACGTGCAGGGTGCCTGTGACATGGGATGTCTGCCGGTTGTATACACCGCATACCAGAAGGTCATCGATGAGGCAGCACAGAAGAAGTTTGCAGATGCCTGGAAGTTCCCTGACGGCATTGCAAAAGGTGAAAACGGATACGAAGTCACCACCCTGATGAATGTGCTGACAGAAAAGCCTGGCGAGATCAAATGCCTGTATATTATGGGTGAGAACCCGATGATCTCAGACCCTGACCTGACCCACGTCGAACATGCACTCAAGAATCTTGAGTTCCTCGTTGTCCAGGATATCTTCATGAACGAGACTGCCGAGTTTGCAGATGTCGTTCTTCCGGCAGCCTGTTATGCAGAGAAGGATGGGACCCAGACCTCAACCGAACGCCGTGTCCAGATGTGGAGAAAGGCTCAGGACCCGCCGGGAGAGGCAAAGGGAGACTGGGAGATCATAGCAGCCATCGCCGCAGAAATGGGATATGCCGCCCAGTTCCCATGGAAGACCTCTGAAGAAGTATTCAATGAGATGGCGTCTCTTACCCCGTCTTACGCAGGGATGACCTATGAGCGCCTTTCCAAGCCTGAAGCACTCCACTGGCCCTGTCCGACCAAGGAACACCCAGGTACCCCGATCCTCCATGGAGAAAAATTCGGTATGCCTGACGGCAAGGGTCTCATGACCGCAATTCCATTCAAGTGGCCGGTCGAAGTTCCTGATGATGAATATCCGTTCGTTCTGACAACAGGCCGCTCAATATGGCAGTGGCATACCGGAACCATGACCCGCCGGTCTGTTGACCTTGAGCGTGAGGAGCCAACCGGATGGATTGAGATCAATACCGAAGACGCCAAAAAACTGGGCATCAAAGACAAAGAACTGGTAAAGGCAAAGACCCGCCGTGGTGAGATCACCATCACCGCACGTGTCACCGATGATATCAAGCCCGGTGTCATGTTCATACCATTCCACTATGCTGAATGTGCAGCAAACGTCCTGACCATCAATGCCCTCGATCCAATCGCCAAGATTCCGGAGTCCAAGGCATGTGCAGTTCGTGTTGAGAAGATTGAGGGGGCCTGAACATGGCAGCAAAAGGCGATATGAACTATGTATGGGCAAAGGACAAAGAGATCCTTGAAAAGGGGGAATGTGGTGGAGCAGTCACTGCACTCCTGAAATATGCCCTCGAGAGTAAATTTGTGGATGCGGTTCTTGCAGTAAAGAAGGGTCAGGATATTTATGATGCGGTTCCTGCATTTATCACCGACCCGGCAGAGGTTGCGTCAACTGCAGGATCCCTGCACTGTGGAACCCTGCTCCTTCCAAAGATCCTCAAGAAATACGCTGATGGCGCAAAGGACATGAAAATCGCAGTAACCTGCAAAGGTTGTGATGTCATGGCCTTTTACGAGCTTGCAAAGAGAAACCAGGTGAATCTTGACAACGTCGTCATGATAGGTGTCAACTGTGGTGGATCTGTCAGCCCCGTTGGTGCACGAAAGATGATCGCTGAAAAGTTCGGCGTTGATCCTGATACTGTTCATAAGGAAGAGATTGACAAAGGTCAGTTCATTATCGAGTACGAAGGCGGGCATAAGGGCATCAAGATCGATGAACTTGAAGAGGAAGGATACGGACGCCGTTCCAACTGTCGCCGCTGCAAGATGAAAATTCCACGGCAGGCAGATCTTGCATGCGGTAACTGGGGAGTTATTGGAGACAAGGCAGGAAAGGCAACCTTTGTTGAGGTCTGCTCAGAGAAGGGTGCAAAGCTCCTCTCCGACGCCCAGGCAAAGGGTGTTGTTGAAGTTGCAGCAGCCGATCCTAAAGGTATTGAGATGCGGGGCAAGGTTGAAAAAGCCATGCTCAAGCTTGGTGACGAGTGGCGTGCAAAAGACTTTGCATCACTTGGAAAGGGCAAGGACCGGTTAAAACTCCTGATGGACGAGACCTCACGGTGCATCAAATGTTATGCCTGTGTCGAGAATTGTCCAATCTGTTACTGTGTTGAGTGTTCAACAAAGAAGCCCTGGTATATCACGCCCGGTCAGCTCCCGCCAGGCTTCATGTTCCATCTGATCAGATTTGCTCACATCTCTGACTCTTGTATCAACTGTGGCCAGTGTGAGGAACTCTGTTCAATGGATATCCGTAATGCACTCTTTATGCATTCGCAGCAGGTTGAGATAGAGAAGCAGTTCAAGCACACGCCGGGTATTGACATGACCCCGCCGATCCATGCCTTTGTTGAGGAGAAGGCAGAACGGGCCAGGCTTGATGCAACCGGAACGGACTCAATCTTTATCAACATATTCAAGGATGAGTAATCATCCTTTTCATTTTCACACCAGCCTTTTTCCTTTCCGGAATGCCCCGGAAAGGGATCACCTTATCAGGTTGTCTGACCTGTTGTAAGTATGAACGAGTACCTGCGCAAAACATCCCACCTGGTATTCGGACTCCTTGTTGCAGGTGTAATCTTCATATTCCCCACATATCATGCTGCAATGATTATCGGTTTCTCCCTGTATGTTGGTCTGATACTGATTGACCTGTGCATGAAAGGACATACCATCCCGGTTATCAGCACGCTCATTCATCATATGGAGCGTGAAGGAGAATTCCCCGGAAAGGGAGCTTTTTTCTTTGTGTTCAGTGCTCTTGTTACCCTCATGTTCTTCCCGCCGGTCGTTGCTGCGGTATCTGTTGCAGTCCTTGCAGTACTTGACGGATTTTCAACCATCTTTGGCATCCGATTTGGAAAACACCGGATATGGAAGAAAAAGACCCTTGAGGGTTTTTTAGGAGGAGTAATTATTACCACGGCCCTCCTCTCCCTCATTGCACCCCTCCTCTATGCAGTCCTCATCTCGCTTTTTGCCGGCTTTGTGGAGCTGCTCAGCCCGGTTGATGATAATCTTATCATCCCCTGGGTCGTTGCAATGCTTATCACGATATTATAATTAATTTGTATAATCAGTACAATCAGCCGCGATAAAGTCACCTGGCAGGAGGATGAAATAAAAAACTGAATCCTGCAAAGTGATTTTCCGGATCAAACCATCATCCTTATATGTCCATGGGACGCAGAATATGCGATGGAAATACCTTCTTTTTCAGACCTCCAGCTTTCACCTGGAATCATTAAAGCCATCCGTGATATCGGATATGAAGAACCAACCCCGATACAGCAACAGGTTATCCCCCTCATTCTCGCTGGAAATGATGTAGCAGGACAGGCATATACCGGAACCGGTAAGACTGCTGCATTTGGTATCCCCGCAATAGAACTCTGTCAGCCGGCAAACAGAAATGTACAGACGATCGTACTCTGTCCAAGCAGAGAACTTGCTGTGCAGGTAGGAACAGAACTCAATAAACTCTCAATGCACAAAAAAGGCATCTCAATTCTTCCGGTGTATGGCGGACAACCAATAGAACGACAGATTAAGGCCTTATCACGGGGAGTTCAGATTGTTATCGGAACACCCGGACGGGTTATTGATCATATCAAACGAGGCACACTTAGGCTTGATGCCGTCTCCCTGGTGGTGCTCGATGAAGCCGACCAGATGCTTGATATGGGATTTCGGGAGGATATTGAAGAAATACTATCACATACTCCGCCGGAACATCAGACCGTCATCCTCTCGGCAACATTCCCTCCGGAAATACTCGATATTTCACGCCGGTTCCAGAGAGATCCGATCGATGTCAAGATGGTTCACCAGGAACTGACTGTCCCCCAGATTGAACAATATTATATTGAGGTCAGGGAGCCGGCAAAAGCCGATACCCTCATCAGAGTCCTTGAATTCTACCAGCCCCAGCGGACCATTATCTTTTGTAACACCCAGATCGCTGTCGATGCGGTTGCTAGTGCCCTGAAAGCTGAAGGATTCCTGGCCGACGGGCTTCATGGCGGTATGGCTCAGGCACAGCGTGATAAGGTCATGAATGCGTTTCGAAAGGGACAACTTGAGATACTTATTGCAACCGATGTCGCAGCACGAGGCATTGATGTTGAAGAGATAGACCTGGTCTGTAACTTTGACTTCCCCCAGGATGACGAGTACTATGTCCATCGTATCGGACGGACAGCCCGGGCAGGGAGAACCGGACGGGCTATCAGCTTTGTCAGTCCCCGCGAACGATACAGACTCCGGGACGTCAGGAGAAGCACGAGAGCTGAACCGGAACCACTCCCCATCCCGACTCTTCGTGAGATAGGAGGAAAAAAAGCAACAACCACCCTTGCTGATGCAGATGAACTGATGAAGACCGGCGATCTCTCCTTCTGCCGTCCAATGATTGAAGAAAAATTGGCAGAGGGGGCCGACCCGGTTGCCCTTGCAACCTCACTTCTGATGATTGCAGCAGGAATTGCAACAGAAAAAGAGGATGAACTTGAGAAATATCTGGGCGAACAGGCAGTGGTCAGGCTTTCAGCCGGACGGCAGGATGGAATTCTGGTCAGGGATATCCTGCAGATTGTCAGAAACAGCGGGAAGAATATTCAGAACGATATCGGTAACATCAGAATCGGACAGACGGCAACCTATATTGATGTTCCTGAATCCTCCGTCAAAGAGGTCATTGATGTCCTGAATGGTGCACAGATCGGACGGATCAGACTTGTGGCTAAAAGAGGGAGAAAACAGTCTGATATCCCTAAAAAGCGATACTCTAAATGATTATCTCTTTTTTGCAGACCGCATCAGTGTAAGAAGCCCCTCAATAATCGCTCCTGGTGTCGGAGGGTTTCCCGGGATCTTCAGATCAACCGGTAGTACTGCATCTACCGGGCCTATGACGGCGTATGTTCCGTTATACATACCCCCCGTGCAGGCATCATCACCGACTGCAATGACAAATTTCGGATCTGGTGTTGCCTCATACGTTTTTATCAGCGCTTCTTTCATGCCATGAGTCACCACACCGGTCACAGCAAGAATATCTGCATGCCGGGGAGACGCAACAAAACTGATACCAAACCGCTCAACATCATAGTGGGGGGCGGAGAGGTTGGCAAGTTCAATCTCGGCTGCATTATCACTCCCGCAGTCAACCTCCCTGATGGCAATACTTCTTTTAAATACCCGGTCAATCTCTGCATGCAGCATCCGACCGGCAGATTCAAATTCAGGATCAGGCGTAAAAGCCTGGACATTATCGGGTTTTTTCAGAAAACAACTGAAAATGTTCATGATTAACCTCACAGATCCGTCCCTGCATATGAGAGATTCATACTCTTATTTATCACAGGAAAATCGGGGACGATATTTCCCTGGACTGCATGCTCAAGTGCAAGCCAGTTACAGAATGAAGCCGTCGACAGAGAGAACCGATCAATGATTCCCTTCAGAATCCTGACATAGCACAGGGTCCGGCCCCGAGGGGATTCGATCGCAGTCAGGGCATTGCCGTCCACAATCTCATATTTCATATGAACTGATCCCTCCGGGATAACTGGAATGAGTTCACTGATATAGGCAAGCGATACAAGGATTTCATCTCCTTTCAGCGCAAAACGTCCCAGGACATCACCCGTCATTCTGATAACCGGGGAAACCGGGATGATTTCATAGAGACCATAGGGATGATCACTCCTGACATCAAGTGCCCGCCCGCTTGCCCGTGCAACCGGACCGGAAAGAGCAAGGGGATCGATGAACGGTTCCCGCACGACACCGGTTGTTGAGAACCGATCAATGACAGACGGAACAGAAAGAGTCCAGGACAGGAGTCTCTCAAGTTCGGTCCGAACCTGCAAGACCGAACCCCTGACCTCCATCCGGAGATCATCCGGGATATCCTGACTGATACCTCCAATGATGATGATCCCTTTCAGGAACCGTGAGCCGGTCAGCCGTTCACATGCACGCTGGAGTAATTCTCTCAGGATAAGAAAGCGGCTGGCTGCTGCAGAAAACGCAACATCAGTGACCATCCCGGCAAGATCTGAGAGAAGTGACCAGGATCTCTCAAGTTCCAGGAGAAGACCACGAAGATAGAGCGCCCGGGGAGGAAGAGACAGGGAACAGATCTGCTCTACTGCCATGGCATAACAGCAGGCGTTGGCAACCGATTCATCTCCGCTGACAGATTCTGCAATCCGGATCACGTGTTCCGGAATGCACCCTTCTGCCAGTTTTTCAATACCCCGATGCAGATATCCAAGACGAATCTCAAGATTTAAAATCTCCTCACCAATAACTGAGAACCGGAAATGACCTGGTTCTATGATTCCGGCATGAACCGGCCCTACAGGGATCTGATAGATACTGGTTCCTTCCATCGACCGGAATTCATACGGAACAGGGTTTTCTGAAGGAATGATGGGAGCATTCTTCCAACCCTTTTTGAGCGGATGAAAATCTTCCGGATATGCCTCGTGAAGGAAGAGTCGTCGTGTATCTGCCGATCCAGTAAAGTGCAGACCAAATCCGTCTGAAATTGCCCGCTCAAACCGGCTGGCTGCCGGATATATCTTTGCCAGTGATACCGGTTTATTGGTAGTGACCACCAGAACAAGATATTTTCTCATCTCCTCAAGTTCAAAGACATACCAGAGTGTACATAAATCCGGGTCTGTTGCTTCTGTGCAGAAAATCCAGACCAGCCTGGACTCAAGAGCTTTAAGAATCTCAGCGATGTCAGACATGTGATCATCTGGCACAGCATAGGAGATCGTGGTTGCATCTTCCCGTATCAGCCATTTTGCAGGCAGGGAAAGAGCCGGATAGTGTGCATGTATGCCGGTCATATCTGCCCCCCGAATCCACAATCAATTACAGCAGCAGTCAGAAATGCCTCTTCTCCCGGAATCATGACGGTACCAACCATGAGAGAGAGCAGCAGCAGAATCACTATGGGGAGTTTCATGGATAGCGGAGCGGTGTATGGAACAGGCCCTTCACCTGCCGGGAACCTGGCCGCCATTACCGGAAGATAAAACCTGATAAGTGCCACTGCTGCACAGGCAAACAGTAGCAGCACAAGGGCAGGTAGCCATACCGAGATCGCAATGAAAGAGAGAAGAATGCCGACTTTTGAGAAAAAAAGGGGGAAGAGCGGCATACCAATAAGTGCTGCAAAACCGGCCATCAGAGTACCGGCAGCAAAGGGCTGAAGCTGAAAGAGATCTCCAATCTCATCCTCACCGGAACGGGTCGGTAGTTTGTACTGACGGTGAAGAATCCCGGCCGAGAAGAAGAGCCCTGCCTTGATGCAGGAATGCCCCATCATATGAAACAGTGCCCAGAAGAGAGAGACCGGGCTTCCGATGCCGATTCCAAGCAATATAAACCCCATATTCTCAATGGATGAGAATGCGATCAGGGTTTTGAGTTTTTTCTGTCTGAGCATGGACAGGCAGGCAACTCCCATGGTGATCATGGCAAAGATGATGAGAAGAACTGATACCTGTTCAAAGACCGTTGTGTTCTTGATAATACCAGTCATACGGATAATCCCATACATACCAACATTGAGAATTGCTCCTGAAAGAACAGCACTGACCGCTGAAGGTGCCTTCGCATGAGCTTCAGGAAGCCATGTATGAAATGGCACTATTCCGGACTTTGCCGCAAACCCGATAAAGAAGAAAACAAAGGCTATCCAGACCATACCGGTCTCAAGACCTGCTGCCTGCTGCATAATATCTGTCCACTCAAGACTTCCGGTCCCGGTCTTATTCCTGACCGCTTCAAAGAGGAAGATGATGCCAATAAAAGAAAAGAGCATCGAGGTTGAGCAGATGAAGATATACTTCAGGGATGCGTCAATCGTTGCCCGGAGTGCAAGGATTGCGATGAGCAGTGCTGAGAGGACTGTTGTAAGTTCAGCACAAATCCAGAACAGGGCTACATTCGGGGTGAAAATTGCCATAGTTGTGACCGTAAGCAGCAGTGAGAAACCGAAGTAAAAAATCCGAAGACTTCTTCTTTCAAGATCTCCTGATTTAACCAGCCCGTCGATGTAACCGACTGCATAGATGCCTGCCGAAGCGAAGATAATGCTGGTAATGAGCATGATAAAAAGGCTCAGATGATCAATAAGAAAGAACGAAGACGCATTCCATTGTGCAGGTGTTCCGATAAGATACACAGTTATTCCGAGCGATATCACCGGATGGAGAACGCCAAGAATGCTCACTGACCGGTGTTTCCTTATGATGAATTGCAGGAGCAGAATAACCAATGCAAGAACCAGATACAGGATGGCAATCATGACATTCCCTCTTCTGACCAGAGATGGAACTCCTGCATCCGGTCTTTATACTCCTCAATTGACGAATCAATGCCAACGGTCATGATTGATGTCAGGAGCACAAGAATAATGAGATCGATGATGACGACAAACTCGATGAAAAACGGAAGTTCTGTGACAAACAAACCAAATGCGAGGACTCCATTCTCCATTGACAGGTACCCGAGAACCTTGGAAATAGCCATCTTCCTGGTACATACTGCGATGAGCCCCATCAGAACCAGTGAAACACCAATCACTGAACCTAAGAAGAACAGACTGTTGGCTGCATAAAGCGACTCAAGGATACGGGAGAAGCAGATATAGACCAGCAAAATGATGAGTATGCTCAGCATGAGAGCGCCTGGAGGGTGCAGATAGGAGAATGTCAAATCCTGCTTAAGACTCATCCGTTTTTGAATAAACCCAATACAATATGGAATTCCAAATACCTTGGAGATGAGGGTCAGAGCCGCAACAAGGAGGAGAACCATGTTCTGCTCAAGAGCCATCAGACCAAGGGCAATCAGGACCAGCAAAGATGACTGAACCTGATATGTTCTGACCAGATTTATAAGATTTCTTGACGAAAGAAGAAATCCACCTGACACCAGAACCAGAATAAGGCAGATTCTGATCCATGCAGGTGCCATTTCTGTGAGTATCATACTATCACCTCGATGAAGATCGTAAGAATCGAAAAGAAAAACGCTATCATAAAGAAATTCGGGATCTGAAAGAGACGCATTTTTGCATATGCGGATTCAAATAGCCCGGTTATCGCACAAAGAACGGTCCCTTTCACGAGAAAGAGAACTGCTCCCAGGATCAATGCAGGTATGGAGAGATCAAGGGCAATTCCTGCCGGGAAGACGACATTGATAAGAATTGCCATCAGGAGTGTCTGTTTTACTGCGTGCGACAGTTCAAAGAGGGCAAGATTTCTTCCTGAAGTATCCAGCAGCATCCCCTCATGAATCATAGTCAATTCAAGATGAGTTTCAGGATTATCCACCGGAACACGACCGGTCTCTACAATAATCAGAATGAAGAGGGGCACTGAGAGGAGAAGGACCGTAGGACTGAAAACCTGAACCATAGCATGAGCAGTCCTGAATATCTCATGAATGGAGAAACTTCCCATCACGTACACCAGTGCAGCACAAACGATAACAGTCACCGGTTCAATGATTGCAGACAGACTCATCTCCCGGGAACTGCCCATTCCTCCAAAGGTGCTCGCGGTATCCAGACCAAGCAGTGCGATGAAGAGCCGGCCGGCAACAAGAAGATACAGGAAAACAAGAATATTCGCTGTGATCAACTCCTCACCGGGTATCCAGAAGAGCGGGATCTGAAGAGCAGCAACCAGCAGTATTGAAAGAGTCGCATAGGGAGCGATACGGGAGATAAACCCTGCGTATTCTGAATACAATGTCTCCTTGGTGAAGAGTTTTGCAAGATTATAATATCCCTGGAGAAGATGCGGACCTGTTCTGCCCTGAACCCGTGCTTTTACTCTCTTAATCACCATCATAAAAAATGGCGATATCAGAAGGACAAACGCAATATTCAAGACTCCAAAGATGAGAGATTCACCATTCATGCCGACCACCCGAGGATGAGGATGAGTATCAGTACTGTGCAGAAGACACAGAGGACATACCGATCGACTTTCCCGTTCTGAAGGGAGGCGACAGCAGCGGCAAACAGATCGATTCTTCGTGCAACCGGCAGGTACAGATACTCTTCAAAGAATTTCATAAGGTGTATGCCCCCGGTTCCTGATTGAAACAGACACTGGTCCTGGTCCATAAATTCACGGACAGACCATATCCGTGTCCGGTATACGCCTGAAAAAAACCTGACCACAGGCTCAGTAAACCCTGAACCGGTATATTCCATCCTGCTTGACGGAGTCATCATACCACAGTCCCACGTCCGGGTAATCCGGGTTTTTCGTGATGCAAAAGACCAGACTGCGGCATATACCAGAATCATAGTCACAAGGAGAAACAAAAACAGAACAAACAGATCCGGAAGCAGGTCAGGATACCCTGCACCATTGAGGATCTGATGTGAGAAGATACCAAAAGCGACACTCATTACGGCCAGAACTCCAGGTCCTGCATACATCGGCCAGGGAACCTCACGGGACTTTTTTGCCCCCTCCGACCGGGGAAGAGCGAGGAAGGTGAGCCCAAATGCTTTCACGAAGGTTGTAACGGTCAGTGCTCCGGTCAGACTGAAGAGGGAGAGAACAACAATCATACCGATCTGAAGCAGTGGAGAGAGCTCAGACAGCCCGCCGATAAGAGATTGCAGAATCAGAAACTCACCCACAAAACCGCTGAAGGGAGGAATGGATGCTATAGACAGAACCCCGATGAAAAAAAGTCCGCCAGTCCAGGGCATCCGGACCAGAACTCCCCCGAGTTCGTCTATATTTCTGGTATGTGCAGCCTGACAGACAGAACCTGCGGTCAGGAACAAAAGCCCTTTGAAGAATCCATGACTGATGGTATGAAAGATCGCTCCGATCAGTGCCATGAGTGCCGGGACAGATAATCCGCATGCAGAGAACACAGCCCAGAGACCGGTTCCGATAAGGATGATGCCGGTGTTATCAATAGATGAATATGCCAGGAGACTTTTGATATCCTGCTCCTTTACGGCATACATGATCCCGAGAACCGCGGTAAGGCATCCAAATACAAGGATGAGAAACCCATATACCATATCCATGACAAAAAATCCGGTCACCACACGGAATAACGCATACAGAGCAGTACTTATCATCATCCCTGACATCAGGGCCGACACAGGGGATGGAGCAGCGGGGTGAGCATGGGGGAGCCACTTATGAAAAGGAATCACCCCTGATTTTATTGCAATGCCCAGGAACAGACAGAGAAATGAGGTGGCCATACCTGGATCTGAAAGGGATACTGCTACCGGATACACCCAGGATCCGGTATTGATAAAAAGCAGAAGTATCCCAAGAAAAACAAAGACTGTAGAGAGCTGGGTCATTGCCAGATAAAACAGTGCTGCATATCTGGTTTTTTCTTCCTCGAATTCGGTAAGAACAAGGAAGAATGAGAGGATTGCCATAATCTCCCAGAAGGCAAGAAATGCAATTGTTGTCCCGGACAGAATGACAAGAAGCATACTCAGTAAAAAGAGAGGAATAAAACCGGCTACTACGAATGTCCGACGCGATCCATGCATCCGATCTAGATAGCCGGGGGAATAGAGCGCTGCAGCAAGACTGATAATTCCAAGGAGAAAACAGAAAGCTGCAGACAGACGATCTATTCCAATTACAATCGGGAATGTGACCCATTGGAACCTGAGGAGAGTTTCCGCAGGGGGGCTATACAGAAGATACTGAAGAGGAAAGAGTGTCAGCAGGATTCCACCGCCACCCAGGATACCCAAAGAGAGAGACCATATTCTTTTTTTTCGGATGCAAAGAGGAATTGCCCCTGAAAGAGCATAGAGGAGTACTATGAAAAGAAATAATTCTGACATAAAACCACATTCGAGGGGTTGATAGGATCTACAGGTGTAAGAATAAATTCAGGACGATACGAGTGATCGAACCGGATTTACAGATTAGAAGGAAATAGACCATAAAGGTTTCCTGTATCCGGCTGTTCAGGAGGATTCGTGATAATAAATATTTTATATTATTATATGTAATTGTTAAGGGCATGAAAAAATTAATTATCTCCGGTCCACGGACATGCCGGAAATTTTCGGCGGTTTCTAACGAAATCTCGAAATATATTAAAGAATTAAATGGTGTCGATGAGATTATTACCGGTGGATCTACCGGTGTTGACCTCATTGCACGTGAGTATGCTTTGCAGAATAATATCGCATACAAAGAGTTTGTGCCGAATTGGCAGGATGATTTGAATGCTGCAGGTCTGGTCCGTGACGCGCGAATGGCAGAGTATGGTACACACCTTTTAGTCCTGTCAAATGGAGCATCCAAAGAATCTAAAAACCTGATTGCAGAAGCAAAAAAGAACAATCTAACTATCAGGACCGTCGGATACGTTGAAGAGATAATCATCGGATCAAAACAGCCGGCAGTAAATCCGGCTGCCATCTGAATTTTTTCTATATCACATATTTATATAAAAAGCAGGGGGAAAGCCCGCCCTGATTCACCATCTACTCTGTCTTTATTGGTTTTCCCGGATCAACAATTTCAAGCTGGGCTGTTGACATCCGGTAATAAAGCCCGACAATCCGAAGCTTTCCTGCATCTTCTGCCTCCTTCACCACACGATAGGTCCGAAGATTTGCTAGCTGCAGCCTGACATTCTCAATCTCAAGCTCTGACTGCCATTTTCGTGCTTCCTCCGGATCCGATGGTCGCTCACCCTTCCTCTCAACAGCATCAAGAGCGGTGTGGGCATGTCTGAGCCATCCCGGAATCAGGGTGTCATCACCACTCTTTTTGCTGGCAAGCGCTTTCATGGCACCACACTCTTCATGACCGCACACAACCAGCGTATTTACTTTCAGATGACGAATCCCGTATTCCAGAAAAGTACCCACATTCCAGTCACCTGGTGGGACAATATTTCCAATGTTGCGATGAACAAAGATCTCACCAGGCTTTGCATGACAGGTGATCTCAGGGGCGACCCGTGAATCACAACACCCGATCATCATAACATGAGGGCTTTGTCCCTTAAGAAGCGCTTTATAATATTCAATATTCTCTGCATACTCGTTTTCAACGAAGGTCCGATTTCCTTCCATTAACTTTTCAATACCCATGTGTGATCTCCCAGGGTCCTTACTGACATAAGGATTAAAGATCGTAAACTGAAGAGCCAATATATATTGCGATTTGATATTCCACCAGTATCGAAACCGAAAGATTAAAAAGGGTTATTACCTGAATAAACCTCATGGAGGAAGCAACCCTGCAGGCAGTGAAACGGGCAATGCCCGGTCACGGTAGAGCCCGCATTCATGAAAAACTCCTTTCATTCCTTTCAATAGAGGATCAGTCAGAGGTGGAAGTGAGCACAGATGCAGGGGCAACCCTTACTCTGACCGTTTTCGCTGATGAACTGGTTGACGAGGGGACAATCCGGATAAGTGGTGAGGATCTCAAAAAACTCAATATCCCAGATGGCGGGGTCGTGCATGTAAAACGAAAGATTCCGTTTGAGGAACAGATCCGCATGGCTGCTGAATCAGCTGCCGGACAGATGAAGGAGGGGGCTCAGGAAATTGGTACAAAAATCTCCGAAACAGCAGGAAAAATACAGAAAAGTGCAGCAGAAACTGCAGAACATATCAGCACAAAGGCAAAGGAACTGACCGAAAAGGTTAAGGAAGACACGAAACCTATCGGAGTGAAAGTCAGCAGGGCTGCCAAAAGTTCTGCGGATGCCATCAGGGAGAAAATTCCCATTGGAAAACTCAGCCCGGAGATTGAGAAGGGACTCTCATCCCTCAGTCAGGAAGAGGCAAAGAAGATTCGGACTGCACTTACCGGAAGAGAAGGGGTGAGCGCGGCTGCCCGGGTAAAATTTGCAGCAGGGCGATCCCTTGGAAATCTTACCATTCCACCCGAAGTAACCCTTGTGACTGTTCAGAGAAAAGAACATATTCTGGGACTTGATGCAGACATAATCCTCAAAGAGAATGATATCGTGTATCTTTCCGGGCCATCTGATGCTGTAGGATTTGTCACCAGGATGCTGGAGGGATAATTTTGGAGATCTCCTTTTCCCAGGATGGCCTGATTGGAATTGCCGTCCTTCTCGTCATCTCTATGATGATATACCTCATTATCAGGGAGATAAGACTGATGAAGACGAATACCCGCAGACTTGAACTGGAACTTGAACGTGACAAACTGCAGATACTCAGACAGGATACGGCCGCTTCAGTCCAGCCGGCTTTGCGGTTGACATCAGAGCAGATTGCTTCACTCAAAGAGATTGAAGAATCCAATATTGCCCTTGAAACTGACATATTCATGAAACAGAAGACAATTGAGGGCAGACTCAAACGTCTTGAAAATTATGTCAAGCGTGAAAAACTGGACCTGATGCTGGATCGGATTGAATCAGAAGAGAAAAAGATTTAGGTGAGTAATATGTTTGAAACATCAGGAGTCACACGAAAATTGTTTGATAATCTGACCAGCTTTGAAACGAAAGCTGCTACCTCGGTCCCGACCTTTGACCGTACCCTCGACTCCTACTTTGAGCGGAATATGGATTCCATCATCGAAGAATGGGGCCTTATTACCGAGGCGGATCTGAATGAATATGCACGAAAATTGGAGTACCTGAGCTATGAGGTCGGGCGACTCTATGCGGAGAAGGATTTGCTCAAAAAACGGGCTGAAGGTATTGAACAGGCGATCAAAAAACTGGAGGCAGGAAAATGAATCTGGATTCCTACCTGAATGCATATCTTGACCGCCGGATGAAACTGATGATTGATGACTGGCAGCTTGCAACAACCGCTGATATCAGGGATCTGTCCCAGCGATTCAGACAGGTAAAACATGAGGTTGAGAGTCTGAAATCATTTGAGCGAGAGTCAAAAGACAGGATGGACCGCATGGAAGAGAGAATACGCAGGATTTCGGAGCGAATGAGATGACTCTGATTGAAATACTCCTCATTATCCTTATCATCCTCATCATCGTGTTTCTGCTCTTCTGGTTCTTTCAGGGTACGACCGGGAGAATTTCACTTCGAAGACCGGTAGAGAGCAGGGTGGATGAGTATCTTGACCGGCGGTTTGCCCGGCTTGTCGAGGAGGCAGGCGTTGTTCGCAGACCGAAATTAAACCGGTTCAAGGATGAACGGGGGAAGGTACTTGATGCTGATACGCAAAAAATTGCCGAACTGAAAGAATTTGAGAATGAATTCATCCAGACCCTCTCTGACCTAGAGGCACGACTTGATGCACTGGAAAGATCACTTGATTCGAAAAAATAACCATACGCATTCACCAGGAGGGATGTTTCAGGCCCTGAAAAGTCATGTCAGCCGGGTAAGAAAGGATAATGAATCTCCTACCCGGGATCCTGAATCTTTTTCACGGTACATCTGTGATCTCTGTCATAGTTCCGGATCTTTATCAGGACTGCGTCAGTGTGTAATCTGCGGAAGATGGGGATGCAGCTCATGCTGGCATGATGAATATTATCTTTGCAAATCATGCAGCGGGATTATGAACCTTCTCCTTCTGGAAGTTCCTGCCAAAGATAACCGGCATGAGCCTGATAGAAAAACCATCATTCAGGATGAGCAGAACGATACGTCATCCTGATCTTATTTTATGAAAACAGGATACTCGTACGGGATGATTGAATAATTCTCTTACCAGATGATATAGGAGCACCGGTCCGGAAGGTCTGTCGTGAAAATTATTAAAATCCCGTCTCTTATCGCATCTGTTGTACAGAATGCATTGTACGGACTGGAAGGGATGGAATTTACTCTTCTTGACTGCTGCCCACACTGCGGAGGAGTTGTCAGGTATCATGACATCCGGAAAAAACGGTTTGCAACCATTATCATTGACGGGGAGAAACGGATAATTAACGTCCTTGTCACGAGATATTATTGTAAGGCATGCGGCAGACTCTGCTATGCATCAGCCCCGTTTTACCCAAACACCAAGTTTGGATCTCCGGTCATTGACCTCTGCATAACGCTGGCACGAGTCCATCCCTACAACCATAGTGCACGGATTCTCCAGGAGATGGGTGTTGTTGTAGACCGGGGGACAATTCGCAACTTTTTCGCCCGTGATATTCCGGAAGTCAGTTATGCGAAAATGTACGGGCTGCCAATACCACTCTCCATCTTTCATCTGTCAGATCTCTCATGCAGGCGGAGGCAGCAGCGACATGTGTCACAGGAGGACATTCTGAAAGTGTGTGGGTTTCCATTCTCAAAAGTACTCGTACATACAGATGACTAAAAGAATGAAGGATCTCATTATTCATCCCTGGTCTCATGGGGCTTCTGGCTGAAGAGACGAACCATTTCCAGATACTTATTCCCGTAATAATGCTCCCATTCTTCACGCTGGCTGACTTTCGCCAGGACTGGCATTCCCACAGGCCTCCCCGGATGATACCCAAACATCTGTTCAAGTTCACCCTGAAGGGCATGCATCATGAGCGAGATTGGAATATCCATAGGACATCTGTCCTGACATTGTCCGCAATTGATGCATGAGTCGGCAATGTGTGAGAACCTGATCAGATGGAACATAAAAGGAGGCGGGACTTCACCAGGTAGTACCAGCCATGGTTTTTTTGTCTGACAATCCTGGCAGAGGCAGAGCGGACAGGCATGAAAACACTGATAGCATTTGATACACCGGCTCGTCTCATCCATAATAAAAGAAAGCCGTATAAGGCCGTTCCCAATTCGTGAAAACATTATTGAACGGTTTCTTTCTGCAATGGTAAGCATCGCCGCTTCAACTCTGGACCGGGCCTCAACGCCCTTAATATCAGCAGGAACAATGGTTACATATCCGTCTTTTCGTGCCATGTCAAGAAATGATGACCCTTTCTGAGTGCAGACCTCAACAAATGTGCTATGCTCTGAATATTCGCCATACAGACCCCATGTTCCACATACCACATCGCATTGCCGGGGGATAGGGGTATCACATCTCCTGCACGAATCGCGCCTTCCAAATCCATGTTCCTCGATAATCTCAAGCGGATATTCCCAAGTACGATCGCCGCAGCCGATAACCAGCCTGCGATTTTTTATATAAAACGAATCGATCGTGTCAGGATTTTGACCGCAGACCTTCCGTATAAATGATCTGGCCTGAACCGGAGAGAACGTTCCGGTACAATTCAGCCCGATCAGATAGAGATCGTCCCGGTCAAGTTTCCGTCTCTTGACAAGCTCAACAAGAGCCTTTGCATCACATCCTTTCACAACAGCTGCAATCTTTATGCCGGGGTTTTTTTCTACTGCTCTGACTACCCAGTCAGCCGTCAGGATACTGCCACAAAACTGGGAACCCATACAGGCAGGAATCTCATCACTTCTGGTAATCAGGACAGGTCTTGGATCATAGACATCTTCACCCTTCCGGAGAGCACAGACTGCATCAACCGTACCGGAGGAGAGGAGTGAGAGTAAAAGGCCGGTGACCAGCCCCCCTGATGCGGCATGCTCCCTGATATGATCATCGGTAGACCATCCATACCACATCCGGGTATTCATACGGGGCCATCACCCGCACTCACCGGTTCAATTGTTACATAGATCGGTTTATATTCTGATTTCTCTGAACCAGTCTCCCGTTTGCCGGTCAGCCGGCTTAACGCCGTATCAAAAAGAGTCGGCATGAAGATGATTCCCTGCATGATTTCGGGAACAATCCTGGCTTTACATGATAATTGTCCTTTTTTTGACCTGATCCGAATAATCTCCCCATCAGATATTCTGATTTTTGCTGCGTCGCCGGGATGTATCTCTATATATACTTCATTCACCTCATCAATGAGATTTTTACTCTTTCTGGTCATTATCCCGGTATGCCAGTGCCAGATAACTCTTCCTGATATGAGCAGAAACGGGTACATCGTATCAGATTTTTCTACAGGTTGTCTCCACTCAACCGGACAGAACACCCCTTTCCCGTCAGGATGAAAAAACCGGTCTGCATACAGGATAGACGTTCCGGATTGATCTGGAGACGGACATGGCCAGCATACCCCATCAGGGCGACTTATCCGTTCAAAGGTCATCCCCTCATACGGCTTGCATACCCTGGTTATTTCACTGAAGATATCAGCAGGATCGGTATAGGGAAACTGCCTTGCATATCCCATCATACAAGCGATCTCAGTAATTATCTGCCAGTCAGGTTTTGCAAGACC
Organism: uncultured Methanospirillum sp.; assembly: GCA_964501255.1. Classification (GTDB taxonomy): domain Archaea; phylum Halobacteriota; class Methanomicrobia; order Methanomicrobiales; family Methanospirillaceae; genus Methanospirillum. The sequence goes on along the minus strand of CAZCSN010000017.1, from coordinate 20,002 downwards.
GGGAGGTGGGACTGCTTTATGGAGCCGCTGAACCCGTCGCTCCGTATTGGTAACCGTCCCGTCCTTTTCCGCATAACAGGCGGCAGGAAGAACAATATGGGCATATTCACAGGTTTTGGTAAAAAATATCTCTGAAACAACCAAAAAATCAAGGTTTTTGAGTCCCTGATGAACGGTTTGTGGATCCGGTCCGCTCTCAAACGGGTTTTCCCCGACCATTATCATTGCCTTTATACCGCCATACTTCCCATCAGCCTTCTCAAACATCCGGTTCATATCAAGACCCTTTTCCGCCGGTGCAATACCATCCGGAAAGTTCCAGATCTGTTCGAGGGTATTGTGAGCGGCACTATCCGTAACCGGCTGATACCCCGGGAAAAAATCAGAAAGACAACCCATATCACAGGCTCCCTGCACATTACTCTGACCACGAAGTGCACACACACCAGCTCCGGGTCTTCCGATATTACCGGTCAGCATCATCAGATTTGCAATCGCCTGTACAGTATGAATCCCTGCAGACCGATATGAGAGCCCCGTTGAATAGAGGAACATACACCGCTCTGCTGTCCCGATCCATTCCGCAGCCTTCACGAGATCATCCCTTGGCACACCAGTCAGATGACTCACACGATGGGGAGTGTAGGTGCTTTCCAGGACCGTTCTTTTGAATGATTCATACGCACGGGTGCGGGTCCTGATAAATTCCTGATCCTCCCACCCCTTCCGGATGATCTCGCCCATGATACAATTGAGCACTGCAACATCAAACACACCTGCATACTGGAGAAACAAATCGGCCTGGATGGCTGTCGGAGTATACCGTGGATCTGCATAAATAAATGTACCCCCGGATTTCCGGGCATGAATTATCTGTCTGCCAACAAGGGGATACTGCTCAAAGATATTAGACCCCAGACAGATGATACAGTCTGACAAACCGATATCGGAGATAGAATTCGTCATGGATCCATTTCCAAAGGAACGGGAAAGACCGATCATGGTTGCTTCATGACAGAGCCGGGCACAATGATCGAGGTTATTGGTTTTTAAGACACCCCTGGCAAACTTCATCAGTGCATAATTATCTTCATTCGAGCAGTGTGCTGATGCCAGAACACCAATTTCACTGGGGCGATATTCTTTTAGTTTTTGGGCAATCAGCTGATATGCCGTCTCCCAGTCAGTCTCAACAAAGACACCTCCTCTTCGAACCAGGGGTTTTTTGAGCCGGTCAGGACTCTGAATGAACTGATGGCAATATGTACCCTTCTGGCATAGTTTCCCTTCATTTACTGAAGAACGAATATTCGGGGTGGTTCCTGTAATGTTTCCATCCTGAACAATAAGATTCACCGAACACCCGGTACCACAATATGGACAGATTGTAGGAACCTGATACATCATGTCAGATACGGTATCTTCAGTTGCAGGCACGGATAAATCCTTGCCCCTTTGGAAATTTTTTGATGATTTATGGTGGATGATACCATATAAATGAACCCTGTTACACAAATAAAGACCATAGATGCGGCCTGTAATATATTCATACAAAAAAATATCCGGGTACAAAAAAACCTGGACTTCAAAATATGTGTATCTGTCTTTTTTTGAATTATTACGAGTAAATCTGGCACGCAGGATTTATTGTCCGCTTAAAGACCGAAAATAAACTTACGAGAACAGATATTTCATTAAAACGGATGGATTACAGAGGTTAATGAAATAAAAACGTCAAGGAAATGGCCTGTATGTGATGACGCTGACGAAAAAAGGATAATTTGAAGCTCATCAGGACATTCAAACGGAATTATCGGTTTTTTATCATAAGCACAAGAAAGGGAAATACTGATTTATCATGATTTATCATGAAATAAGGGGGTCATATTGGTAACCTTTATACATTTACACAATATAAGGAGTTAAAATAAAAACCCCACTTTTACACCCTTTTTAGGGGAAAAAATCCGTATCTATTTCAGAACCTTTATCTATATTTTCTAACAACCTTTGTTCAGTCGATTTTTAATCGATCAGGCTGGTGCGACAAATATGGCATTTGCAGTTCATGTAAACATGGAACGCTGTACCGGCTGCAACAATTGTGTGGTAGCATGTCCAGTGAATGCACTGGAGTTATTCACGGTTAACCCGGCAAGCACTGATAAGATATACAAAGTCATCAACGGAGCAGCAATCACCCTTGATGTCAAGTATGAGCTCTGTGCTGGTTGTGGTATCTGTGTCGATGCATGCCCATATGATGTGATTCAGCTCTCCGGACAACCACCTCAGGCTGTAGAGGCCTGACCGGTCCCGGAGAAAATGCAAGCGTTTCAGGAACAGAATTCGTGAACAACCGAGGTATCTTAATGTCTACACTGTTTCCGAAGTATTCCAAGACCTCTGACGGGTCTAAGGTTATAATGGAGCAGAGACTTCTCCAGCAGGTAAACAACCTCATCCTTGACAATGATATTTGTACCGGATGTGGTATCTGCTCAGAGGTCTGTCCCGAAGAAGCAATCGCTGTAGGGCCAGTCGGAGGAGTCCGGAGAGGACTTGTTGATGATGCTGCAAGCATCCATGTCGATGAGACAAAATGTTCATACTGTGGTGTCTGTGTCATCATGTGTCCGTTCTCTGCTCTTACTCTGAAAGTTGATGGAGAAGAACGTCTGCCGATCCTGGAAAAAGAAGGATTCCCGACATATGACAAGGGAACGGCAATTGATCAGGACAAATGTGTCAGATGTAATATCTGTAACGATGTTTGTCCCCGTGATGCAATAGACCGCGATGTCCCTCTCTTTGAAGGCGAGGACAAAGAAGGACTTGCAAAAGGTCAGGCTGTTGAGCTCAAGATTGAGTTTGCAGTCGATGACGAGAAATGTACCAAGTGTGGTATCTGTGGTAACCTGTGTGAGGCCATCAATGTGCTCCACAAGCCCTTCAGCCCCGAAAAAGGAAAAGTTGAGGGTGAGGTTCTCTGGGATGAGGCATACTGTGACGGATGTAATGTCTGTGCAGAAGCATGTCCATCAGAGGCAATCAAGGTTACCCGGACTGTTATTGGACAGAAAAAGCTTGGAAACGTGAATATCATCGATGAGGACTGCTGTACGTGCCGGTGGTGCGCAATCAACTGTCCGACCGAAGCTATTACCGTGAACAAGATCTTTGAAGGAGAGATAACCTTCCATCCGGAGAAGTGCCCGGGAGGTTGTTCCACGTGTGTTGATGTCTGTCCTGCAAATGCCATTTATCTCCCGACCCCCAAACCTGCAAAGGAGATGAAAGGGGAGATCGAAGCAAAAATTGCAGTCAACAAGGACTTCTGTATCCTGTGTGGTGCCTGTGTCAATGCATGTCCTGGTGAGGATATCATCTACCTTCGCCGTGACAGCGTGAAGATCAAGGGCAAAGAGACTGACCTCTTTAACAAGATTAAGGCAAAACTCTTTACTCCGAGAACTTCAAAGGTCAAAGAGCAGCCAACCCTGGCAGGATCTGTTGAATTAAAGGCGGTAAGTCAGTAATAGAGGTGTAAAATGGCTGCAAAAACATACAACATCCCCGAACTTGACAAAAAGCTTGCGGACCGCCGGTACCATCTGAGCGATACCAACCCTGAATTTACCAAGAACATTCTCAAAACAAGCAGGACTATTGCCAACATGTGCTACCAGTGTGGTACCTGTACCGGCTCCTGCCCGTCAGCACCCCGGAGTTCATACCGGATCCGTCTCTTTATGAGACGCTGTGTGCTTGGCCTTGAAAATGAGGCACTGACCGATCCGGATCTCTGGCTTTGTACAACATGTTACTCCTGTACGGACCGCTGCCCTCGGGACATTGCCCCGACCGATGTTATCATGGCAATGCGAAACCTTGCGTTCAAGCGTGACATTGTTCCAAAGAACTTCCTCCAGACCGTTCAGCTTATTTATTCCAGTGGTCACGGTGTGCCAAACAATGATGTCAACCGTGCAGCACGTACAAAGCTCGGTCTTCCTGCAGATCCACCGACAACCCACTCATATCCGGAGTTTGTCAAGGGTATCCAGAAGATTATCGACCATTATGAACTGAAAGAGAATGCAGACAGAATTCTGAAGGGTGACTAAACGTGCACGAATACGCATTTTTCCTTGGGTGTATTGCACCAAACCGGTACCCTGGCTGTGAGGCGTCTGCCATCAAGACCAGTGAAAAGGTCGGTATCAAACTCCTCCCGCTGAAAGGTGCCAGCTGTTGTCCTGCTCCCGGTGCATTCGGGTCTATTGACCTGAACGTCTGGTACGCCATGGCAGCACGAAACCTTGTCCTTGCAGAGGAGATGAAAAAAGATATTGCACTCATCTGTAACGGTTGTTACAAGTCAATCTGGGAAGTAAACCACATCCTCAAGCACAATGATGAACTTCGCGACAGAACAAACGAAGTTCTTGCTGAGATTGATATGCAGTTTAAGGGAACCATCGATGTATGGCACCTTGCAGAACTGTATTATGATGACAAGATTTGTGGTGTCCAGAAGATCAAGGACAGCGTTACTACACCCCTTACCGGTGCAAAGGTTGCTGCCCACTACGGCTGTCACCTCATGAAGCCAAAGAAAGAGAGACACTTTGGAGATACAGAAAACCCGATGTGGTTTGAGGAACTCATCGGAGCCCTCGGTGCAGAGCCGATCCAGTACCGCAACAAGATGCAGTGCTGTGGTGCCGGCGGTGGTGTCCGTGGATATGATATCGTCCATGCTCTTGACATCACGAATGAGAAACTCATTAACATACAGGAAGCAGGAGCTGACGCAATCACAGAGCTGTGTCCGTTCTGTCAGCTTCAGTTTGACCGTGGTCAGATCGAGATTAAAGAGAAGTTCGGTGACGTATATAACATCCCGGTTCTGCATTACAATGAACTGCTCGGTCTTGCCCAGGGTATGAGCCCGCAGGATCTGGCACTTGATCTGCATGCTATCGACTGCACACCGTTCCTGCAGAAGGTGCTTTAAGGGAGGACAAAGACATGGCAGAAAATACTGAACCAAGAATCGGTGTCTTTGTGTGCCACTGTGGTACCAACATTGCCGGATCCTTATCAATTGATGATGTTGTCAATTACGCAAAGACACTTCCGTATGTAGCAGTTGCAGACCAGTATCAGTACATGTGCTCGACCCCTGGTCAGAAGAAGATCGATGACGCTATCAAGGAATATAACCTGACCGGAGTCGTCGTCGCAGCATGTTCACCACGTCTTCACGAGCCAACCTTCCGTACCGCTACCAAGGAAGGAGGATTAAACCCGTTCAGGTTCGAGATGGCAAACATCCGTGAACAGAACTCATGGGTTCACATGCATGGCATGTGGGACGATGCAACTGAAAAGGCAAAGGATCAGGTCAGAATGGCCGTTGCAAAGGCAGCAAAACTTGAGGATCTTATTCCAAAGAGTGTTCCTGTCGAGGCTGCCGCAATGGTCGTTGGTGGTGGTGTTGCCGGTATGCAGGCAGCCCTTGATCTTGCCAGTGCAGGAATCAAGACCTACCTGATTGAGCGGACCCCGACCATCGGTGGCCGTATGTCCCAGCTTGATAAGACGTTCCCAACCCTTGACTGTTCCCAGTGTATTCTTACACCAAAGATGGTGGATGTCGGCCGTCATCCGAATATCGAACTCATGACCTACACCGAGGTCGAGAAGGTTGAAGGATACATAGGTAACTTTGATGTAACCCTTCGCAAGAAAGCACGTGGTGTCCTGACTCCAAAGGAGGCAACGGCAAAGGGTATCGTCGGTGGTGGCTGTAACGGGTGTGGAGACTGCGCAGGAGTCTGTCCGGTTATCAAGCCAAACCCGTTCGAGATGGGAATGGCACCACGAAAGGCTATTTACATCTACCATGCACAGGTTATGCCCCTTATCTACACTGTCGACTTTGACTCCTGTGTCAAGTGTGGTCTGTGTGTAGAAGCCTGCGGTGACAAGAAGGCAATTGATCTTGAGATGCAGGACGAATTTATCACGGTAAAGGTAGGAACTGCAGTCCTTGCAACCGGATACGAACTCTTCCCAATCGAAAACAAGAGAGAATGGGGATACAAGCAGTTTGACAACGTCATCAATGCCCTTGAGTTCGAGCGTCTGATCTGTGCATCCGGTCCGACCGGTGGTCACCTGGTCCGTCCAAGTGATGGGAAGACCCCGATGAAGGTTGGATTCGTGCTGTGTGCAGGTTCCAGAGATAATACCGGAATCGGAAAGCCATATTGTTCCAGATTCTGTTGTATGTACTCACTCAAGCACGCCCATCAGATCATGGAAAAGATTCCGGGTGCCGTTGCATACCTCTTCTACATGGATATCCGATCCTTTGGTAAGATGTACGAGGAGTTCTACTACCGTATCCAGAACGAAGGTGCCAAGTTCATCCGTGGACGTGTCGCCAATGTGCTTGAGGATAAGGAGACAAAGAACCTGCATGTCTTTACTGAAGATACCCTGCTTGGCCGTCCGGTTGATGTGGAAGTCGACCTGCTTGTCCTTGCAGCAGCAGTCCAGCCGAATGAAGGTGCAAACGAACTTCGGAAGAAGTTTGGAGTGTCTGCATCCCAGGACGGCTGGATGCTTGAAGCTCACCCGAAATTAAACCCCTGTGGGACTACTACTGCAGGAGTGTTCCTCGCCGGTGTCTGTCAGGGTCCGAAAGATATTCCGGATACCGTAGCACAGGCAGAAGGAGCAGCATCTGCAGCATCTATCCCAATTCACATGGGTGAGGTCGAGCTTGAGCCGTACTTTGCCATCTGTATTGATGAGCTGTGTGCCGGTTGTGGTATGTGCGTGAATCTCTGCCCGTACTCTGCACTCTCCCTTGGTGAGAAGAACGGCAGAACCGTCATGGTTGTTACAGAAGCCAAGTGTAAAGGCTGTGGTACCTGTGGTGGATTCTGTCCGGGTGGAGCAATCAAGATGCAGCACTTTACCACACCACAGATCGCAGCGCAGATTGATGCATTCTTTGCAGGAGGAGAACAGTAATGGCAGACGAATGGAAACCACAGATTCTCGCTATCATCTGTAACTGGTGTTCCTACGCCGGTGCTGACCTTGCCGGTGGTGCACGTATCCAGTACCCACCAACAGTGCGGGCAATCCGTGTCATGTGTACCGGCCGTGTTGACATGCTCTTCATCCTCAAGGCATTTGCTGAGGGAGCAGACGGAGTCCTCGTCTCCGGATGTCACTTTGGTGACTGTCACTACCTTGAAGGGAACTACAAGGCAGCAAAGCGTATGTTCATGATCAAGTCCCTGCTCAGAAATATCGGTCTTGATGACAAACGTTTCCGTATGACCTTTGTATCAGCATCCGAGGGTGCAAAGTGGGGTATGGTCATGGAAGATGTCACTAATACCATCAAGGAACTTGGTCCCAGCCCGATCAAAGAATTCAAAAAATAAATATTTTTTTTATTTTACGTAATTTTCAGTAATCTTCTTCTTTCTTCTGAATATCAGATATTGAATATTTTTACACGTTTTCATATGACGGTGGGTCATAGCTTTTTCCAACAAGTCCGGATTCTCCATTCGCTATATTAGTTAATCAGAGTAGATCCAATAGATCCTTACCATAGAGCCAATGGTGATACAATTATGTATTGAGGCGACTAATGGTGATGTTTAGCATATGATGATATACACGAGCTTTCAAATTCTTTGAGGAGGCTAGGGAAATGAGTATAATTATTGAAGCCATTTACAAAAAGGGAGCATTTTATCCAACTGTACCAGTAGAGATGCCAGATAATACCAGAGTAAAACTTACACTAAAAAAGAGCTTTTCTGACCTTATTGATAAATATGCTGATTTCACAATGAAAGAATCAGCAGATGAGATATTAGAGAATATAAGGAGAAAAAATTCATAAAATGAACTCCTGTGTGCGCGACACATCGGTTCTTATTAAGGGAATATTCCCACCAGTAAAGAGCATTAACCAGAGAGTATATAATCGGGATTTAGACACCTATGAGAAATGCAAAACACTCATTCGACACTTGGAGTCTAATCACATTGAAATTTTCTTCCCACGTGCTGGACTCGTAGAATTGATCTGTGTTATTACCCGGATTGAAGATTCAAAAACCGCAGACATTGTATTTCAGTATGCTAATGAACTCTTTGTAATACTGGAGGAATCTTCGATATTTGATAGAGCCCTTTCAATAGCTCGAAGAACTGGGTGTTCTGGCTTTGATACCTACATGCTCGCCTCAGCTAGTTTACAGGATTGTTATCTATTTACAGATGATGCGGAGATGTATACTTTCGCCAGGCAGGTCGGGATTCGTTCATATTTAATCCGAGATTCTTCAATAGAACTTTTATGCTCTCCTGAATAGACAGATATTGGTAAACCGATATACATCTTCATTACCAATTCTGCCCCTTTTTTATGGTAACTCGAGAGGGCAGAAACAAGGCGGTAAGCCAGTAATAGGGGTCTCTTTGATGTAAACGATCTTCGGAAGAAGTTCGGTGTATCTGCATCACAGGACGGATGGATGCTTGAAGCACACCCGAAGTTAAACCCCTGTGGTACAACGACTGCAGGAGTATTCCTCGCCGGTGTCTGTCAGGGTCCAAAAGACATTCCTGACACCGTAGCACAGGCAGAAGGTGCAGCATCCGCGGCATCTATCCCGATTCATATGGGCGAAGTCAAACTTGAGCCGTACTTTGCCATGTGTATTGATGAACTGTGTGCCGGTTGTGGAATGTGTGTCAACCTCTGTCCCTACTCAGCCCTCTCACTTGGTGAGAAGAACGGCAGAACCGTTATGGTTGTTACCGAAGCCAAGTGTAAAGGCTGTGGTACCTGTGGAGGGTTCTGTCCTGGTGGGGCAATTAAGATGCAGCACTTTACCACACCACAGATCGCAGCGCAGATTGATGCATTCTTTGCAGGAGGAGAACAGTAATGGCAGACGAATGGAAACCACAGATTCTCGCTATCATCTGTAACTGGTGTTCCTACGCCGGTGCTGACCTTGCCGGTGGTGCACGTATCCAGTACCCACCAACAGTGCGGGCAATCCGTGTCATGTGTACCGGCCGTGTTGACATGCTCTTCATCCTCAAGGCATTTGCTGAGGGAGCAGACGGAGTCCTCGTCTCCGGATGTCACTTTGGTGACTGTCACTACCTTGAAGGGAACTACAAGGCAGCAAAGCGTATGTTCATGATCAAGTCCCTGCTCAGAAATATCGGTCTTGATGACAAACGTTTCCGTATGACCTTTGTATCAGCATCCGAGGGTGCAAAGTGGGGTATGGTCATGGAAGATGTCACTAATACCATCAAGGAACTTGGTCCCAGCCCGATCAAAGAATTCAAAAAATAAATATTTTTTTGAACAATTCTGTAATCTTCTACTTTCTTCTGAATATCGGATAATGAGTATTTTTCTCATTGTCATGTGACAGTGGGTTATCGCTTTTTTCAACTTATCTGATTGGATTAGTGAATATCATTGGTTAATCGAACATCATGGATAAGGTTACATTATTATATTATTAACCCAAAGTGAATGAATATAACCCATCACTTTTATGCTAAAGTATAGGATTAAAGGAGGATATCATGGTA
>CAZCSN010000017.1:0-10318 GCA_964501255.1 uncultured Methanospirillum sp. | reverse complement strand
CTGACAGATTATTCGAACTCCTCATCTCGCTCAATCCCTGGTGGAGTGGTATAACCCCCGAAACAGGGATAATCAGAGAGCAGTATCTTAACCGGATGAAGAAATTCATCGCAGGTCAGGAAATGCTGATACTGAATGGTGTCAGAAGATCCGGCAAGACAACACTCCTGCTTCAGTTATTACATGAAATATTGAAAAATGGAGAGGTCGATCCAAAAAAAATTCTGTTTATCAGTTTTGATGAACCGCTGATTTCCAGTCTTGAGGATCCAGTCGGTCAGATCCTCAGCAGATATCATTCAGATATCTGTCCTCATGAAGATGGTTATCTCTTTTTTGACGAGATCCAGCAGGTGCCAGGATGGGAGAGATGGCTCAAAGCACTCTATGACCGGAAAAAATACAAGATTATCCTATCAGGCTCATCATCCCATCTTCTTGAAAGTAAAACTGCATCCCTCCTGAGCGGACGATATCTTCAGGTACCGGTTTTCCCCCTTACTTTTCCAGAATTCCTTGAGTTCTGTGATATTGAGATTCCGAAAACAAATATCGATGAAGTACGGATGAAATACCACCTGATGGAACAGGTCAGACAATACCTCATTATTGGTGGATTTCCCAGAATTGTGCTTGAAAAGGATCCACTGGTTCAAAAAGAATTGTTAAAAGGATATTATGACAGCATCGTTTCCCGGGATATCATATTGAATGCACAGGTCAGGCAAGTCAGGGTGATGCAGGATCTCTTATATGTCCTGTTCTCATCCCTTTCATCCCCTTTCTCATATCGAAAACTTGCCTCCCGGTTTTCAATTGATCCCGCTACCATTCGTGAATATATTGGCTATATCACTGATTCCCACCTGATGAGCGAACTTACGTTCTTCAGTTATTCTGTAAGTGTTCAGAATGTCAATGCAAAGAAGATTTATTGTATTGATAATGGGATACGGAATGCAATATCCTTTCAATTTTCATCTGATACCGGAAAACTTGTTGAAAATTCCGTCTGGATTCATTTAAACTCGCTTGGAGTTCCCCTCTATTACTGGAAAGGTGAGGGAGAGGTCGATTTTGTGATAAAACATTCGGATAATTCACTGACTGCCATCAACGTTACCTATACCGATGATATACCAGAACGTGAAATCAGGGCTCTTTCCTTGTTTCAGAATGCCTTTTCAGAGAATATCCAGAGGCGTATTCTGATAACAAAGGACATCGAGAAAAAAGAAGAGGGTATCGAATATATCCCGCTCTGGAAGTGGCTCATTAGGGAGTATCGTCAGCATAAGATCTGATATGACACCCTTACCAGTGTAAGGAGTTCTATCGTGAAAGGGATAATATCTGAAAAAGAAGGGTGACTCACAGATCTTTCTCAAACCGTCCGATCATTTTCCTGATATCAAGCCAGATTACAAGAGAACTTTTTTCCTTTCCCTGTGCATATTTTTTATGTTTTCGAATCACGCCAAGGATATCACGATGACTTTCCCGTGATGAATGAGCATCCTGGTCTATATCCTCTTTAGAATAGGTAATCACTCAATAAACATCGTCAACAAGTATCCCAATCATCTTCTCGCTGACTGTCTTATCCAGAACAATAATCCACGATCTCTTCTTTCCGGAAGACTCCCTAGTGATATGCATCATAACCCGGAGATCAATCATGCCGGTAACAAAGGGTGGAGCATTGGGGATGGAAGTGAGTTTAGGAGTTGTAATTACTTTCCTTGTTTCAAAGAGATCTACTGCAAACAGTTCATCGCCAATGACAAACTCCACCACCTGTTCTGTCCCCATTATCCGTGTACGGGAATGATGAGCAGGAACTTCTTTTCCTGAAAAAGATGGATCTGATACCTCCTGAAATACCCCGGGTTCACAAGCAATTGCACCCATCATGCATCTCAGGTCACCGAAACTTCCCCATCTCATGTGAGATATTCTGAATAGAAGCTGCTGCCTCTGATATGGCACGGGTGATCTGATCAATTGAAGCGGTGACCTCTTCTGTAGCTGCAGCAGAATCAACCGCTTCTTTTGCGGTCTGCTGCACAAGGCTTCCAACCTCATTCACACTTGCGGTAATCTCTTCTACAACTTCTGCCTGCTCCTCGGTTGCTCCGGCCACCTCACTCATATTATCATGGACAACGTTGATAGCCCCAAAAATCTGATTAAACCCTGCAGGGTTTCGCTGACCGCCTTGTTTCCGGTTTTGACCTCTGCAGCAGACACTTTCATGGATTCAGAGACGAGCAGTGACTCCTTTTGCAGGTTCCCTATGATACCTGCGATATTTTCAGCGGATTTCTGGGATTCAAGGGCCAGGGATTTCACTTTATCGGCAAAGACAGCAAAGCAAATTCCTGCATCCCCTGCCCGTGCTGCTTCAATTGCTGCATTCAATGCAAGAAGGCCGGTCTGTTCAGCCATTCCGGTAATGACATCCACGATCTTCCCAATCTCCTCCATCTGACTGGTAATATCGGTGATGATACCATTGGTCTGATCAACCGAATCCATGATACTCACCGGCTTGTCTCATGGGTACGGGAAACACACCGGTATCGATCTTTTTTATTTCACAGGAGATATTGGTGATAACCGGCCTTTCTACCGGGAGACCGGGAAAGAAGGGGTTGGAGCACGGTTTGAGATCCTGGTTCCTGTAGGAAAATACCGGTCTTCAAAGTGATGATTTCACAAGCACTCTACTGTACCAATTCCGATTACGTAAGGGAGAGCACACTATTCTTCATACACTCCATTGAGGGTATCGGCATTCTCCCATACATACCGTGTCATTACCCCTGCTGCTCTATACCCCTGCACAGGGTAAGAATAACAGACTCGCCTTCTGATTTGAATACCGATGCATTCACCTCAATCGGTTGAATAAACCCATCCGGATGGATATAATCAACCCGCAGGCCTTTGACAGAGCCTGTTTCAATACACTTTCTCACTTCTTCAGTATTTCTCTCAACATCATAGGATGCGGTCCACTCAGTAACCGGCCTTCCCATGATCTCCTGAAGTGAATCTCTTCCGGTCAGACGGATATACTCTTCATTTGCGTCAAGAACCCTTCCCTGCATGTCCAGGACAACATACCCGGTTCCCGTCGTTTCAATAAGACTCCGATATCGTTCTTCGCTTCTTTTCAGTCTTTTCTCTTCTTCTCTCCGGTGAGTAATGTCAATTCCGATACCAACAAAAAAACCGAGGTTCCCTGTTGAATCAAAAAACGGCCTGCCCCTCCATTCAACCAGGAAGATCTTTCCGCTCTTACTTACAATCCGGTTTTCATTCAAAGTCGCAGATGTGTCCTGTACAATCCGACTGAATACTTCGGCGACCAGATCCCGATCCTCCGGGGGGACGAAAGTCTGGAGGTAATCCTTCCCTTTTACCTCTTCTTCGGTATATTCCAGGGTATCAAGCAGAAGCTGGTTCATCATAATGGTCTTCCCTTCAGCTGCAATCGCCACAATAAAAGCAGGTGATGTATCAAGCAGTAACCGGGAGAACTGTCGCTCAGATTGCAGACGACTGTCCGCTTCTTTTTCTGCAGTTACATCAAGAATAACTCCGCTGAATAATAACTCATCAGATGCCCTGACCGGTTCGGCCATCCCGCGAAAATAAATAATATACCCGTCAGGGCGGCGATACCTGCCATCAAATACCCATTTTGATTCAGTCTTTACTGCTTTATCAATGGATGCCAGAAATCGTTCCTTATCCTCATTAACGATCCCTGCTATGAATAAATCAAGAAAATTTGAGAGATCGCCTTCAACTCCAAGAATTTCATATACCCGGTTACTGACATACCGAAGACCTGATTCTCCTGTATCTTTGGCATAATACTGGAAAACAACCCCGGGAATAGTGTTTGCAATGCCGATTATCTGCTCATTACTTCTCCGGAGTGAGTCCTCTATTCTCCGTCGCTCGGTTACATCAATCATCGTCGATAAAATCTCACGTTCCCCACGGTACTCTACATACACAGCAGAAGCAAGCATGGTTTTCAGAGTACCGTCTTTGGTTCTGATAGTGAGCTCATACCCGTCAAAATACCCGTCTTTATGGAGTTTTTCGTCAATTACGGTACGGAATTCAGGAGGAATAATGTCCAGATCGCCAATTTTTTTCCCAAGCACTTCGTCAGCTGAGTACCCGGTAATTTTTTCATAGTAGGAATTCGTGAGCAGATAGATCCCATTTTTGTCAAATAACATACAGGCATAGGGTGCATGGTCAAACAGAGTTCTGAAGCGTTCTTCACTCTCCTGTAATGCCTGCTCATGAGAAAGCAAAAGCTGATAATTTTGTTGCAATGTCTCTTCAGATGCCCGGATCTGTTCATATGCAGCCTGAAGTTCATCTTCAGCCCGTTTTCTTTGGGTAATATCCTGAATAACACCAATTACCCGGAGGATATTCCCGTCCTGATCCCGCTCACACCTCGCTCGGGAATGGATATACTTTTCTGCTGACCCATCGGCGGGAAGAATGGCATATTCTATATCATATGGAATGTCATGTTCCAGCAGATCCACAAGTGCCTGGTGTACACGCTCCCGGTCAGGGATGCAGGATTCAATATCCTCAATCTTGAAATAACCCGCAACAGGGGGATATCCAAAGAGCGAGAGACCCTCTGCTGAACCCCATATAGTACGCTCTGCAGGATTATACTCCCAGGCACCGGTCATCGCAATCTCCTGCGCCAGAATCAATCGTTTTTCAGACTCTTTTACTGCCCGTTCAGCCTCTTTCCTCCGGACGGCCTGATGAATCTGATGCACAAGCTCAGCAAACTGTGATTTTGGCTCCCCTCCTTTCTGCAGATAAAAATCCGCTCCGTTATTGATCGCCTGGATGACAACTTCCTCCCTGCCCCGGCCGGTAAAGAGAATAAATGGAATATCACCAAATCGTTTTCTGACCTCCTGAAGAAGCTGAATACCGTCCATCCCGGGCATCTGATAATCAGAGACTATACCGTCATATGAGGCGATGGCTATCTTTTCAAGAGCTTTTTCTGCCGAAATTGCAGTATCTACGACAAGATTGCCGAGTCGCTCCATAAAGAGCTTTCCGATGTCGAGAAGATCTGTCTCATCGTCCACATACAGGATATTCAGTCTCTTTTTATCCATGATACATTGAAAATTATGGTATCTTTCCTCTTATTCGGATGAGGATAAATAACCTGCCCTGTGTTGAACATATACATCCTCCAATTCAGTGATCATACCGGAATGACCTGATATATATGCACGATATCCTCCCTTCAGATGATTTTATGCTTTCAGAGGTATAGTATGAATCACGATGTACAATCGGAAATCACACCTGCCTGATGAAATAATAGTATCATTAAAAGAACCCTGAAAAAATCTCCTGGTATACCATATAAAAAGACCCGGTTTACACTATGATATCCATTCTCTATGTTGATGATGAGACTGATTTTGCTGATATCTGTAGGTTATATCTTGATAAAAGCGGGGATTTTTTTATTGATACCAGTGAATCTGCACCAGATGCAATACAAAAGTTAATGCATACCAGATATGATGTCATCATCTCCGACTATCATATGCCAGGGATGGATGGCATCGAATTATTAAAATATGTTCGAACTACATATGGCGATATTCCATTTATCCTCTTTACCGGACGGGGCAGGGAGGATGTTGTCATAAAGGCTCTCAACAACGGAGCTGACTTTTATCTTCAGAAGGGTTCTGATATACAGCCACTTTTCACCGAGCTTGTTCACATGATTCATCAGGCGGTCGGAAGAAAACGGGCAGAGGATGCGTTACGGAATAGTTTATCCAAACTGTCACATGCTGAACGTATTACCGGTCTTGGATACTGGTCTTTTGATCTGAACACGAATACTGTTTTTGCATCTGAGGGGGCACGAATAATCTATGGTCTTGGCACTCAGGAATGGAGTATCAGCGAAGTGCAAAAGATACCACTTCCTGAGTACCGCCAGCTTCTTGATAAATCCTTACAAGACCTGATATCCGAAGAAAAACAGTATAGTGTAGAATTTCAGATAAAAAGGCCGACTGATGGCAGAATCATTGATATTCATTCCATTGCAGAGTATGATCCCGCGACAAACCAGGTGTTTGGAACAATTCAGGACATTACCCGCATCAAGGAAGTGGAACGTGAACTTCGAAAGAAAAATGAGGAATTGCAGAATATTAATGAACTCTTTCATCTTTTTATGCTTCATTCCCCTATATATATCTTTATTAAGGAGGTTACCTCCGATGAAAGCCGGGTCCTGTATGCAAGTGAAAACTATCTGGATATGATTGGTATACCAGGGTCCAGGATGACTGGAAAGAATATGTATGAACTCTTTCCTCATGATTTTGCAGAAAAGATCACAGCCGACGATTTTCTGGTAGTAACCAGGGGGGAAGTTCTCAAATTACACGAAACTCTGGGTGACCGTCATTACATCACATACAAATTCCCACTTGTTCAAAAGAACAGGACCCTGCTTGCCGGTAATACAATTGATATTACCGAGCTTCATAAGACTCAGGAAGCGTTGCATGAGGCAAATCAGAAACTACGTCTTCTTACCGGTCTTACGAGGCATGATGTCTTTAATGATCTCTCGGTTATTATGGGATATCAGGATCTGATTGCAGAAAGTACCGATCCGGAAGATATCCATATGTATGTAGCCAAAGCAAAGAAAGCATGCGAACAGATTATTGCGACTATCAGTTTTACCCGTGAATACGAGGATTTTGGGACGAGTGTCAGCCAGTGGCACAATGTTTGCAGAATCATCGACTCTGCAAAAAGTGAAGTAAATCCGGAAAAGATTGAGATTTTTAATAAGATACCGGATAATTGTGAGATCTATAGCGATCCGGTTATCAGGAAGGTTTTTACGACGCTGCTCGAGAATGCCATCCGTCATGGTGAATCGATAACAATCATAGAGTTTTCACACCGGATGGAGGATAATAAACTCATTATCACCTGTCAGGATGATGGTATCGGGATTCCTTACCACGAGAAAAATTGTATTTTTAACCATAAGTACGGGAAACATACCGGTATCGGGCTTTTTCTGGCAAAAGAGATCCTGTCAATCACCGGGCTTTCCATCCGTGAGTGTGGGGAACCGGGAAAAGGAGCACGATTTGAGATTATTGTGCCGGAACACGGGTATCGCTTTGTCTCCGAATAAACATGAATTTTCAGAAAAGCATAATACGAGCGGGATGAGTGAACCTGGAGATGTACACGTCGTTCTTGATAAAACCCATAATTTGAAACATTTTATTGGTATATTATCTTTTAGGATAACCGATACGCCAATAATCACGCAGATGGAACCATATGTATGGAATATTCATCCTCATTTCTGGATGCTGATCCATTCTCCCAGGAACTGGGAATAAAACTGGAGTCGGCATCCAAAAATTCAGCAACTCTTTCACTGATAATCACTCAAAAGCACCTGAACAGTCATGGTACTGTACATGGAGGAGTGATTTATACGCTTGCTGATGCTGCATTTGCTGTTGCAAGTAATGCTGATGGCACGCCGTCAGTTGCAATCAATACCTCAATAACATATATGAAAGCGGTGAAATCCGGGAAACTTATCGCAAGAGTACATGAATTTTCGAAAAACCATACACTTGGATCATACATCGTTGAAATCTCTGACCATGATGGAGAAAAGATTGCAGTATTTCAGGGATTGGCATACCGGAAGAGAAAATAAAAAAATCAGGAGGAAAATGTCTTTTCCCCTATGCTTTTTCCACTGTCACGGACTGCCAGTGAAACCAGGACCGTTACCAGGAAACCAAGCGGTATCGATACAATCCCCGGATTTTCAAGTGGGAATACTGCGGCCGTACCCATGACCGTCGGGCTTATCAGGATCAGCCCGACCGATACGGCAAGACCGGTTATGATACCTGCGATAATCCCTTTTTCTGTGCTCTTTTTCCAAAAGAGCGTGCAGATAAGGGCAGGGATATTTGCACTTGCTGCGATTGCAAATGCCAGTCCGACCAGGAATGCCACATTCTGACCTTTAGAGACAATCCCCAGGACGATTGCGATCACACCAACCGTTATTGCGGTTATTTTCGATATTCTAAGCGCCTTTGCCTCGTCAGATCGTTTTCCCATCACCTCAGTATAGATATCATGGGCGATTGCTCCGGCAGCAGCGATGATCAGCCCTGATACCGTTCCCAGGATGGTTGCGAATGCAATTGACGCGATGATCGCAAAGAACCACTCACCACCGATAAACTCTGCAAGGAGCGGAGCAGAGAGGTTTGAGTTCTTTGGATCAACCGTCATGAAATAATTCGCTCCAAGACCCAGGAACAGGGTCAGCACATAGAATGCCCCGATGGCAATGATCGCCACAACCGTTGATCTTCGTGCATCTGCAGGAGTAGGTACGGTAAAGTACCGTATCAGGATGTGGGGCAGTGCTGCAGTTCCCAGGATCAGTCCGAGCGCCAGGGATGCAAAGTCAAACGGGTTTTTAAATTTCATTCCCGGAGTCAGGAATGTTTCACCCGGTACTGTGGCCTGTGTCGCCGGAAGTGTCACTGACGGACTATTCAGGATGGTTCCGATGAACTCAACCGGTCCCATTCCGGCCATTGCAAGCACTCCCACCGTTAAGGCTCCGGCTGCGATGAGCAGGAGAAATCCCTTTATGAACTGCACATAGGTGGTTGATACCATTCCGGCTGTTGCAACGATCAGGATGACTACTGCTCCGACGATGATCACCCCGGCTTCATACGGAAGTCCGATGAGCGGCTGGATGATCGAACCGGCTCCAACCATCTGGGGGATCAGGTAAAAGATACTGACGATGAGAGCTGACAGGGCAGCACACATGCGTATCCGTTTGCTTGCAAATTTCCAGGCAAGTGCATCCCCAAAGGTATATTTTCCGATTTTTCGTAATGGTTCTGCGATTACCAGGAGTGCAACGATCCACCCGGCCAGGAATCCTATCGAGTACATAAACCCGTCAAACCCTGAAAACGCAATTATTCCCGCGATCCCAAGGAAAGAAGCTGCGGACAGATAATCCCCGGCAAATGCAATCCCGTTCACAAACCATTTGACTCCTCCGCCAGCAGTATAGAAATGGCTTGCGGTCCGAACCCGTCTCGCTGCATAAAACGAGAGTGCAAGGGTTGACAGGGTGATACATACGAATATCGTAAAGGCCAGTGGTTTAAAACTATATTCCATTCTTCATCTCCGTTCCTTGTGTATCACGGGTTCCTGCGTACCAGTTATATGCGAGTGCAATTACGACTGCTCCAATGATAATTCCCATTCCGGAAACGATTGCAAGGTTCAGCCCCCCGACGCGGATTCCAAGCAGGCCTTTCATAAACGTACCTGCAATGGTGAACATGCCATACGCCGTCACGTACAGGAGAAACATCCCCATCGCCACATGCCAGAGCCGCTTATCCGGGATCAAATCCGGTGTGGCTACAGCAGGTTTTGGTTTCGCATAACTCCTGACCTTGGAGACAACCAGATCCATCTCCCTTTGTGTTGGTTTTACTGCCCAGACGGTGCAGGGTGAGAGCCGAAGTACCGCTTCAGATACATCTCCCAACACAAATCCGGCAACTCCGCGGAGATTCGAACTCCCCAAAACTATAAGCTCGGCTGAAACCTCATTTGCATATTCCACAATGATTCCCGCAACAGGACCCTCCCGTTTGATTGTCCTGAACGGAACTTTCTGTTCCTGAGCATATGCTTCTGCAAACCATACTCCGTCAACTTTGCATCTTCTGCCTACTGCATAATCTTCTGCCAGCTTCTCTATGCCGATGAGGGGTGACGGTCCGGACACCGTGATTATGTGAACCACTTTCCCTTCCCGTTTTGCATGATTCACCGCCCGCATTGTTGCAGCAAGAGCTGAAGCTGATCCATCTGTCGCAAGGACGATGATATCCTTATCCTTCTTTTCCCAAAGGAGTGCTTCCTGTTCTGTCATGGTACTCCGGTTCTGTTCGCATACATCTACATGATTAATCATGTAGAATTACTCTCATGTTCGTTCCTGAAACAGGATAGTTCCATGAGAAAAGGGTGATATCCCAGTACTTCAGGATTGAAGTGCTGATCACCTTATATTTTATTTTCAATTGTTTTAATTAAATATATCTATTAGTCGTACAAATATGTCTATCATTAAGCAGGTAAAATTCAAATAACATACAATTAA
>CAZCSN010000016.1:0-40597 GCA_964501255.1 uncultured Methanospirillum sp. | reverse complement strand
CATGAAATTTAAATTTGAGCCAAAGCTGCCTTCTATGGAGTACCTCATATAAAAGAGATAAAAATCTTTATTATTTTAAATTTTTAAGAAAAATCTTTGTTCCGGGTGAACCATCCCGACCATTGAAACCAATATACCTGAATCCTGAGTTTTCCAGAATATTAGAATTCATCTCAACCCGTAATTGGTAACAAATATGAAGCGAAAATAAGTTCTTTCGGTCAAGAACCCGGTATACCCACATCTTAAAGTAGTATCTGATAGAATATTCCCTCATGAAATCTTGCTGTAAGTATTTTGTTTTATGTAATTTCCTGACCTTTATTTGTTTAATTCATGCATGTCAGGGGCATGAACACTATATCACAGATACCATCAGAAAAAAGGTGACATTATAAAAACGAACCTGTGCAACCTGAAGATCTGACCTGGCTTCCCCCGGATATGTACATCGGAAAATATGGCCGGCACGGATTCACCACCGATTGAGAAAGTCCCTTTACCCTGGGGCAAAGAAAGAATCCGGATTCCTCATCCTGATTCTGCAATCTCATCCGACATTCATATAAGCAGACCTGAAATTTCGGATGAACCAATTATCTCATTTCATTCAGTCACAAAGATATATACCCTTGAATCAGGAAATGTCACCGGAATTGAGGAAGTAACCCTTAGCATATTCTCCGGAGAATTTATCGCCGTGATGGGACCGTCAGGGTCAGGAAAATCAACCCTGCTGAATATGATGGGATGCCTGGATGTTCCAAACAGTGGTGATATCTGGATAACCGGCCTGAATACCCGGACAATGAGTGATAATCAGTTAACCGATCTCAGGCTTCATACCATCGGGTTCATCTTTCAGTATTTTAACCTCTTTCCCCTGTTTTCCGCTTTGAAAAATGTGCAATACCCCTACGTGGTCAGAACCGGAAGGTCAGGAGATATGAAAAGAGCTGAAGAGGCTCTTCGATCAGTCGGTCTTGACAGGAAATTCTGGCATCACCGACCCAGCCAGCTCTCCGGCGGACAACAACAGCGGGTCGCAATCGCCCGGGCACTGGTCAATGATCCGCCCATTATTCTCTGTGATGAACCAACCGGAAACCTGGACACAAAAACAGGAAAAGCCATCATGGAGCTCTTATCATACCTTTCAAGGCATGAGGGCCGGACGGTGGTGATGGTTACCCATGATCCCGGAACCGCGGAGTATGCGGACCGGATCATCAGAATCGTTGACGGAAGGGTGGAGAACGGAGTATCATGACCAGCCAGCTCCTCATATTCAGCTTTGCCGTGAAAAACCTGCGTTTGCACTGGCTCAGATCACTTCTTGCGGTTATCGGGATAGTAATCGGTGTTCTTGCCATCGGATACATGGGAATTGTCGAAAATATGGAGCTGATGAAGATATCTGACCAGTGGAAAGCCTATGACAGTTTCATTATATCGGCCGATTATGAGAACTCACTAAAACAGGGAAAGGATAATGTCATAACCGAAAAACAACTGATAGCGATTCGTCGTGCCATCCCCGATTATCTGGTTATCCCGACATATACCAGTTCTGCCTTCCAGCCAAAGTTGAAAAAAGAATTTCTCGGGGCGATGGTGATGGGGATCGCACCAACGGACCTTGCACAGGTGACGGATATGGAATCCGGAACTCTTCCCAGATCAGGATCAGAAGTGGTCGTCGGTGCTTTGACAGCGATGCAGAAAAATATCAAACCCGGGTCCATGATCACATTTGTGAAAAAGAATCCGGGAGGAGAGGATGAAGAGTTCCCGGTCCGGGTCGTTGGGGTTCTTCAGATGACAAACCGGTGGGATATTTTTGTTGATAATGCCATTATCCCCTATGAACCCTGGCTGCGTGAAAATAGTGATTTTAAGGGATATGATCAGGTACTTGTCAAAATGAGCAATGTATCAGAGATGAACACCAACATGAAAGCAGTTTCAGACGAACTCAACAGACGAACACCTGAAATAACCCTGAACAACTTTAATGAATTAAGAGATCGGTTCCTTTCGGAGATGGAACAGAAGGCTGCAACAACTACGGCGATTGCTGGGATATCACTGGTTGTTGCCGGAGTATCAATATTTAATGTAATGGTCATGTCTGTTATGGAACGGTACCGGGAGATAGGAGTACTCAGGTCAATCGGAACCAGAAGAGGGAGTATTCTGTTTATGTTTATTTATGAATCGCTGCTGCTTGGTTTTATCGGGTCAGGCATTGGCGGAGCCTTAAGTCTCGTGCTCGGCTACCTGTATGCCGATATGATAGGAGCCATGAATTATTTTACAGCACCCGCTACGCTGATGCAGATTCCCTACGCCATGAGTTTTGGAATTGCAATAAGTCTCGTTTCCGGACTGTACCCGGCTCTGAAAGCATCACGGCTCAATCCCATTGAAGCGCTGAGATATGAATAGCATATGAAATGCAAAAACCTGTCAGATGATCGAACAAACGAGGAGAAGTGTATGTCACCAATTCAGAATACGAAAGCTATGAAAAACGCTAACAGGGCCATTACCGCCGTTTTGTGTATTATTATTCCCGTTCTCATCATATGCCCGTCTTCTGTGCTGGCTGCTGATGATTCTTCAGATTCAGGATCAGGATCGGTCGATCCATTTATTCTGAACACCTATGCAGCATCTCATATCCAGGTTGCAAATGTCTCGCTCGATCCATCAGTCCTTATGCCGGGAGATATTGCAACGGCAACCATTGTGATGGAAAATACAGGAAAAGACCTGCCGGTAGCGATCTCAGATGCTCTGGTCGTCTCAAAAGACCTGAAAATCCTGACCGGGATTTATGAAAAAGTAGGGACCATCGGGCCGGGGAACCGGCTTTCTTTAACCTTTACCATGCAGGCAGGAATGACACCGGGAATTTACTACCCGGTATTTACCGCATCATTCAGAGGAGCTCATTTCATCAGGCTGCCTTTCCCGGTCATTATTCAGGATACACCGCTGCTCCTGACCGTATTCTCAAAACCGGATACCTGGGTTGAAGATAAACGAAACCAGGTCATCCTGACGCTTATGAACCCCCGCGATAATCCGGTTTCCAGTGTTCAGGTAACGCCTTCACAGTCAGTCCATGAGATTATGCCGGCATCCAGTTATATTGGTCTCCTTGACCCGGATATCCCGATTCAGATCCCCTTTAATATTACTCCGCACGGAAATGAACCGGTGCAGTTCACTGTGCAATACAAAAACGGAATCAATCTGCATAATACATCTGTGATTGTGCCTATCTCAACCGGGACAAGTAAAAAACAGGCAGACCTCTTTGTCTCAAATATTGAAATAACACCTGGAATGGATTATATTACGGTCAAAGGAGATGTGACAAATGCAGGACTTGAGGCTGCAAATGCAGTGGTCGTAACAGTGCAGGAACCGGCTCAGGCTGTCTACCCGTACAAGCAATATGGCGTCGGTCTCTTAAAACCATCAGATTTTGCAAGTTTTCAGGTAACGTTCAAACCTTCACCGAATGCAACCTCAGAAAACCTCCTCACCTCCTTTAAGGATGCAGACGGGAGGATAATCAGCACGGAAACACCGCTCGATCTTACGGGAGTAAATGCCCTTTCCGGTTTGGATATGATGGATCCCACCCTCACGGGATCAGAATCATCAGGTCTGCTCCCCGCAGGAACAGAGATCATTGCCGGGATTGTGGGTGGGATCGGAATTGGCATCGGGCTGATGTATGTGTACATGCGAAGAAAAAACCGGACAAGTCAGAGAAAAACCCTGAGCCGAAGAGATCAGGTACAGAACACTGAGTCGTTGATGACGCTTGAGGACTTAGAGAACGGGGAAGATGGTGATGGTAGTTCAGCATATCTCCGGGGGATGACACTTTACAGACAGGGGGATTATAAAAAGGCTGCTGAAGAGTTTTTCTCGGTCACTGAAAAGGATCCATCCAATGATAAGGCATGGAACGCATATGGAATCTGCCTTACCAGACTATCCGAGTATGCAAGTGCGGAGAGATGTTATGAGAATGCCTTAATGATTCAGCCAGGAAATGAGATCTATAAAAAGAATAGGGATATAAACCGGAAGAAGATGAAATAACCAATTTCATAATTCCCCTTTTCAAGCGATACGGTTCTATCGTTCTTGTACTGATGCAATCATTTCAATACTCTCTTTTGATTCACGTCATTGAGAATTCAAATCGTGACAGAATATTACAGAAAATAGAACTCATTCTATTAATCAGGTCGGAATCAGATAAAAATCATCTATCCAATTTCATGGCCCTCTGTATTACCATCACAGGAAAACATAAATTACACACCTGTGCAATATGAATAATATGTCCAGTACTCATACATATAAACGAATCCCGATAACACCTGCAACCTGGGAAAAGCTCTCTCTCCTTAAAAAGCCGGGTGAAACCTTTGATCATCTCATTGCAGATATGATTGAAGAGCGGGAAAAACTGGATATTATTAGACATGTAACAAAAGTGTCAGAAGAGGGAGAATTTCTTTCATTGGATGAGGCCGAGGAAGCCTGGAATGAATGAAAGTGGAAATTGAAATTACAGCATGTAATTTTGTGAAAGAATTACCCGTTAAAAGTCGTCGTATCATTCTTAAACAGTTACGCAGGCTGGAAGACCCATATCTGGTATCAGAAATTGAAAAAATTGGTCGTGATGTATTTCGTCTGCATATTGGTCGCACCTATACCATATTTTTTATGATCCTTCCGGATCGTGATCTTGTCAGAGTGACAGATATTTTACCCATTGAAACAGCACATAAACGATACCGCCGAATTGAATAATTAATTCTCTCTGAAAAAGAATTTCTTACATTTTTTAGGAGAAAAATTGTACTCACTATGAACAAAAGAGGGGATACTTAATTTTTAAAACTATGAATCGGTGCAGGAATTCTTCCCCCACGGCTTATAAACCTGCTACAGTCAAATCTATTCACCTGCTGGATCGGTGCATGGCCTAACAGCCCGCCAAACTCCACCATGTCACCGACATCTTTTCCAATAACCGGAATAAGACGGACTGCAGTTGTCTTCTGGTTTATCATCCCGATGGCGGCCTCATCGGCAATAATCCCGGCTATTGTTGAGGCAGGAGTGTTTCCCGGAATTGCAATCATATCCAGCCCGACCGAGCAGACACAGGTCATAGCCTCAAGTTTTTCAAGGGTAAGAGAGCCACGGATGACAGCATCGATCATCCCCTGGTCCTCACTGACCGGAATAAAGGCACCACTGAGCCCTCCGACAAAAGAACTTGCCATAACACCTCCTTTCTTTACCTGATCATTGAGCAGGGCAAGAGCTGCAGTCGTTCCTGGTGCACCAACCGATTCAAGCCCCATCTCTTCGAGGATCTCAGCAACACTGTCACCTACCGACGGAGTGGGTGCAAGGGACAGGTCAACAATACCAAAGGGTATCCCAAGACGCTCTGATGCAACCTGTGCGACAAGCTGTCCGACCCTGGTCACCTTGAACGCTGTTTTTTTGACCGTCTCACATAAGATCTCGAAATCTTTCCCCCTGACACGTTCAAGAGCATGCTTGACAACACCCGGACCGCTGACTCCCACATGAATGACCGCATCAGCCTCTGATATGCCATGAAATGCCCCTGCCATGAATGGATTATCGTCTGGAGCATTGCAGAAGACGACCAGTTTTGCACAGCCGAGGGAATTCTGATCCTGTGTTGCCTCCGCAGTCTTCCTGACAATCTCGCCCATCAGCCGGACAGCATCCATGTTGATTCCGGTCTTCGTCGAGCCAATATTCACCGAGCTGCAGACCCGTTCGGTCGAGGAGAGTGCCTGGGGAATTGACCTGATCAAAAGTTCATCAGTCCTGGTCATTCCCTTTGATACAATCGCCGAGTACCCGCCGATGAAGTTGACACCCATATCGGCTGCGGCTTTATCAAGGGTTCGTGCTATGGAGACAAAATCTTCCGGAGAAGAGCAGGCAGACCCGGCGATGAGTGCAATGGGAGTAACAGATATTCGCTTATTGACGATAGGTATGCCGTATTCAATCTCTATCTCTCTCCCGGTTGAGACCAGGTTTCTGGCAAGCCGGGTAATTTTTGCATATATTTTCTGATTGAGCGTATCAAGATCAGCATCAGCGCAGTCAAGAAGACTGATGCCCAGCGTTATGGTCCGGACATCGAGCTTCTCCTGTTCTATCATATTGGTTGTCTCATTAACCTCGAGGATATTTATCATGCAAATTCCCGTTATATCCGATGCATTTTGGTAAAAATATCTTCACGCTGACATCTGATCTTCACTCCGATCTCATCACCGAGGGTTTCAAGTTCAGTGACCATCTCGGAGAAGGGTTTGGCCGACCTTCCGGTATCAACGATCATCATCATGTTAAAGTATCCCTGAACGATTGTCTGCGAGATATCCTCGACGTTTACCTGATTATTTGCAAGATATGTACATATTTTTGCGATAATTCCGACGGTATCCTTTCCAACGACGGTGATAATTGTTTTACTCATAATTGAATCAGGCTGGTACTATTGGTTTTCATAGGGGATAATTTTAGCATCATGAGCAATCCGTACAGTACTACCATCATGATACGGAAATGTTTACCACAGGATATTACAGGTGAGATCAGGATGCTTAACAGCAAGACTCTACAAATTTGGCTGATTATCATCCGGAGCTGCTCCTCAGAGGGTAGGGGGTTTCCCATGTACTGAATTTTTTTACAAATTCGCTTAGAAATACTGATTATTCTACTATAGATAAAAAAACATCAGGCAGGTAATTCAATTTCTCCTGCAGCAAGAGGACGGACACAGATAGTTCCGGCATGAACCTCGTACATAACTTTATCGATTTTTTCTGATATCTCATAAAAAAACCATGCTTCTCCACATCGTTCGCAAAAAAAGGCAGGTACATCCTTAATGACGATTACCTCATCACGAACGTGGGCAATGAATTCAGTTTTTCCTTCTTTCATTGTTCCTTTGCAAAACTGACAGAGTCCAGGGATCATTTATTTTCTCCTTATTTTATGGTGAGTCCACCGTTCATCCGTTGATATGTTGTTATGATTTTTTCTTTATCACACCTTCCGGTTTATCAGGGTCTTCCATATCAATAATACAGATATGCGTCATTTCATAACATCGGAAAGATCTGACTTCTTTTCATTTAAATTTATGAAAAAAATTCATGTTTTACAATAAACGATGATTTCATAATTTCTGAATTTTCTCAATTTTCAGAAATTTTATACTATCAGAACACACAGTATACAGAGAACATGACAAAAGACGGGAAAGAAAAGATCAATCGTCAAAAACTCCCTTGCACGTGTATGTCGAAAAACGGCTGCACGGTGGAAGCGGTTCTGACCATTGATGACCGGGGACAGATGGTCCTTCCCAAGGACGTACGGGAACGGGCGAATATAAAACCAGGGGACAAACTTGCCCTTGTTTCCTGGGAGAAGGATGACAGTATCTGCTGCCTGGTCTTATTAAAAACAGAACATCTGAGCGGGATGGTCAAAGATATCCTCACTCCGCTGATGAATAATACCGGGGTGTAATATGCAAATCATATCGCCCTGCGGCTGTTCATGTTCCTGCATGAACACCGGTATCAGCGGGGTAAAAAAGACCGACAGTACAATCACTCCTGCAAACCGGCTCGATCATGTTCTTGCACGATGGGGATATAACCGGGGCGGTCATCGTGTTGAACCCGGACTCTATCAGCTTGGAGAGCCGGATCAGAATTCACCGGTCCTTGCATCGGCAAATTACACACTCAGTTTTGATGCTCTCCGGTCACATCTGAAAGGGATGGATGCCTACATTCTCGTTCTGGATACCAGGGGGATTAATGTCTGGTGTGCGGCGGGAAAAGGAACATTCGGGACTGATGAACTGGTCCATAGAATTGAAGAGTCCGGACTGGCCGGTATTGTCTCACACCGGACGATCATCGTTCCACAACTTGGGGCTCCGGGAATATCTGCTCATGAAGTGGCCCGAAGAAGTGGCTTTTTTGTTCAGTACGGACCGGTACGTGCAGCAGATCTCCCCCGGTATCTTAAGACCGGAATTGCAACACCCGGAATGCGACGGGTTACATTCCCGCTCAAGGACCGGATTGTACTGATTCCTATCGAACTGGTACATATCATTTTACCGACCATCATCATTGCAGCCATCCTCTGGCTCCTTGCTGGTCCGGTTGCATCTTCGGCCGCAGTCGTCGCAGTCCTGACTGGCACAGTACTCTTTCCCATCCTTCTTCCATTCATCCCGACACATGATTTTTCCATGAAAGGCCTGATACTTGGAACAATAACTGCCATACCATTCTCAGTTCTGTTTGGAACAGACCAGAATCTTCCCCAATGGGTGGCATTTGTCAGAGTGCTCATACCGTTTCTGATCATACCACCGGTTGTCGCGTACCTGGCCCTGAATTTTACCGGATCGACGCCGTTTACCTCACGGACAGGAGTCAGAAAAGAGATCTTCAGATATATACCGGTACTGACCCTCATGACTGCTGTTGGGATTATTCTTGGAATCCTTCTTGGAATAAGCCGGCTCCTGGGAGTGATCTGATGTTTCATTCATATCGGGAAAATACGCTTCGTTTTCATGAGGAAAAATGTGTTTCCTGCTTCCGGTGTACCGAAGTCTGTCCTCATGAAGTATTTGCACAAAACAATGACCATATCATATGTGCTCATCCCGACAGGTGCATGGAATGCGGGGCATGTGCCATGAACTGTCCGGTCCAGGCGATTGAAGTGGAAAGTGGGGTTGGATGTGCCTGGGCCATGATCAGTGCTGCACTTCGGGGGAAGGACATGGATGAATGTGAGTGTTCTTGTGGAGGAGAGAGTGGATCCTGTTGTAAGTAATTATAATGAGATCTCCCTGTATCCCGTCATCATGGAAACACGCTCATTGAATGAAATAAATGTTTGGATCTTTATTCAATCTCATCCATGGCAACACACTGATCACCAGCAAATACCAGAACCCATCGCTTCAGATTCGGAATTGCGGAGAGTTCTGATGAAGAAACATACCTATGGAGCTGTTCCCGCCCTGCCTGTCTCACCTGTTCGATCTGTTCTGGTGATGCATCAGATTTTTTCAGATATTTCAATTCAAAAACTGCAAAATATTCAGGATGCCAGGGATCACGTTTCAAGAGAGCAATATCAACATACCCGTTATCCACCTCATATTCAGATTTTACGAGATAGAGATTGCTCATCTGGGCATAGGTAAAGAGAACAATTTTTAAATATTTCTCGTCAAACCCGATAAAATCCCGGTTTGAAAAAGCATGCAGAAGATCCTCGATCAAGCCTACAAGTTTCGTGCATCTCCCTTCATACCCAATCTCCCGCATCGCTTCACGGATTTTATCAGGTTTCAGATCAAAGGAGCCTTTCTTAGCGATGATACGGGTGAAAAGATCAAAGTACAACCCCTTTATAACATAATTGGGAATACATAAAACTACTTCACCGGGAATTACCTGTTTTATCGTAAGCAGGCCGAGATAAAAGAGAAGGGAGATGAAATCATCCCTTGAAAACTCTCTCTCCAGCGAAAATTGTGCTGTGAGCTGAGCTGAAACCTCTCCATAATATACAATCTCTTCGAGAACATGAATATTTTCAACCGGAGTTTTAATCTGAAGCAATCGCTCGATCTTCCCATAATCACTGGCAATATTCATATCAAGCAACTGCTCAGGCGGTTTGTTCCGGATATGCCATCCACGAAGATAAAAGAGGATCATATCACTATTAAACAGCCGCGTATGTGCATCCTCACTAAAAAGGTATCCATTATAGTAGTACTGCATTGTTGGAACCAGATCCGAAGACTGTATTCCTTCAGGAAGAGTATGGTTAATCAGATATCTCACTTCATCCTCTGTAAAGCCCATCATTTCATGAAACATC
The DNA here is from genome assembly GCA_964501255.1 of uncultured Methanospirillum sp. GTDB lineage: Archaea > Halobacteriota > Methanomicrobia > Methanomicrobiales > Methanospirillaceae > Methanospirillum. The sequence continues at coordinate 30,559 of CAZCSN010000016.1, read as the reverse complement.
GGATTTCGTGTGATATCATCAGAGATGTTAAAACCCGACGTCAGACTATCGAGGGTTACGGGAGATACCCCGGTTGCAAAAATCCTCCCAATAACCGTCTGAGTCCCAATTTTAAGGGCTTCATACCATTTCCTGATAAAACCCTGCCTGCTTAATGTCTCCTGAAAGAGGTCAGTCTGAAAACTGAGCAGTTCATTGGCGAAGTGATCATACTCATCAATAATGACAAATACTTTGCCGTTCATGGATGATGGAAGCCTGGAAAAGAAACCGGAGGTTACATCTGCCGGTGAACCGGTAAAGGAAAGAGATATGGAAAGACCGTACCGTGCGATGAAATATTCGAGTGAATCACGTATTCTGGCAAGAAATCCAGAGTACAGACTCTCTTCAGTTTCTGTTGATAATGCAGAAAAATTAAAGTTGAGAATATAATACGAATTCCGCTTTACGGTAGGGTTTTTACCAATATTCGTCCCCTGAAATAATGTATGAAAGGTACCCTGCTCTGAGATGTCGTAATAATAATTGAGGAGTGAGACAAAAAGGCTCTTCCCAAACCTTCGTGGCCGGAGAAAGAAGAGATATGGTGCAGGATAATCCTCAAGAATACGGATGTATGAAGTTTTGTCAACATATACATACCCTTCTTCGATCATCGTTCTGAAGTTACTGATCCCGTATGGAATCTTCAGAAGAGACATGCGATATGTATTGGTTACCGCACTACAAGAAATCGCCTGAAAGAGTTTTGCGTATCATAACAGAAAGAACGGGAGTGTATACCTCCCGCCTGAGTCACTTCGTAGTCAGCTCTTCAGGCTCCTCACCATGATCACAGAAATTATCCTCGTCGATATCGCTCCAGAGGGGGCATCCCGGACAACTGCAATGAAATCCTCTCGGACAGGTATCTGCCAGTGCATCTGCCTGTGCCCGGGTCTCCTCGTCGATGAGGGTAACATTTCCTGCATCATCGGTGATAACCTTCTTTTCGTCACTCGCAGCGGCGAGCAGGGGATCCTGACACCCGTCCTGTACCGGGCCGGCCAGGACAAAACCGGTTATCATACTGATCAGACAAAATACCTGAATGATTACCAGAATATGGTTTGATTGCATAGTAAACACCTTATACGTAGATTTTTCGAACCATTCTCTTCAGGAAACCCCTGAACTGGAAGACATGAGCCGTTACCAGGATGGTCATAATTAATCCTGACCAGTCATGGATATCAGTAATCAGAGCCACCGGAACATCCCGGTATCGCAAACCAAGGGCAGGTATCAGACCCGGCCATTTCAGAAGACCGGTGACGGCACAGACGATGGTCGCAATGAGCAGGAGAATGCCGGTTATTCTGACGACTGTTCTCGATTTTATCATAATACTATCTCCATTTTCCAAAAGCACCCTCATTCGCTGGCACCGGCGTTCCCATAAAAATCCCTGATGCCTGAACGGTGGATGTCAGTTTGAGCGGGTACCTGATGATATGAGAAGGTTGCATGAATACCTATATAAAAAAGTAGAATCATCCTGGTTCCCCCTTTGAACCACATGGTTCCATGAGACGAGACAGAATGCCTTATCGTTGTTTAATAAAAATTGAAGTATACATACACGAATCAGGCCTGATTCTGACATTTCATACTCACATCAGCCGGTACATTTCATGACTTTGCCTGACATTGAATCGATTCACGGGCTTTCTGAAAAGGAGGCTGCTGAACGTCTTAAAACGTTCGGATACAATGAACTGCCCCAGACAAAGAAGAACAATATCACTGATATTCTTCTTGAAGTCGCACGTGAACCAATGTTTCTTCTCCTGGTCGCGAGTGGTCTTATCTACCTGATACTTGGTGATCATACCGAAGCGATCATGCTCATGAGTTTTGTCGTGATCATCATCGGTATCACAGTCTACCAGGAGCAGAAGACCGAACGGGCTCTTGATGCACTTCGGAATCTCTCCAGTCCCCGTGCCCTTGTGATCCGGAACGGAGAGCAGAAACGTATCGCCGGACGGGACGTTGTACCAGGGGACATACTCATCCTTGCAGAAGGAGACCGGGTTCCAGCAGACGGAATCCTCCTCGCATCAAATAATCTCACGGTTGATGAATCCCTCCTCACCGGTGAATCGGTCCCGGTACGCAAGATCCCATGGTCAGAAGGAATGAACGAACAGTCCCCGGGCGGGGATGAACAGCCATTTATTTACTCAGGAACCCTGATCGTCGGGGGGCAGGGACTGGCAGAAGTCAGAACCACCGGCGCCAGGACAGAGATGGGAAAGATAGGATCAGTACTCACAGAAGTCGGACAGGAGGAACCCAGGTTAAAAAAAGAGATCACCGCGATGGTCAAGACCATAGCCACACTCGGGCTGTGTCTGTGTCTTATCATCGTGCTCATCTATGGAGTCGGCAAAAGCGACTGGATATCCGGCCTTCTTGCAGGAATTACCCTGGCGATGGCTATCCTTCCGGAAGAGTTCCCGGTGGTACTCACCATATTTCTTGCACTTGGTGCCTGGCGGATCTCGCAAAAGAATGTACTGACCCGTCGTGTTCCCGCGATTGAAACACTCGGATCTGCTACAGTCCTTTGCGTTGACAAGACCGGTACCCTCACACTCAATACAATGACGGTGCAGTCATTCTGTGTACAGGGCATATTTTGCGATCATGATGGTGCAGGCACACATTCTGTTCCTGATTCCTGTCATGAGCTGTCTGAATATGCAATTCTGGCCTGCAAAAAGGATCCCTTTGATCCGATGGAAAAAGCGCTTCTTCAGCTCTCGGAAGGAGATTTTGGTAATACCGAGCATATTCATAAAAACTGGGAGCTTATTACCGAATATCCGCTCTCATCTGAACTTATGGCCATGTCAAATGTCTGGCGATCGCCGGATGGATCCCGCTTTATTATTGCAGCCAAGGGATCTCCGGAGGCCATTGCAGATCTCTGTCATTTTTCTGATAAAGAGCGGGAGAATCTGCAGAATCAGATAGATGTTATGGCATTTTCAGGGCTTCGCATTCTGGGTGTTGCGAAATCCTCTTGTGATCTCTCTGATCTTCCCGGTATCCAGCATGATTTTACGTTTACCTTCCTTGGTCTTATCGGATTTGCCGATCCGGTCAGACCAGGGATTGCAGGTGCCGTGAGGGAGTGTTATGCCGCTGGCATCAGGATCATCATGATAACAGGTGATTATCCCCGAACGGCCCAGAACATAGCCGGCCAGATCGGGCTTATGAATGCGGATTCCTGTATCACCAGATCTGAACTTGCACAGATGCCATACGAGGAACAACGGCGCCGCCTCAGGACAGCAACCATCTTTGCCCGGGCCGTTCCGGAGCAGAAACTTCAGATCGTCAGTGCCCTCAAAGCTGATCATGAGGTTGTTGCCATGACAGGCGACGGGGTAAATGATGCTCCGGCATTAAAAGCGGCGGATATTGGTATTGCGATGGGGGGGAGGGGGACTGATGTTGCACGTGAAGCAGCCTCACTTGTGCTTCTTGATGACGATTTTACATCCATCATCTCTGCAATCAGGCTGGGACGACGGATTTATGATAACCTCAAAAAGGCGATGGCCTATATCTTCTCAATCCACATCCCTGTCGCCGGGATGTCACTTATCCCGGTGATCTTCCAGATGCCGCTCATTCTCATGCCCATGCATATCGTATTTCTCGAACTTATCATTGATCCAACCTGTTCCATAGTCTTTGAGGCTGAGAAAGAGGAACCGGATGTGATGAACCGTCCGCCCCGTTCACCGCATGAGCGGCTCTTTACCAAAAAGACTCTCTTTCTCTCCCTCATGCAGGGATTTGTGGTCCTGTTTGTTGTTCTTGTGGTGTATCTTCATTCCATAATGTCAGGTCTGTCTGATGGACAGATACGGACGATGACCTTTACCACGATTGTACTTGCCAATCTGCTCCTTATCCTGACCAACCGATCCTGGTCAGAGACGGTTATCTCTACGATCCGGACTTCGAACACAGCGATGCGATGGGTATTTGTCTGGACACTGCTCAGCCTCGGGCTGATCATGGCGGTTCCTGCATTATCCGTTCTCTTCAGGTTTGAACTGGTATCTGCCGGAGGGTTTGTCACCTGCGTACTGGCTGCAGGGGTAAGCGTACTCTGGTTTGAGGCATGGAAACTCTGGAATCTCCAAGGGATCAGACGAAAACATCAGCCGGAAATATGATACACTGTGATATGATACAAAGGGGTAAAAAAGGGGGAGGGGTTATATGCAACCCATCAGGAGTGATGAGCCCGCCCATGTCCGTGAAATCCGGACCTGCCGCCACTCTCATGCCTCTTTCCGCCACCATAAGAGAATCCGGTTCCATCGGAAGGTCTGATTCCGGTATGTGGGCAGTTTTCATGGATGCAGGTTCCATTTCCTGACCCGGATACATATCCTGATCTATATCCTCCCTGACTCTGATACTGATGGTTCATACCATACTGATATCCGGTCCCGTCCTGAGGACCGGTCTTTCCTGCAGCAGATACCGGCAGGGTTACCAGCAGAATGACCAGGACTGCAAGAAAACTCATGCCAATTAGGCCTATGGTTTTTGTATTCATGATACCTCCTGACCGACTGATCGGTGCATATACCCTCATATGGTTCGAGTGATTATATATGGATAAAATGAGACCGGTTATCCGCCTGAACCTCGTGGTTCACAGGGGGTGACGGGACACTATCTGCGAGTATAATGACGGAAAAAGATATGAATCAGGAACGAACAGATGACCGGACAATTTTGAGCAGTGCTGATCCTGAGTTCATCACGGAACTCTCAGAGTATCTTGATGCCCTGAGTAGCCCCATCCGGCTGCATATCCTCTCCTTCATCGGAAAAAAGCCACGAACAGTAAGACAGATCTCACATGAGATCGGGACCAGTTATGAAAATACAAAAAAGCATCTCCAAAAACTGCTTTCACTGGGCATCATCCGGAAGGAGATCGGAGTATCTGATGATCCGGTCAATCAGGGTCAGCCAGTTTTTTACTATTCCCTCATTCCCGACGGCCTGAACCATGCAGCACAAAATCTTACCATATTCTCTTCTGTAGCAGCACATACAAGCCCTGATCTCTCACGGCAGGCCAGTACGGTACAGACCGGTCTTCAGACTATCGCTTCCCTGTCCGGGCCTGCACTCATCATAACAAACGGACCGATGAACGGGAAACGTCTCGAATTAACCGGAGGAATATACCGGATAGGGAGGAGAGAAGAGGGATGGGACGGTATAATACCTGAACCGGCAATGCTTCTCGACGATGAGTACCGCTCGGTCAGCCGGGTCTCAAAACCCCATGCCTGGCTGAAAAAGCAGTCCGGGTTCTGGACAATCACCGAAGGGAACAGCAAAGGGGGAACGTATGTGAATGGAAAACGGATCGGGCATGAACCTGTGGTTCTCACCGATGGAGACAGAATAGATCTCTCACCGGGCTCCCTTGGTGTGAGTTTCATCTTTCATTCAGCAACAAAGCCGGCTGGCACACATCCATGAAAACGACCATCCTGCCCGGGGTGAAACCTCGCCATGAGAGCCATGAAATAAAAGATCGGGCCATTCAGATTGCAAATATTCTGCTCGCGGTTCAGTATATCATCGTGGATCTTCTGTTTATCTCTGTTCCTGTCAGAACCGGTCATGGAGGAGGAGGACAGGGAATCGGGAGTGCTATTGCGATATCGCTCCCTGCATTTACCATCCTGTTTCTGCTCTTATTCCTGTTTCATCTCATCTCAATTTTTCAGGCACGTTTTCCGGTCCGCCTCAACATAGGAGTCGGTATTGGCCAGATTATTGCAGGAACATTGATCCTTGGTCTGCTCCTCTTTGTACGTCAGTCCCTGCATATTCTTCAGATCGTGTATCCGTCGGCAATCACGCTTCTCCCATCACTCGGAGTTACACTGATTCTTGGCATATACCTGGTCATCGGCCCGCTGTGGGAATGGCATCATACAATCAGTCAGGATATCCGGAAAATATCCAGATTTCCTCTTTCATTGAACCGGTACAGAAATATCAGACCGATTGGAGAAGGGGGTGCGGGCATGATCTGGTATGCAGAACGGGCCGGTGATGGAACGCCAGTGGTGGTGAAAGTTCCACGAAAAGATGATGAAATTACCGGGATGTCCTTTATGCAGGAGATCAGCATCTGGAAAGACCTTCACCATGATAACATCGCACGGCTTTTCGCTGCAAATATTCTTCCGTTCCCGTATATCGAGGTAGAATACCTGCCCGGATCGGTCGCTGACCTTGAAAAACCGGTGTCATGTACAGAGGCCTTGAGAATCATTACCGGTCTTATATCCGCCCTTTTGTATGCCCACGAGAAAGGCGTCATCCACTGTGACATAAAACCGACCAATATCCTTCTCAGCAGTTCAGGAGTCCCGAAACTGACTGACTGGGGACTTGCCAGAACAGGGCAGGACCGCTGGTCGGTATCCGGCTTTTCTCCCACCTATGCAGCTCCGGAGCAGCGGCAGCCTATTCCGGAATGCAGTGTGTCATCAGATATCTGGCAGATCGGAATCGTATGGGCTGAACTGCTCACCGGCCGTCCGGTGATGCCTGGCGGGGATGAACCGGTTTTTCAGACCGAAAAAGGGAGAAAAATCTATGCAATCCTTGCAAAATGTCTTGCTCTCAACCCGGCGGAGCGGGACCGAGCTGTCCGGGAACTCTCCGATGATCTCTTTTTATTATAAAAAACCTCCCTTCTGATCGCATGCATGATCTCTCCCAATCCGGGGGTTTTAGCATGCCGGTTTCGTGAGATATAATTAAATATCAGATAACCAGAGAAGGTATTTACCATGTCCCCCCAAACAGGCGAAAAACCGTATCAACCGAAAAGACTGGAAAAATGCCCGACCGGAATAAAGGGTATTGATGAAATAACCGATGGGGGGATACCACGAGGAAGGGTGTCACTTATTATTGGTGAGCCTGGGACAGGGAAGACATTCTTTGCCATGGAGTTTCTGGTACGGGGTGCGGTCACATATAATGAACCAGGTCTTTATCTCTCGTTTGAAGAAAACAAGGATGAACTGGTTGATAACTTTTCTTCGATCGGTTTTGACCTTAAAGAACTGATGAATAAGCAGCAGATTAAAATTGATAAAATTTCAGTGGATCTCTCTCCCATTCCAGAGACCGGAGAGTTCACTCTTGATGGTCTGTTTATCCGGCTTGAATCAGCAATTGACTCAATAAAGGCGAAACGGGTGGCTATTGATACTATTGAGGCGCTCTTTGTTGGAAATGAAAACCATCGGGTTATCAGGTCAGAACTGGTAAGACTCTTTGACTGGCTGAAGAGCAAAGGCGTGACGACGGTACTGACCGGGGAAAAAGGATCCAATACGATGACCAGGCATGGCATGGAAGAGTATGTTTCAGACTGTGTCCTCCTATTAAACCAGACCGTACAGGACCATGTCACATACCGTAGTCTTCGAATCATCAAGTATCGCGGAAGCTCGCATGTAGCTAATGAATGCCCGTTTTTAATCAGTTCAGAGGGCCTCACTGTCGTCCCACTGAGTTCAGTGTTCATGGACTACGCAGTCTCATCAGAGCGGATCTCCACCGGAGTGCCCCGCTTTGATACTCTTCTCAATGGGGGATATTATGTTGGAAGCTCAATTCTCATCACCGGGACGGCAGGTTCCGGAAAGTCCAGCTTTGCCGCTTATTTTGCCGCATCAATCTGTAAAAACGGAGGGAGATGCCTCTATATCTCTTTTGAAGAATCTCCCATGCAATTGATCAGGAATATGCGTTCAATCGGTCTTGATCTAGCTCCATTCATCGAATCAGGACTGTTGACAATGAAAACAACGCCACCCGGCTTATATGGTCTTGAGATGCATCTTGCAACAACATACCGGCTGGTCAATTCAATCAGACCACAGGCAGTTATCCTGGATCCAATCTCTAACCTGATCACCATTGGATCATCGCTCCAGGTCAGATCAATGCTTGGAAGACTGATCAATTATCTCAAGACTCTCCAGATCACGATTTTTATGACTGATCTTGCACAATCGGATACATTATATCCCAAAACGGAGGCACATATCTCGTCCATGACTGATACCTGGTTCCTGGTCAGAAATGTGGAGATGCAGGGTGAACGAAACCGGCTGGTCTCTATCATCAAATCACGGGGAATGGACCACTCAAATCAGGTACATGAGTTCACGCTTTCAAAGAACGGAATAGAGATTGCAGACATGTATTCCGGAACAGAGGGGATGGTATTTGGATCAGCACGACTGGTCTCGGAAGCACGTGATTTGGCGAAAATACGTGAACTGGAGGAAGAACTTGATATCCAGCAGAAGGAGTATGATATTCGGCAGAAAGCCCTGGAAGCAAAGATAGCGGCACTACGGGAAGAACTGATACTGAATGAAACACGATACAACCGTTCAAAAATATCCGGTCAGCGGAAGATACAGGAGATAGGGGAACTCCGGGAACTTTTAAAGAAATACAGACAGGGGTAAAAAAAGAGGATTCATAATGAATCAGGGTTATTCCAATAATACAGAAGATAGTATAAATGGATATGAAAAAACGGACACATGGCTTCTGATATTATATGTGGCAGGACAGACTCCCCGATCACTTGCTGCTTTATCCAATCTGAAAAAGATCTGTGAGACACATCTTACAGGCCACTATACGATCAAGGTTTTTGATCTTCTGGAAAACCCAAAATGTGCTGAAGAAGATCAGATAATTGCAATACCCACCCTTATCAGAAAATTTCCTGAGCCGGAACGGCGACTTATCGGTGATCTCTCAAATACAGAGCGGGTAATGGTCGGGCTGAATATTATTCCGAAAAACGAAAAATAGTTGAAAGTGGTGAAATTATCATTCCAATTAGACCTGATGATAATATAAACCCATATTTTGGCAGGGGGACGGATAACTGATGAGAAAATACCCACTTGTGCCGATTTATTTGCAGAAACGATGGGTGAGAAAGTGCGGCGGTTGGATATGACAGAGCCCCTGAAACAAGCCCTGATTGCTGAAAGAGTCATGAACCATCTGGAAAGTCGTATGCCAGACCTCATTGCAGGATATTCAAAAGAGCAGCGGGATAAATGCCTGCAGGATATCCTGTATCATCTGGAGATACTCAGCCAGTCTGTCTATGTGAATGCACCGGAGATCTTTATCGATTACATCCAGTGGACCAGAATTCTTTTCTCTGGTATTGGCCTTCCTGATGAGTGTTTACAGGTAACACTCCAGGCATTATCACAAACTTTTGAAGAACATGGTGACATAACTTCCTGCAGATTCATTCAGGAGGCTGAGCAGTCCCTGAAAAGACAGCCTGCTGTTACACCAACATTTATTCCTGACGATCCGATCTGGAACCCGGTAGTCAGGGAGTTTATCGATGATCTGGTTTCGCTCAGACGTTTAAAAGCACATACTCTGGTGCGGGATTTGTATGAAAAAGGAACGGGCCTCAAAGAATTATATCTCCATCTCTTTCAGCCTGCATTGTATGAAACCGGCCGGCTCTGGCATACCGGAAAGATTACTGTTGCCCAGGAACATTACTGCACATCAGCAGTGCAACAGATCATTGCCGGATTTTATCCTGATATTATGAAAAACGAGAAAAAAGGTATGAAGATGGTTGCATCATGTGTGCCTGGCGAACTTCACGAGGTTGGTGTGAGGATGGTTGCCGACTTTTTTGAACTTTCAGGATGGGAGACAATATATCTTGGCTCTAATGTGCCGGTAACAAGTATCATTCATCTTTTAAAAACCCAGAAGATCCCTCTCCTTGCATTATCCTGTACCATGTCCATGCACCTTGGCCAGACAGATACCATTATACGGATGATACGTGAGGATACGGACTTACAGGGGATAAAGATTATTGTCGGCGGATATCCCTTCAGAAAAGCCCGTGACCTGTGGAGGAGGATAGGGGCGGATGCATCTGCACTGGATGCAGAGGATGCACTTCAAATTGGGGAGCAGATTGTTGCTTTATGAGTATTTATGTCTGATGATCAACGTATTTGTGGACTTATCCTTGTTCTTTTAAATGATGGCACGATAGACACTGTTATCAGGGATGATCTTTCACTTTTTGATAATGCCCCGGATAAGCTTCCTTTTATCGACATTATCGATCCATCACAGGTGAACTCATTCTTCCGGGTTTTTGAGCAGATATCTCATAAAGGAGTTGTACATGACTGGAAAATACATGTTAAGGGAAGATATTGGAGTGGTCTTTTACATGCAACAGCGGTTGTTCAGAATAACCGTATCTGGATAGCCGGATCCCCGGTCAGAGAGTGGCTCAACCAGATTTTTGAGGAGGCAGTATCTCTTTCCAGGCAGTCATCAGACACGAGCCCGGAGGGACTGTCACAGATCCGGATGAGCATGGATGTGTATGAAGAGCTGACCAGGATAACCAATGAACTTGTCAATGCACAACGTGAAATAGCAGCGAAAAACCTACAGCTGGAGAGAGAAAAACAGGAGATTGAAGAGAAGGAGAAGAGATATCGGATTTTGTTTGAGGCGATGGAACAGGGGGTGATCTATCTTGACGCTTCCGGTGCAATTTTCTCTGCCAATCCAGCGGCAGAAAGAATATTAGGCCTGACCCTTGATCAAATGCAGGGAAGGACATCATTTCATCCGGACTGGAAAACGATACGGGAGGACGGGACACCATTTTTACCCGAAGAGCATCCATCCACGATCTCCCTGAAAAGAGGTATACCGGTAAAAGGAGTTCTGATGGGAGTGCTTCATCCGTTAGAAAAGGCTTACCGGTGGATCCAGATTGATGCAACTCCTTATTTCAAAGACGGTGAAAATACTCCATACCAGGTGCATACTGTCTTTACCGACGTCACCAGGCAGAAAAACCTTGAAACAACCCTGAAAGAGAAGACAGAATATCTCGAAAAACTGATTCAGTATGCGAATGCCCCGATAATTGTATGGAACTCTGATTTGATTATTACTGAGTTTAACAGAGCATTCGAGGAACTCACAGGAATTCCTGCAAAAGAAGCAAAAGGTCAGAAAATAGATATTCTCTTTCCTGAAAAGACCCGGGATGACTCGATGAGACTTATCCAGAATGCACTTTCAGGAGAGACATGGGAGACGGTAGAGATTCCCATCCGAGGAAAGGGTGGAGAAGTCAGAACGGTGCTCTGGAACTCGGCCAATGTGAAGGTGCGTATTGGAGACAAATATCTTACTACCACAATTGCACAGGGACAGGATATCACAAGGAGAAAACAGGCAGAGAATTCACTCCGCCAGCTCAATCGTCAGCTGAACCTGATGACCAGTATCACCCGGCATGATATCCTGAATAAAGTCAACGTTATCCAGATTCTTTGCCGCCTTATCAGGGATAATCCGGATCAATCAAACATTATGGATCATATTGACAATATCGAACTTGCAACTAATATGATCGAGGAGCAGATTGAATTTACCAGACTGTATCAGGAACTTGGGTCACAGGAACCGGCCTGGCAAAGGATAATCCCGATTATTGAATCTCTTTACACACCCGAAAAATTCAACTTTATCATCACCTTGGATGATGTTTCTATCTATGCCGATCTGCTGCTTGAAAAGGTGTTTTATAACCTTCTTGACAACTCACTCCGTCATGGTCAGACGGTGAATAAAATTGAGGTTTTTTCAGAGATAACAGAAGACGGGCTTAAAATCATATGGCAGGATAATGGAATCGGTATCCCGGAGGACGAAAAGGAGAAGATTTTTGAGAGAGGATATGGAAAAAATACCGGCCTTGGCATGTTTTTTATAAGGGATATCCTGTCACTGACCGGAATTACGATATCTGAGACAGGAACCTTTGGAGAAGGGGCACGATTTGAGATTTTCGTGCCTGAATGTAATTTTAAAATTCATTCTGACAGAGATACCACGGGTAATCATGATAAACTGCAGAAACAGGAATGTCTCCCTGCATCAGATACCCTGTCATCCCCAAGTGGTATCATACATGGGAATTCTTGTACAATTCTCCTGAAGGAAGACTCACAACGTCAGAATGTGCTTATAAATGAACATATATACCGGGAACTCTTTGAATATGCAGGAGAAGCGATCTTTATTATCGATATTGAAGAACCGGAAGCTGGCAGAATTATCGACTGCAACTATGAAGCAGCACGGATGAACGGATATACCATAGCAGAACTTCGTCAGATGAATATCTTTGATCTCGATCCCTGGAAGACGGCTGAAATCCGGGAGATGGTGTTACATACCAGACAGGGAGAATGGTTCAGCTGTGAAGTCAATCATAAAAGGAAAGACGGTACTATTTATCCTCTGGAGATTCGTGTAGGGAAGGTACAAATTGAAGAAAAGCAATATGTCATCTCCTTTGAACGGGATATCAGTGGGCGGAGAGCGATAGAAAAACTTCAGCAGAATATTCAGCAGGAGTTAAAGGAGGAACTCACCTTATCCGAATCAAGGTATAAAACACTGTATGATCTGTCAGGGGATTCGATTTTTATCGTTGATATGTCTGGGTATGTTCTTGATGCAAATGAGACGGCCTGTTCTCGTCTTGGATATACAAAGAACGAACTTGTTGGAATGCATGTAAGTATGATTGATAATCCGATCAACGCTCTGCAGGTTCCTGATCGAATGGAGGGGATTATTAATCAGGGATCTGTACTCTTTGAGACAGAGCATCTTACGAAAAACGGGCAGTCAGTTCCTTTTGAAGTTCATAGCCGGCTTATTGAGTACGAAGGAAAACCCGCAATTATTAGTGCCGCACGTGATATTACAAAAAGAAAAGAGGCCCTAAGGGCCTTAGAAGAAAGCGAAATGAGGTTCAGACAGTTTGCTGATGAAATTTCTGACATCATCTATTTCATCTCCCTTAATCCGGAAAAAATTCTCTATGTAAACTCAGCTTTTCAACGAATACTGGGAATCCCAATGGAGGAGGTAGCTGACAGTCCTCGTCGTTTGATAGACTATATTCACCCTGATGATAAGGAGAGAGTGTCATCAGGAATAGAGGCGCTGCTTGAGGGAAAGATCCCATACCTGGAGGTAGAATACAGGGCACTGGACAATGAAAGACGAATAAAATGGTTTCATGATCGTTTTTTTATTATAAAAACAGAAAACAACAGACCCATTCAGCTGGGCATCATATCTGAAGAGATTACTGAACGAAAATTATTTGAAGAGAGACAGAACGCTGACCTGAAAGAGAAAGAGACACTCTTAAAGGAGATACATCACCGGGTCAGAAATAATATGCAGATAATTTCAAGTCTGCTCTCGCTGCAAGAGGAGAAGATATCAGACCCCGCAGTAAAAGAGGTACTGCATGAACATCTGAACCGGATTCGATCCATCGCTCTTGTTTATGATCATCTCTACCAGAAAGAAAACTTGGATCGGATCAGATACAGGGAGTATCTCAAGTCTTTCTCCCAGTATCTCCTTCATTCATATCACATCGATCCTGATAAGATATCCGTTCTCATGAATTTTGATGAACTTGAGATTGATATCACAACAGCAGTTCCGTTAAGTCTCATCCTGAATGAGATGATAACAAACTCACTGAAATATGCCTTTCCTGGAGATAAAAAGGGAATTATCAGGATAATAATATCAGAAAAGAATAATAGCTACCTGCTGTCATATAGTGATAACGGTATCGGGATACCGGAAACAATGCTTATTACCCACCCAAAAACCCTGGGGCTTCAGATGATTCAGGGTCTTACCGCACAGATAAAAGGGCAGTTGTCACTAATAACAGAGAATGAATTTGGGTACCGGATTGAATTTCCAAAACCAATGAAAAAGGAAGCATCATGAATCAGCCGAGAGTTCTTATCGTAGAGGATGAATTTCTTACCGGAGCCGATATCCGGTCAAAATTAATAAAGATGGGATGTCGCATAACTCAGGTCGTTGATTCTGGTGAAGCAGCCATTGATGCTGTTTATGCTGAAAAACCAGATCTTATCCTTATGGATATTACCCTGTCAGGCAAAATGACCGGGATTGAAGCTGCTGAAAAAATCCGGTCAATGTACGATATTCCGATAATCTATCTGACAGCTCATACAGATCAGTCAACGGTTTCCAGGGCAAAGGATACATCACCGTTTGGATATCTCATTAAACCGTTTGATGAACGAACACTACTGATTACCGTTGATGTAACCCTGCATCGTCATGAGATGGAACGGAAATTAAAGGCAAGTGAAGAGAGATACCGGTCAATTGCCGAACTTTCTGATGATTATATCATAATCCTGGATCGATCCCATACGATTCTGTTCATCAACACTGCTGCGGCCAGATTTATCGGAGATGCACAGGAGTCTATTAACGGTAAAAAATTCAGCGATATAGCCCCGGTTGATCTCTCGAACAAAATCCTTCCAACGATTGATAATGTTTTTTTTGCCGGGCAGAAGTATCGGATACAGGACGAGTACATCCTTTCAGGTGATCATTCGGTCTGGCTTGATACCTCGCTGATTCCCATCATATCCGGTGATACAGATGATCAGGTGCTGATAGTTTCACGTGATATCACGGTTGAAAAGATTATTGAGAAGGATATTACCGATCATGGTCTTGCACAGATTGAGAAGAACATGGAGCAGTTCCAGATCCTGAATGATCAGATCCGAAACCCCCTGCAAACAATAACTCTCATGGTCTCACTCGAAGAAGGACCCTATACTGAAGAGATCCTGAAACATATCGGCATCATCGACGATCTGGTGAAACAATTAGACAGGGGCTGGCTTGAATCATCCAAAGTCCGTTCGTTTTTAATGAAACACTACCGGCATGGTGAGTTTGCAAATAAAGAGAAAAGATGAGAGACATCATCAGGAAAATTCTGAATATCGCAAGTTAAGAGAGAACAATTCGCCTCTTTAAAAATGTATCAGAACAAACCAACCCCACGCTCTTTGGGATCAGGTATCAATGAACTGTAAAAAACCATGATTTATACCTCCCATCGCTGGATATTCCGTGTTTTTGGATCAAAAACAATCCCAATCTCATATATCGGCCGGGGATCAGAACGATACTTCTCTGCATACCCCCGTCTTTGAATCTGAGCCAACGGACTTTCATCCCCGCTCTTATCGACACCCAGTACCTTAAACTCAATGATCCAGATCCCGGTCCCGGTTTTTATTGTCATATCAACACGTCCCTTATTCGAGGTGTCTTCCGGAATAACCTCATACCCAAGACCTGCAAAATAGGCATACACCACCGTGGCATAATATCCCTCATATCTGGCTATCGGGTTATTTCTGTACCAGTCATACGGAATAGATGCAAAAAAAGATTCAAAAATAAATCTGAGCTGATGAACATCACCGGATTCCATAGCCGCACGAATGACCGGAAACGGAACGGGATCTGCATCACCCTGAAGCAGATGGAGAATCTGTCTGTTAAATGCTTCTCTCACCTCACGATTTGGAAATCCTAATGTATACCAGGTTCCTTCATCCGGATTACTGACAAAAGAACGGATGGTAAGATACCCGGTCTGAAAGAGAAGTGTTTCGGTTCGGATATATTCCGGATCAAATGAACCCAGAAGGTCGTCACCTGCAATAAGGCCTTCATACTCTGCAGGAAGTCGTGGTTTTTTCTGCCAGAGCGTAATAAGGAATGCCGGTGTTCCGGTCTCAAACCAAAAAGGACGATAGATCCGTTTGGAAAAAAGAAGAAGGATATCAAAGGGATTGTACACGGACTCTCCTGTCCAGGAATACCCATTATACCATTCACGAATCTCATTCATATCAAATCCGTGGAGAAATTCATAAAATATAGTTACAAGGTCGTGATGCGTATAGCCGCAGATCGCTGAATACGGTCCATCAAGTGTGATATCATTCAGATTATTCAATCCGGAGAATATTCCCGTTTTGGCAAATTTTGATACACCAGTCAGCAGGACAAACTTAAGATGCAGATCAAGCGGTTTGATCGCCCCATAAAAATTCTTCAGATAATCCCTCATCTCCTGCATAAGACCAGTATCACTAATATTATCCAGAATCGGTCTGTCGTACTCATCAATAAGGATGACAACCTGTTTTCCTGATTTTTTTGCTATTTTTGGAACTATTGTGAATAACCGGACACCGGGATCTCCTGTTGTTCTCTCTATCCCGTACCGGTCTTCCCATCCATCAAGTATACCGGTCAGCCGGTCTGTAAGATCCGTGATACTCCGAAAAGACCCTCCTGCAAAATCAGCCCGGAGGACCGGATGAACTGAATCAAAGTCCCATCCTGATTCAGGAGAATCGAGATACAGCCCTGAAAAAAGATCCTTTCTACCGGAGAATGCGCAATAAAGCGTGTCAATAAAGAGGCTTTTTCCAAATCGTCGTGGCCGGGAGAGGGAGTAATATGATCCCTTCGAGACAAGATCGGCGATAAACCAGGTCTTGTCGACATATGCATATCCCTCATTTCTCATCTTTTCAAAGGACTGAACCCCGATGGGAAGTTTTACAGGAGCCATGGATGGATATGCTCATTAATTAAGCTTGATGATACCTTCTTTCTTCCGATGTCCTCCGGATCATTTCGTACCGGAGAGTCTGACACCAAATCCTGCAGGAAAAACCAGATAATCCGAATTTTGGGAGGAGCAAACTTCACAATTGAATGCCTGACATATCCCTATGTTTATAAGATCTTCATACCAACGTAAATTCCAGCACATTCATACCACCTGAGAGGTACCATGAACATAAAAGAATCCATCACCGAATGGTTTGACAATGCAACCATTGGACGGAAGATTACTCTTATCTGCCTTATCCTGGTTATCATTCCGACTCTGGTCCTGGGGTTTGTGGCCTATACGAGTGCAGAGTCTGCCATCCATGACAGTATTCTCTTAAACCTGAAGACCCAGAGCCAGGATCTGGAGGAGGCAACAAAGACCGCGTACGAACTGACCCAGGTCAAGGTCAAGAGCGACCTGAATGTTCTGCATGAAAACTTTTACGCGAAGGGAAAACCCGAGATAATAAACGGGAACCTGATGCTCGGGTCCTCATACAAGGTCAATGATAACTTTGAGATCGTGGATAACGTGCAGAAACTGCTTGGGGGTGCGGCGACGATATTCCAGAAGAAAGGAGACCAAGCGATCCGTATCTCAACGAACGTGATCGGTGAGGATGGAAAACGTGCCATCGGAACGCCGGTATCAGATAAAGTCTATGATGCGGTCATTAATAAGGGCCAGACCTACTATGGGACTGCAACCGTCGTCGGAAAGAAGTATATCACCGCCTACGAGCCGATAAAGAACGCAGCAAATGAGATCATCGGTATCCTCTTTGTCGGTGTGGAGGAGGCATCCACAATCGGTATCCTGCAGGATCAGATCAAGAATAAAAAGATTGGAGAGAACGGATACGTCTATGTCCTCAACAGTTCAGGCACTGCCCTGATTCACCCGACCAGGGAAGGAAAGAATGATTCAGATCTCCCCTTCATCAAGGAGATCATAACCAAAAAAGAAGGAACACTGGAGTATTCCTGGGACGGGAAGGATAAGATTGCAGTCTTCAGTTATTTTGAGCCATTTGACTGGATAATTGTCGCTACAGCAGATTATCATGACTTTACCGGCCCGATTGAGGAGGCCATCCGGAATACAATCATCCTGGTTGTAATTCTTGGAATTGCCGGTGGATTTGTTGTTGCAACCCTCTTTGGCAGATCAATATCCACCCGGATGGACGAACTGGTCACTCTTGCACGGCAGGTTCGTGACGGAAATCTGTCCGGACGGACAGATCGGACCTTCAAGAAGGATGAGATCGGCATTCTTGGGCAGGCGTTTACCGATGTGGTACTGACATTCCAGAATTTCAGGGATGAAATCCGGGCGCTGAGTACCGCAGCTGCATCCGGAGATCTGAAGACAAGAGGTGACACTGGGAAATTCAAGGGAGATTATGCACTCATTATCCAGGGAGTCAATGATACCGTTGATGCAATGGCAGTACCGCTTAATGAAGCGATGGCCCTGTCCAAACGGTATGCATCCGGTGACTTTACTGCACGGATGAATCCGGAACTTGACTTAAAGGGTGAGTTTTTGACCTTCAGGGATGCCCTCAATACTATTGGTACTGATGTATCGCAGGCTCTGGATGCCGTCCGGACCCAGATGAAAGAACTGAACCGGCAGATGAATGATGTCAGTTTACGGGTTGATGAGGTAAATACAGAAACCAAGACCGCTCATAAGAGCATCGAGGATGTATCTGAAGGAGTCAGCCAGGTCGCAGCCATCGCAACAGCAGTCAATGATCTTGCTGATAAGAGCGGGATGGCAACCCAGCAGATCCTCGCTGCCATGCAGGATCTTGCAACCACGGTCTCATCGGTTGCGGCAAAGATGGAGCATGTTTCAGCGCTTACTCATATGGCTGCAGAACTCTCAGAGAAAGGAAAGGAAGCAGCAGGTCTTGCCGAGAGCGGAATGCATGGGATCATGGCTTCATCATCAGAGATTGACGAGATGAACCAGCAGATAAGCGGACAGATGCAGGAGATTAACCGGATCGTTGATATCATCAGTTCTATTGCGGAAGAGACAAACCTGCTTGCCCTGAACGCTGCCATCGAGGCTGCACGGGCCGGTGAGGCAGGCCTTGGGTTTGCGGTCGTTGCCGCAGAAGTCAAAGAGCTGGCGAACGAATCCCAGAAGTCTGCAGAGAATATCGCCGCAATTATCTCTGATCTTCAGAAGAAATCCGGGGCCATGGCAAAGGCTGTCCAGAACTCGATGACCGAGGTGAAGAACGGTAATAATGCCGTCAGCGAGACCCTTGCCGTATTTAATGAGATTGTTGACTCCATTTCAACAATAAACTCAAACATGAGTGAGGTAGCCGCTGCAAGTGAGGAACAGGCAGCATCGGTTGAAGAGGTTACCGCAACCGTGAACGAGTTCAGCGAGATGGTACAACAGACGGCAAAAGAGTCGGTCGGACTTGCTGCCGCAAGTGAAGAGTCATCAGCAGCAGTCGGACAGATCACCCAGATGGTTGCCCAGGTGAACGAGTCCATGGATCGGATCAAACAGACCACAGAACTTGCAGAGCAGGCTGTGAAACGAATTGAAGCCGAGATGGGCCAGTTTACCTATTAATTTTTTTCTGAACAGATATTTTGTTTCGGTTCCCCGTATCCATCATTCACATAGAGCACATCAGCTCACTTTCGCATCATTGTTTTTCCATTCATGCCACACAGTCTGATGGAGTAATTACTGTTCAATACCGTCCAACAAGCCATTAATTTGGTTATATATGCTGTCAGGCACGCATACCTGGAGTATGAATAACAGACCTGTGCTGATCTTTCATCCTTCCGGGGTCATTCTCTCTGTGCTCCAGTGGAAATAAAGGGGTTTGGAAGAACCGGTGATCATGACTGTGCAGGATAGACAGGACTGAAGAAGATATCTCAAACAGTTCTGGCCCTGTTCAATCATTATCAGACAGGAAAGAGGTTATACATTTTATTGAAATGAATTATGATGACACATTCAGGACTCTGAGTTTCTCTTTCGGAACAATAATATCAAACCTGGCCCCCTCCCCATACACCCCGTTCTCCCGGATTGAACAATCGGTAACTGCAAGAATTTCAGAGGCAAAAAAGAGCCCAAGTCCGGTATTCTTCCCATGACCCCGCTCAAATATACGCTCCTTTTCTTCATCTTTAATGCCTATCCCGTCATCAGCACAGATGATATGGCACCCGGTTTCATCACAGTATGACGAGACAGATATGGTAGTTGCCTTCTCACCATGCCGGATTGCATTTTCTATAAGCAGATAAAAGACCTTTGGAAGGAGGATATCGGCAAATATCTGTAACTGTGGATCGATATCAAGATGCAATGTCAGCGCCTTATCCCGGTTATTCATCTCAAATGCAGAGGTAATAAGAGGGGACAAGGTCTGCCATACCGGAACTTTTGAGCCAAGACGCTCATACTCCCGGGTAAATTCGATCAGCTTCTGAATATTCCTGGATGCATCCTCAATATTTTGGAGATATACCTCACACGAACCGGTATCTTTTGTATACAGATAGAGATCAATCTGACCAAGGATGATACTCAGCTCATTGAGAATATCATGTCGTGTGATTGCGGTCAGAAAGCTGATCTGCTGATTCGCCCTTTTGAGTGCATGTAACGCGAATTTCTGCTCACTGATATCTGATACAAGAGCGATGGCACCTTCGTACCGATTCTCTTCAGACATGATCGGGGAGATATTGATGAGTGTCGGGACATTGTCTCCGCTTTTTTTTGTAAATTCAAACTCATGGATCTCAGATATCCCTTTCTTTCTCTTTTCAATCATTTCAAGGACGAAATCTGTCTTATTTGGATCAACAATGGAGGTGAGGTCCCGCCCGGTTACCTCGGACGGGTCATATCCAAGCATTGATGCCATTCGGGGATTTACATAGGTGATAATTCCGTCCTCATCGATGACCAGTATTCCTTCCTGCACCAGCTCGACAATCTGCCGGTATTTCTTCTCGCTCTCCCGAAGGGCCAGTTTCACATCACGAATCTGAATAAGAGACTGGACGGTTGTAATAAGCAGATCAGGATGTACAGGCTGCGCAAGGAATGCTTCGGCACCGCTTTGAATCCCGGTGATATGAGAACCTGCATCTGTAAACGTTGCGGAGAGATGAATGACCGGAATCATGCTGGTTGCGGGATTCTCCTTCACCTCCTTGCAGAGCGTGTACCCGTCAATATCCGGAAGGTTAATGTCAAGAACGATTGCATCAGGATTTTTCAGAAGACAGGATCGCATCTCAGCCCCGTTTGCTGCTTTCAGGACCTGATAGCCTGCTGTGGTGAGAATTTTTGAGGTCACATACAGACCTGCCGGGTTATCATCCACAATAAGAACCGTATGGCGGGGTGTTTCCTGCATTTGTAATTCCTTATCTGATCGACTCATATCGTCGTAAGAACTCATGAACCTTTGAGGATTCGAGGTACCCGTTATCTAATCGGTTGATAATATCATCTATCACCTGAATCTGTTCAGTAATAATAGTATCCTTGTCCGGAACATCCAGATCAAGGGCTGCCACCATAATGGAAAGCGGATTTCTGATCTGATCATTTAAGGTCATCAGCTGGAGCATATTCTTCTCTATCCTGGAGAGTGCCTCTTCCCTGATCCGTTGGAGCGCTACAGATGCGGTCTGATCATAATTTGTCCAGATGATAGCTTTTGGCTCTCCCTCCTTTGTAGAGTACACGGTCCAGATACTCGTGATATCCACCTGCGTTCCATCTTTTTTCTGCTGCCGTATCTCAACCTTTGATGAGCCTGACGAGAGTACCATATCCCGCATCTCTGAAAAATCTGTTGTGCCGCTACAATGCAGGAGCTCACATACATCAGAACCTACCGCTTCCTCCCGTGTATAGCCATACATCTTCTCAGAACCTTCATTCCAGTAGATAATGATGCCTTGAAGATCAGTAATAAAAATATGGGCCAGGTTCAGCATCATCTCCTGTTCCTGGATCAGTTCTTCTTTTCTGATTCTTTCGGTGATATCAATAGAAATACCACCGATGGCAATGACATCTCCTGCCTGATCAAATACAGGGAACTTCACCGAATCAAATACATGCATGCCATCTTGTAAGACTGCCTTTTCGACAAATTTTATCGGTTTCTTTTGTCTGATAACTTCCTCATTATGGGACTGGTTTACTCGGGTATCATCAGGTGAGAGGAATTCTGAACGGTTTTTTCCGATAATATCAGACTTTTTCATCTGAAAAAGAGTACATAATGCATCATTTACCAGGAGATAATTTCCTTTCAGGTCAAAAAGATAGATCGGCATAGGGGCACTGTTTACAAAGGTATCAAGAAGGTTTTTCTGCTTCATGAGTTCCCGTTCAATAATCCGGTTTCTGATCAGTGATGTTACTGACGCGATCAGAACCGGAGCCTCAACCGGTTGTGTGAGGTACCCTTCAGCGCCCGTATTATACCCCGTCACAATGGACCGTGTATCCATATAGGAGGCAGATAAATGAAGTATCGGGATGTTTGTGGTCACCGGATCCTTCTTTAACCGGTCACAGACCTCAAAGCCAGTGATATCAGGAAGGTGCACATCAAGAACAATGAGATCCGGGATTTTTTGTGCTTCTCTGATAGCCTGCTCTCCGGTTTCCGCTTCTATAATCGAGAACCCTTCATTTTTTAAAATCCGGGAGGTGACATAGCGGGAGGCAAGGTTGTCATCAACGACTAAAATGACATGTTCTTCAGGATGAACCGTAATTAATCCGACCATTAACCGCTCCAGCAGATCTCCAGACCCGAATATTCTTAACTCTGACCTCGTGAGACATCCCTGATACAGGAGAGCAGCTTCTCCCGGATATCTGAAGATTTTGAGATGATATCTATCGTGTCCTTCTCAAGGATTCGTCTTTCCTCATCAGTGATCTCCTTGGACGTGTTTATAGTCACCGGAATGCTGCACGTCAGAGGATCTGATTTGAGCTTGTGTAATGTCTCCAGTCCTGACCACCCGGGCATGATCAGATCAAGAAGGATCATATCAATCCCCCCCTTTCGGGCGATATTATATCCCTTTTCGCCGTTCTCCGCCATGATAACATCATAATGTGCAGTTTTTAACTCTTCAGATACTATGTACCGGAACGTGGCATCATCGTCAATAACAAGTATCCGTCTGATCGGATGAGACCAGACAGGTAACTCTTTCAGTTTCTCAAGGACATCCTCCTTTCTGACCGGTTTGACCCAGTACGCATCAGCTCCAAGGTTAAACCCTCTCTCCTGTTCATCAACCACACTGGAGATAAAAACCGGGATATGAGAATAGACTGGATCCTTTTTCAGCTGCTCAAGAAACTCCCAGGAATCATCTCCTGGAATCAGGAGATCCAGAATAATGGCATCAAAGGGATACTTTTCAAGCATTTTTTTGGCATTTTTGATGTGAAAAACCGGTACAATGTTAAATCTGGTATCTTTCAGGTAATTATCATAGAAATACTGTTCTTTCGGGTCATCATCAATGAGCAGGATATTCAGTTTTCCAATCTGAATATTATGCGCTATCTCCTCAGGTGACCCTTCCCGGACTGCACCGGGTATTATGATCGGGATGTCTGCCTCAAATACCGATCCTTTCCCCGGACTGGATTCTACAAGCCGGATCGATCCACCCAGAAGAGTGGCAAGTCTTTTTGATATTGAAAGGCCCAGTCCGGAACCTTTGTACGGTTTTACCGGCGTGTTCCCTCCCTGAACAAACTCCCCGAACAGGGCATCATGAAATGCAGGATCAATTCCGACACCAGTATCGGAGACAATATACCGGATCATCTGTTTGTCATCAGACAATCGTGCACTGATCCGTATCTCACCTTCTGATGTGAACTTAATCGAGTTGGAGATAAGGTTTCGTAAAATCTGTGATACCTTCCCCTGATCAGTATACAGGACCGGGATGCCGGGTTCTTCTTCAAAGATCAGATCCACCGTCGGAGTGAGCAGCATCGGCCGCAGCATACCCCGTAAGGCACTAAATAGTTCATCATTGTGAAACTCGGATGGTGTAATGGTCACCTTTCCTGCTTCAATCTTTGCAAGGTCTAAAAGATCAGTCACCAGACCGAGGAGATCTTCAGCTGATTTTGCAATAAGACTGACCTGTGTTTTCTGCTCTTCATGTAAGGTGCCATCCACCCCTGAGAGCAGAAGCCGCGTCAGACTGATGATCGAATTCAGGGGTGTCCGAAATTCATGACTCATATTGGAAAGGAATTTTGTCTTCAGCTCATCCGCCTGACGCAGATGCCGGGCTTTTTCATCAAGTTCGGTATACAGGGCAACAACACCCCGGTTCGTATCAACAAGTTCCTGATTCAAGCGAAGTAGCTCTTCCTGTTTCCTCTTGAGCTCATCCATCGCCTGCATCATCTCAAGGTTCTGGAGCTGAAGTTCCTCAATAAGACCGCCCGGCTTTTTCCTGAGCAGTTCTTCAGAGATATGCTGAATCGTCTTTGCATCAATAAACACGGATGCCGGGATTGTCTTTCCCATTCTGACCCGGAGTCCTTTGTGTGGCAGGTTTTCAATAGAAAACTGCTCCATGAGGCGCCGTGCTCCGATAATCCCTAGTCCCATCCCGGTTTTCGATTCATATGACCCGGAGAGGACATGTGCTATATCTGCAATCCCCGGCCCTTCATCAGTAACAACAATATAAAACATCTGAGGCTTTTTGTAGATGTCTATGATGAATTCTACCTGCCCCCCTCCGGCATACTGAATTGCATTGCGTGCAATCTCAGATACTGCGGTTGCTATTCGTATCTGGTCCTGATTATCAAAACCCAGATGACCTGATATATCCCGTGCCCGCTGCCTGGTAAGCACGACATCATGATCAGTACGAAGCGCTATGGTCAGGAGCGTTACTGTCATACTCTCACCTGCTCATAACTTGTTGTGAATTCCCATGAATTACCAGTACAGAGCAGTCATCATTCTTCCGGTGAAAATCACGGTAAATGAGCGATGCCAGAATGGTGGGATCCTTATGAAAAATGCCTGGATAGGCATTAATATCCCATTTCGTCCCAATACCATCAGTGACCATGATTGCATAGGTGGTCTGATTCTGCAGGATATCTGAAGGATAGGAGAACACAGTTACCTTCCGCAATTCAACTCCCAGGGTACCGGGGAGTGATACCAGATTATGACGAGTACCGGGGGTGAGAAGTGAACCTGATACATTTCCAACGCCTGCAAAGCGTATCTCCCCTGATTCATGCGCAATCTCAAGGATTGAGGCTGCTGCACCCCGGGTGCTTCGAAGTGCGGCATGCATTCGCATCAGTACATCTTCAAGAGGGCCATCAGCAGCTGAAAAGATATCCACGGCGCGATCAGCTGCCTCATGAGCATACAATCCGTGGCCAAGCCCGTCTACCAGTAAAAATCTGCTTTTCCCGTCAATAATCCTGTAACTCCACCCGTCACCATTCAGCTGCTCCCCCGGATACGGAAATGTTAGTGATGCAACAGTGAAATAACCGGAAGGTTTTCTGACTGAACCCTGAAAGAGTCGGGAAACAAGGATCATCCCCTCCCCCTGAGCAGAATAAACCTCCATCTCTGATGATAACCGTTTAATGGCACCAAGACCGGTTCCGGCACTCCCGGCACTCGAGTACCCGTCCTCAAAAGAGCGGGATACATTCTCAATTCCCGGTCCTGAATCAATGGAGATGATCTCAATCCCGTACTGATCACCCCGTGATATCGTCTGGATGAGAATCTCTCCCTTGTGAGCAAATTTTAGCAGGTTTGTTGCCATTTCAGTTGCTATGATCGCAGCTTTTCCGCAAAGTGCATCCGAAAATCCGATGGACCGGGCTATCTCCTGAACCTGTTTTGAGGTGCTATGTACCTGGCTTGCATCAAGAATCTCACAGCGTATTGTCATTTATCTCCATCGGACAATGGTCACCGTTGTCCCTTCACCCGGGGCAGAAGTGATGTCAAACTCATTTACAAGACGTTTTGATCCACCAAGTCCAAGCCCCATTCCTCCTGATGTGGTATACCCATCAGAAAGGGCTAATTCCACATCAGCGATACCGGGACCCTTATCGGTAAAGATGAGCCGGATTCCTTCTCTTCCCTCACTTCTCAGAACCTCCATGATGACATCACCCTGCTCTGCATACAGGATCATATTTCGTGCAAGTTCACTTGCTGCCGTGATAAGTTTCGTCTGATCCACAATTGAAAACTTCAGCTCCTGCGCTTTTTTACGAACCTCCTGCCTGACCCGTACAATATCATCCGAACCTGAAACATGGAACTCACTCTTGTGCACAACTATCGCCGTCATCTTCCTCACCGGCATCCATGAGTGACGTTCTGAGAAGATTCATCCCTTTCTCCACATTGAGGGCAGTTTTTACTCCCCGGAGGGAAAGACCAAGCTCGACAAGGGTGATTGCAACAGCAGGCTGCATCCCGACAACCACAGTCTCCGCATCCAGAATCTTTGTCATCGATGCGATATGTGCAAGCATCCGGCCCATGAACGAGTCCACAATCTCCAGTGAGGAGATATCTATCAGGACACCCCGCGATTTGTGCCTGACAATCATCTCCATCAGCTCTTCCTGCAGGGTTGTTGCCATCCGGTCATGCATATCAACCTGAATGGTGATGAGGAGATAGGGACCCATCTTTAAAATGGGTATTCGTTCCATGGTTCACCTACACTGGCGTGTCTTGTTTGCCGGTGCTCTCCGGGTCTTTTCTGGTATTCTTCTCTATTTTCAGACCGGTCATCTTCATTGCAAGCTTTAATGCTGCTGCAAGGGATGATTTTGTCACGACTGAGCTCAGATCGACCCCCAGATGAACGATGGTCTGGGCGATCTCGGGCCTGATTCCACTGATGATACATTCGGCACCCATAAGTCTGGTCGCAGATATCGTCTTGAGAAGATGCTGGGCGACGAGGGTATCAACCGCCGGAACACCGGTGATGTCAATGATGGCAATCTCAGATCCGGTCTCCACAATCTTTTGAAGCAACGTCTCCATGACCACCTGGGTCCTTCCGCTGTCCAGAGTCCCGATAAGCGGTACGGCAAGAATGCCTTCCCATAACTGAACAACCGGAGTTGATAACTCTAAAAGTGCCTGCTGCTGCCGTTGAATGATGGCCTCTCTTGTTTTCTGATATGACTGAACTGCATACAGACCAATTTTGTCAAGAAGGGATGAAACACCCCAGATTTCCCTGAACAGTTCAGAGCGATCAGTATCTGAAAATTCGGACCCTAAAAGAGAGAAGACCGGTTGTTTGAGTGAGAAGATGAAGGTCGCCGTGTCTGATGAGGAGAATCCAAGTTCTATCCGTTTTTGTGATATCTCCTCAATGAAATATTTCGTATCCCTCCAGTCATCGCCATCAATCCGCTCAATATTGGCAGTTTCAAGACTTTTCAAAAATATCCTGAGAAAATCCTTTGATTGCTGCTCCAGCTCCGCATCCTTGATGAGATCCCGGCGATGCGTTATCGCAGCATGCTGCTCCTTAATCCAGTCTGCAAGTAAAAATTCGTAATTTTTTTGGAGAACAGAGGGAAATTTATACGCTGGTGTCATGAGTCCACCTCGGATAAACAGTTCATATTATGTGAATACATATAAATGATTCGTATCGTTGCCTATGAGACGATCAAAACACTTATCATACACCAGACAAGAAGTAACCGTACGAATGAACTGACCTGAAATGTCTATTGTGAATGCTGCATATAATCAGGACCAGACGCAGGACCTTCATATCCTTGTCGTTGATGATGAAGAGGACGTCAGGCTGGCAACAGCAGAGTATCTCTCATCCGTTCATCAGTTCAAAACCGACATGGCCGGATCAGGAGAAGAGGCACTCGCATTATTAACCCAAAGCCGGTATGATGCGATCATCTCCGATTATGAGATGGAAGATATGAGTGGAATCGACCTCCTGAAGAATATCAGGGCCAAGGGTGATGATACTCCCTTTATCATCTTTACCGGACGGGGCAGGGAAGAAGTCGTCATCGCTGCATTTGAGAACGGGGCGGACGGGTATGTCATGAAGGGAGGAGAGATCAAATCACAGTTTGTTGATCTAGCCCAGAAAATCACCTCCATTGTCCAGAACAGAAGGACTGAACAGTCTCTTCATGAGATTGAGGATCAGTTCAGGGATATCTACATCAACTCTCCGATCGCCATCGAACTCTATGATAAAAACGGGATTCTGATGGATGTTAATCCTGCCTGTTGTGAACTCTTCGGGATTCGTTCTTCTGATGCAGTCAGGGGATTTAGCCTCTTTGATGATCCAAATGTTCCCATACAGGAACTCGATGAGCTAAAGAAAGGAAAGACCATCCGCTATCGTTCTGGTTTTGATTTTGATCTGATACATAAGCTCAGACTGTATGAGACATCCAGGACCGGGAAGATTACCATTGATGTACAGATAACGCCGATGTACCATGGTGACCATGAACTCTCCGGGTACCTTGTGCATGTCATCGACGTCACTGAGGAGGTTCTGGCACATGATCAGCTCATCACCCAGAAACTCTTTTTGGACCGGCTCCTTGAGACTATACCAAGCCCGGTCTTTTACAAGGATAAAAAGGGCAGGTATACCGGCTGTAACCATGCCTTTGAGGAGTATATTGGCCGTACAAAAGAGGAGATCGTCGGGAAGACGGTCTATGATATCGCACCAACGGAACTTGCAGATATCTACCGGGCAAAAGACAAGGAGTTATTAGAGACTCCAAAGACGCAATCCTATGAATCCAGGGTCCGCTATGCAGATGGAAGCCTGCATGATGTCATCTTTAAAAACGCAACCCTGCTTGATCAGAACGGAGAAATACAGGGCATCATCGGGATGCTTATTGATATCACCGAACGGAAGCGGATTGAGGAGGAGATAAAAAATAAAGAGATATATATCAGGACCATCCTTGACAACCTGCCGATTGGTGTTGCGGTCAATTCAGTATCTCCCACTGTTGAGTTCTCGTACTATAACGCAAATTTCCTCAGGTTCTACCGTATTCCTCCGGAAGCACTTGCAAAACCTGATGTTGTCTGGGATTATATCTATGAGGATCCTGAATTCAGAAAGCGTATCAGGGAACGGGTGCTTGCTGACCGTGCCAGCGGTGATCCGTCACGGATGCACTGGGAAGACGTTCCCATCATCAGAAAAGGGGAAAAGACCACGTATATCAGTGCAATGAACATCCCGGTCCCCATGAGTAATCTCATGATATCAACGGTCTGGGATGTAACCGATCGGAAAAAGGCTGAGGATGAACTGAGAGCAGCCAACCGACTCCTTGAAGGGATGCTTGATGGAATTCCTGATATCATCGGGATTCAAAAACCGGATCATACCATCATCCGGTATAACCGGGCAGGATATGAGGCATTGGGGCTGACGCCCGAACAGGTATACGGAAAACCCTGTTATTCGTTTATTGGCCGGACAAAACCCTGTGAGATCTGTGCCACAACGAAAGCAATAGAAACGAAGAAAATCGCCACGGTGGAAAAGTATGTCCCCGAACTAAAACGACACCTCATCTGCCGGAGCAGTCCGATTCTGGATGATGAGGGGAATGTACAGATCATCGTTGAGCAGCTTACAGATATCACCGGACGAAAGCAGATGGAAGAGGCAATAAGCCATTCAAATCAGAAACTACGGCTTTTGACCGGCCTTACACGGCATGACATCCTCAACATCATCAATGCCATCTATTTTTATCATGAAATGGCACTTGACACAGTGGAAACAGAAGCCATATATCAGTATATCAAAAAGGCAGATGAAGCAACAAAGCGGATCGAGGCAACGATCGGGTTTACGAGAGAGTACGAGGAGTTCGGAGTTGTAAGCTCCGGGTGGCAGCCGGTTTATTCGGTCATCGAATCTGCAAAGCGTGAGGTCCGGGCAGAAACCATCACAATAGAGAACCTTGTCTCCCCCAGCATTGAGGTGTTTGCCGACCCGATCATCAGAAAAGTATTCTCGACTCTCATTGAGAATGCCATACGGCATGGAAAAACACTTACGTATATCAAAATCTCTGCACAGCAAAAGAACAAGGATCTGATCATTATCTGTGAGGATGACGGAGTCGGTATTCCGGTCCAGGATAAAATCAACATCTTCGGACGGGGTTTTGGGAACCATACCGGCATCGGACTCTTTCTGGCACGGGAGATCTTGTCGATCACCGGTCTCTCCATCAAAGAAGTTGGCGAAGAGGGAAAAGGTGCCCGGTTTGAGATTTTCGTCCCGGAAGGGAAGTGGCGGGAATGATCCAAACCAAACGCTCTGATTCCATCAGCCAGCGGAGGATACCACCATGAATAAAAAACAAACCCGTATCATCTCATCGATCTTCCTTATTCTTCTGTGTGCGTTATTCCTTGTCCACCCCGCACCGGGACAGTCCCCCCTTTCAGAAAGCCGGATACATGCCGGCAATCAAAGTGAAAATATTACAGCACATATCAAGTATCCGGTACAAATCGGTGTTCTTGCAAATCGTGGATATGATCTTGCGATGCAGGAATGGGGGCCGACGGCTGAATATCTGAACAGAACCCTCAGGCCCCTGACATTCACCATCATTCCTCTTAATTTCAGCGAGATCAACGATGCGGTACAGAACCGGAAGATA
>CAZCSN010000015.1:0-42101 GCA_964501255.1 uncultured Methanospirillum sp. | reverse complement strand
TGCATGTAAAGCCAATCCCCTGGACATGCGGGCACGATCAGCTCTTGCAGATATTCTCTCTGATCTGGGACACCATGACGAGGCACGGGAAATAAGACAGACCATAACCGGTTTCTTCGGATCATGGGACTGTCCGGACAATCCCCGGTACAGAGCTCTTGAACTGATTTCGTCAGGTGATTATGAGCAGGCTGATCGGTTCCTTTCATGGGCTTTAAACCAATACCCGAATCAGAGCGATCTTCTCCTCCTTCGTACATCAACTCTCTATTATACCGGACAGTATGAACAGGTCGTATCGCAGGCTGAGTCTCTCACCATGGATCCTCCTCTCTGGAAAGCCATCTACCTGAAGGCATCAGCCGGTTATACCGCCGGGAATGCCCTGGATGCAATCCGTAGTCTGATTGCTGCAATAGCCAGAGACAGAACATCTCCTCTGCTGATCATATATCACATGATTGAGGAAGGATTTTTCCAAAATCCCAAAACGGAGAGTTCTGAAGCCATGGCATTGCAGGTATTATGGAATGACGGATATTCCCCTGCGATTCCACTCTTCGAAGCGCTGGCTGATGCACATCCGGATATTCTGGAATACCGGGTATTACTGACCTTTTGTTATGTGATGGCTGAAAGGATGGCAGATGCAGTGCTCGTATCTGAACAGTTTTCAGAGTCTGATAACCCTGATTATTGCATGGTTCGTGCTCTGGCTCTCAGAGCAGCCGGATGTCTGAATGATGCTGAAAGAATTTCACAACGGATTCATGAAGAATACCCGGATTATACTCCTGCGCTGAATATGTATACACGGACCCTCCTTGATCAGGACAAGTACCGGAGTGCATATTATGAACTCCTCTCACATAAGAGTATTCTGATACAGGATGCCACCCTTCTTGATGTTCTCACCCGGTGTCTTATCCGGGCCGGTGAATTTCACGATGCAGCCGTAACTGCGATGAGCATATTGCGGAATAATCCTGACCGGATACTGGATTATCTTCTCCTTGCAAAAGCATGCATGTTTGATGAACAATATGATACTGCATTATGGGCTGTCCGGGAGAGTATCCGGTTATCAGGATATAATTCAGAGACATTACTGTTATATTCCAAACTCCTTCTGCAGTCAGCCTGTCCCAGGGAAGCATCAATGGTATTTTCAGTATGTAAGGATTTTTTCCCGAATACACCTGAAATCCGATACCTGAAGACTGCAGTCAGAATTCTCTCCGGGGAGGATACAAAGAGTGAATCAATTCCTGAATATGCTGCCAGAGTATTTCAGACAGATAAGGGGTTACTCCGGGGATATATCGGCGATTACAGGGTTGCGGCACGACTGTTAGCAGAAGAAATACGTCAAAACCCTGCGGATGGATCTCTTCGTATTGATTTTGCAAACATTTTGTTTGAACTCATGCAGTATGGTGAGGGAGTCCGTCAGTTGTCACTGGCAGTCGGGAATGGGTATGAGGACAGAGAGATTCTCCAATTGCTGAAAAAAGGAATGGATGCTCTTTATCTCAACGGATCTATCGATGAACTGGTCAGGATAAGTTCAGGAGATATGATACGGTGTGCCCATCTGGTACATGAACAGGCGGTTCGAATCAGGCAGTACGGTATAAAAAAGCAGGCAATTGAAAGATGCAGATATCTGATTCAGATTGAATCGGATATTCCTGAAATTGTGCATATCAAAGCTGATGCGTATCATATGCTTGGTGACCTTGAGGATTCACAGGACCGGTATGAGCAGTCTGTGCGTATCTATGACGAATTATTAGCCCGTGATCCTGATAATGCTCAGTATTTGGCTGAGAAAGGTCTTGTACTGGATAATCTGGGTCGTTATCATGAAGCTGAACAGGTACTTAACAGAGCTCTGGAACGTGATCCGGACTGTGGCATAGCCAATTCGGCACTCTGCTGGTGTCTTAGTAACTCCGGACGGTGTAAGGAGGCATTATCCTATGGAAACCGTGCGATATTCCTCATGCCTGATGACTGGGGAGCATGGAATAACCGTGGACTTGCAAAACTTGGTCTGAAGGATTTTTACGGGGCAGTGTCTGATTTCAAACAGGCGATCCGGTGCCATCCTGGTGAGGTTATTGCACGAAGAAATCTTTGTGATGCTCTGCTCAGGATGGAAGATACTGATGCCTGTGGTGCATATGATGAAATAGTGGTACGGTTTGGAAGATCAGCATTTCCTTTGGAAGAGGAGGATTCATCAATGGATCAACCAGTCAGAGGCCGGGTCCCTGGCACTGTGGCAGGATACATGGATGGGTATTGGTGATGAACAATCAAAACCGTGAAAAAAGAGGCGATTATCATGGATGTATTCGGGTACTGGCTGCATCAGGCTTTGGGCCTGCATCTGCAGGAGGAAGAGGAACGAAAAGAGAAGGAACGAAAGAAACGGGAACAGGAAGAAAAAAAGAGAACGGGGTTTTACAATGACAACAGATGAACCAATTCATGATAGCAGTAAGAAGCAGGAACAGCAGGGAATAGAGGGAGGGAGTGATTTAGGAATCAAGCCGGATAGTACGGAAGATGATGATGTCCGGCTTGACATCACGGTCATCCTTGATCGCTCGGGTTCAATGGAATCAATCTGTGATGATGCGATAGGATCTTTTAATGCATTTCTGAATTCCAGAAAGGAGAGTAATCCGGATTCCCTCATTACTGTTGTGCTTTTTGATGATGAATATCAGGTCAGGGAATCAGCAGTTCCGATTACATCTGTACAGCCGCTTACCCGTACATCATATGTTCCGAGAGGAAGTACTGCATTACTGGATGCTATCGGACTAACCATCCGTGCCATCGAGGAACGGGCTCATGAAAATGAAGAAATCATGATTGCCATTCTTACCGACGGTCAGGAGAATGCATCAGTCAGGTATTCTCTGGAGCAGATCAGGTCTCTCATTCAGAAGAAGGAGGAACAGGACTGGGACTTTGTATACCTCTCTGCAGATCCGTCTGCATTTACTGATGGAATGGCCATGGGATTTCAGGCATCAAAGATGGCAATGTATGACAAAGAAGATATCCATCAGGCATATGCGTACATGGATGAGATGCTTGCCACGAAAATGGCCAAAGCAAGGTATATCAAGAGTATGAAACGAAGAATGCAGAACGATAAAGAAATGAATGATAACATGTATCAATAAAGATAATGTAAGTGACAGAAACAGTATTCCAGATAAGATATGAGTACCTGGGTACGCTTACATGGGCGTAGAAATCAGGTGATAATCTGGAATAATGCTCTCATATTATTAAAAAATTCACCCTGAAATAAAAGGGTATTTTTCTGATGGATAGGAGATTAGGAACCAAAGAACAAAAGTCGCATTCATCAAGGAAAATAAGTGGTTTTTCCTGGAAATCTGTTAAACTCTTTTTAAGCCTCTATATGCCTATTGTAAACGCTATAATAATTCATAAATGGATTTCAGATCCATGTAACTGACCACCTGACCAGCAGCTCTTTTTTGATGCTTATCTCCACCATACACGATAAATGATCGTTCAGGTGTTTGTCCGGAGAGTTTATTAAAATACTGATTATTCTTAAAAAAATCCCCTGCAATAGTTCTTCCCGCTTTAATTTCAACAGGAATCAGTTCAGTTCCCAATCGATCAATGATGCAATCAATCTCATGACCTGTCTTATCCTGCCAATAATAAAGATTATTATCAGGAAAAATATTTCTGACAAGTGTGGTTTTTCCTGACTGACGAGGGCCAATGATAGCAACAGCTGGAAAACTATGAGATAATTGTATGATCTTATCTGACGCAGTCCGACGAATTATAGTGACCATTCTGGACAAATTGTAATTCAAATTTACTATATGTCTGATATGTATAAATATATAGAGGATAGGTGTCAGTCCCTATGATGTATGAAAAAAGCACAATAGTAAATTTCATTCTTTCATTTACTATCTGTTCGTTCTTTAGCTCTCAAAAAAATTTACTGAATAATTACCTGCATAGTGCGATATTTTCCCGGGAAACCAGGTTTTTGACAGTCAATCCTGTGATACATTCGGGTATCATAACAGAGTAATTCAGACGTACCGGCACGGATGTTTGTGCAGGGGTTGATATAAAAGATGAGGAGCGGACTGCGATAATCGCTTTTACCGGATTATATCTGACTTTCCCGGTCCAAACAAACGCAGTCGTATGGGTGGGAGATGGATCCCTGACAGGCCACTTTCCAGAAGGCGGGCGGTCAGATCCGTCCTGTGGTGTTTTACACCTGATACGGAGAATCCGATCCGGGTTAATATCTTTTTCATCCAAAAGAATTTTCTGCAATGCATTTCTTTTGATGCATCCTGGATCTGATGGAAAAATCCTGAACCCCGGTATCCTGGATCCGGAACTGTCATGAGGGAGGATTCATCTCCATGCTCATGAGGAATGGTAAGGGACATCTGGAAGGTAGTCATACCTTCATCAGACGAGCCGCAAAATGCGAATGATACAGACCACGACTGGTGTGTCAGGTGGTATTCCTGTTACATGGAGGGTACAGCATGTGTCGTGTACACAAAATACATAGAGACCTCATCGTGGTTCATAAAAGGTATGAAAAAATTCGTCTGCTGCATCGTAACGATCACATATACCGGTGGTGTATTTTTCGTCAGGCCATAAGATCGTGCATCCGGTGATAATGCTGGTATCAGGAAGAGGAAACCGGTATACTGCTTCGTCGTATCGTCAAATACTTCAGAGCGACAGAAAAACGTGTGAGTCAGCGTACATGATGCATATGCTCCGGAAATGGTTCCGAAAAGAGCACTTTTTTAGAGAGGAACAAAGAGCTGATCATCACCTGAAGGCGAACAGACGGTACGTAATCCGATACCACACGGCATCATGTTATGATACAAAATTGCATTCTGTGTCAGGGATGATACCGAAAAACACATTCATCAGTCATTCGGACTGTCACGAGAGAGTGCATCTGACCGTGGGTCACTGGTGTTCCGGTGACAGTCAAGGGTATACTTATTCTTTTTCTGCTGAATCCTCCATTTTATTACGGGTATACCGCGAACTGAGGAATTCCTGAAGATCGGATTCAGTAACCCGGTATGATTTCCCAATTTTTATAGCATACAATTCTCCTTTCCGAATGAGTTCCCGGATGACCTCCGGTTCTATATCGAGAATTTCTGCTACAGTATCGGTCCTCAGAAATTTCCCTTTTCCCAATTCAAACTGATGTCTGAATGCACGTTCTTTTGCCAGATCAACAAGGTATGGTGCTTGTTTAGCCTCAGTGAACGTATATGCGGATTCTTTTCTCTTTTGTGCAGGCATTGGATAGACGAATGATGGTAGTATATTAGATATGAAATTACTTGAATGTATGTGTATGAATAGTGTTAGATATGTATGAGTGACATAATTTATTCCTCCAGATATCGTATATTGTAAAACAATCAGCAGAACCGGCCTGGTCTGAATAAACTTTTTATCAGGAATAGTCCCTTCATTTCTTCAGGAATAAAAAATCCCCATTGCTGCACCGGTATCAATCAGTACCACAGATCACGTATTCCCATTCTATCTGGGATCCGAAGTACATGAAAATGTATGTATTTCCAAAGCAGGATGACAGATTTCATTTCTCTGTTCCCTAGACAAAACATTCTAATCATATTACCAGTAATTCACATATCATGGCTGATTGGAAATGCAAGATCTGTGGATATCTCTATCATGAAGAAGTCGGAGATCCAAACTCTTCCATACCTCCAGGAACTCCTTTTTCGTCACTTCCTGACACCTGGCGGTGTCCGGTTTGTCATGCAGACAAAACTGCATTTGAACAGGTGAGAACAGTATCATCTGAAGGCAGAAAATTACCCACGGTTTCTGAAGTGATACTGGACAATCTCGTTCACTTTGGTATAACTGAATATTTCGGTGTTCCGGGAACAAGCAGTCTTGGGATTATCGATGCTATCCGGAAGAATGAAAAAGCACATTTCATCCTCTTTCGTCATGAAGAAAATGCGGCAATGGCAGCTTCAGCCTACAACAAACTTACGGGAAACATCGCTGCATGTGTGACTATTGCAGGACCTGGAGCGACCAATCTTGCAACCGGCCTGTATGACGCAAAGGAAGATCGGGCATCCGTAATCTCAATAAACGGGCAGGTGGAGATGCAGTATGCCGGTCCGGGAGGGTTTCAGGAGATTGATCAGGATGCGTTTTTCAGGCCGGTCACGGTCTATAATAATACTATCTATGACAAAAAAATGGCCACTACAATTCTTACCATGGCCGTGCAGCATGCCGTTGTCAGAAGGGGTGTTGCCCAGATTTCAGTCCCGAATGATATTCAGAAACAGGAGATTGATCCTGAATATGCAACAATCAGGGGAGTAATCCCCTCTCTCACCGTAAGACCGGATTCACAGACCATACAAAAAGCCCTCGACCTCATAACTTCATCCATTAATCCTGTTATTCTTGCCGGATGGGGAGCATATTCCTATTCTGAGCTGGTTGCCTCGTTCGCGGAGAGAATTGACGCTCCTGTTCTCTCAACCTTCCGTGCAAAAGGTATATTTCCGGATGACCACCCGATGTATGCAGGAGTCCTTGGAACAGTCGGTTCATCCGGAGCACGGACCATGGTTGAAGAAGCAGATCTTCTCATAACCCTTGGTGTCGGTTTTTCAAAGATGACCCGGGTCCCTGACCATCTCCGGATTCTTCAGATAGATTATGATCCCATCCGGCTTGGAAGAGGAAAGGATACCTTCCCGGTGTACGGGGATGTCGGAGAAGTTTTATCAGAACTGTTATCAAGACTCCCTCCGTCTCCTCATACCCATGCACTGGAACGGGTACGTTCGGTTAAAAAACCCTGGATGGAGCTGAGAAGAAAAGAGGCTGAAGATTTTTCAATTCCTATCAGGCCTCCTTTTATTATGGATGTTCTCTCCAGGGTAATACCACCTGAAGCGATAATCTCGATCGATGTCGGTGAGAACGGATGGTGGTTTGGAAGTAATTTCCGGATGAGTGGTCAGAAATTTGTCATGTCCGGCTATCTTGCCACCATGGGATTCGGGTTTCCTGGTGCAATTGCAGGAAAGATAGCATATCCTGACCGGCCTGTGTTTTGTATCACGGGGGATGGCGGATTTGCCATGGCGATGGGAGATTTTGTCACTGCTGTAAAATACAATCTTCCCATGATTGTAATAGTTCTCAATAATCATGAACTTGGTATGATCCGGGTCGAGCAGCAACTCGAACAGTATCCCAATTTTACAACACGTCTGTATAATCCGGATTTTGTGATGTATGCCAAATCCTGTGGTGGTGATGGTATCAGGGTTGAAAAACCGGAGGATCTTGAATCCGCTGTTTTATGGGCGATGGATCGCCAATGCCCCGTGATTGTTGACGTGATAACTGATCCAAGACGGTTTTAGGAACAATGAGATCATAGACAGATGACAATCCACACGTAATTTAAATTTATTCGAATTTTTTAACGTACATATTATTTTATATCAGAATTTACACATCATTTGTATGATCCGTTTTTGTGGTTTCTTATTCATAGGAGGATTCATTCTTCTCACTATCCTGGGGGTTTTTCCTTGCGTAACCTCTGCTGAATTACTCATAACGTATCCGGATGAAGAATTGAAATTGTTTTTTAATGGTACTATTTATGCAGACAGCAGTACCCGGGCAGATAGTATGCTTGTCCGGAATGGCGTTATCCAGGCGCTTGGAACAAATCCTGCCGATGTCCCGAATGCCACGGGAATTGATCTGAATGGATCTTTTGTGTATCCTGGTTTTCATGACAGTCATGTCCACCTTGTTGAA
This sequence comes from uncultured Methanospirillum sp., assembly GCA_964501255.1. Taxonomy (GTDB): domain Archaea; phylum Halobacteriota; class Methanomicrobia; order Methanomicrobiales; family Methanospirillaceae; genus Methanospirillum. The sequence goes on along the minus strand of CAZCSN010000015.1, from coordinate 34,184 downwards.
GCAGGGTACGGGTTTAGCAGCGGGTGTTTCTTATACGGGGCTACCGATGCAGATACTATCTGCGACATTGTCAGACCTGTTGCAGAAAAACTTCCACCTGGTGAACCAATGTTTGGAGGGGGTTTTTCTCTTGAAAATTATGACAACTGGTCTCTCGCAGACAGAGAAAAACTTGACCGGATAACCGGAGACAGACCGGTATTTCTTGGTGATCAGCTGGGCCATAATGCAATTGTCAATTCTGCGACCCTGAAACTGGCAAATATCACTGCTCAGACGACTCCGCCCCCGGGAGGAGTGATAATCTGTGAAGAGGGGCAGCCCACCGGTATGCTGAGAGAATCAGCCATGACTCTGGTAGGAAATGTTTTGTTTGATCGTTTTCCGGATTCGATGATTGAAAGAGTCTCTAAACGGTTTTTAGATACATGGGCATCTTATGGCTATACTTCAGTAAATGACCTCTCTGGTTTTTCCGGTGGGAGGATGCTCAAACCAGACATGCTCAAAAAGATGGAATCCGAAGGAAACCTTTCGGTCAGGGTAAATTATCTGTATACCCTGTTCTCTCTGGATGAGATCGATGAAGCACTCAGGTATCTTGGAAATGATACTCCTATGGTCCGGTTTATCGGACTGAAGATCTTTGTTGATGGGGCGTATGCAGGAGGTCAGGCATGGACCAGCTGGGAGAATAAAGAGGGAACACATGGGCTTTCTTATGTATACCGGGATGATTCCATGGGTCAGGCATATAATATCTCCCGAATAATCAACCGGGCTGATGAACTCGGGCTGAACGTTCATTACCATGTTCAGGGAGATGAAGCCATCGAGGCTGTCCTTTCATCTCTTGAAGAGATTAATGCACGAAATCATGGACTGAATAGTACCCACACGCTCATACATCTTGCATTTGTGACTGATGACCAGATAAAACGGATTGCCCGGTTCAATGGAAAAGTCGTCATGACAGTGCAGCCGGCATTTTGGAATGTGGAAAGCGATCTCACACGCTATTATGGAGACACCTATTACACCGCATATCCACTGAAACAATTATTTGACTCGCATGTCCCGGTAGGGATAAGTACAGACTTTGGTGTATCTCCCCTTTCAAAATCCCCTCCGACAGCAATTCTGAATATCTCTTTGAATGGGGGTCCTGATCCCACGGTTATTCAACCACTCACCCGGGAAGATGTCATTCAGGGTCTTACTGTGGGAAGTGCTGCAACCACGCCGTTTCATGATGTTGGCAGATTAACAGAAGGATTTGATGCAGATATGGTGGTGTATGATCAGGACCTGTTTACCATTCCTCTCAGTTCTATTACAAATACATCACCGAAAGTTCTGGCAACATACATCCGTGGCCAGAAGATCTATGATGCGGAGAATTTCACCAAAGGAACTTTTTAAACTTTTTTTCTTTGAAAAAAGGCTGATGTTCTATAACTGAGTATTATATCGGGGTTTTATCTGTTCTTACATAGGCCAGAAATACAGGAGAGCCGGTACTGACACAATAACCAGGACTATCTCCAGGGGAAGCCCAAGTTTCCAGTAATCACCAAACCGCAATCCTGCCGGTCCCATTACCAGGGCATTAGACTGGTGACCGACGGGTGTCAGATACGCACTGGATGCTCCAATCACAATTGCCATCAGAAAAGGATCCGGAGAAACGCCAAGGCCGGTGGCAATACTGAATGAAATTGGTGCCATCAGGACGGCAGTTGCAGCATTATTTATGAGATCGGAGAGAAACATGGTCACGACAAGAGTAATGAGAAGAAGAATCTCCGGAGTCAGGTACTGCTGAAAACTAAGGAGTGTTGAAGCAATAAGCTCAGCACCACCGGTCTTTTCCATAGCTTGTCCGACAGGAATAAATGCCCCCAATAAAACGATGACCGGCCAGTCTATACTGTCATATATCTCCCTTACAGGAACCAGCGATATCAGGACCATCGTCAGTGCAGCAATCGTCAGGATTATCTGTGCCGGAATAAGGCCTGTCGCAGCGATTCCAATCGCACATGCAAAAATCCCCACAGCCTCAATAATCCTGCCGGGTTCACTTATTTTGAGTTCTCTCTCAGCAAGGGGGAGCCAGCCAAGAGCCTTTATTGCTTCACGTACCGGTCCTTCAGTACCCTGCAACAGGAGGACATCGCCAGCCTGAAATCTGATATCATTTAACCGCTCTTTCAGGAGCACCCCATGTCTGGATACAGCAAGAAGGTTGAAACCAAAACTTGAACGAAGCTGAATATCCTTCACATTCATGCCTATTGAAGGAGAATCCGGTTTTACCGTAACCTCTCTCAGAATAGAATCATTTGATTCGATAGTATTCCGATCAATCGTAACATGTTCTTCAAGTTTGAAACCTGTTGCAGCGATAAATTTTTGTAAATCATCAAATGCAGCCTGAATGATAAGGATATCACCTGCTTTGATCATTTCATACATATACGGTACCGGACGGGCAAATGATCCTCTGATAAGCTGAATTATGGTTACTTTTGCATCGGTTGACTTTACGATCTCACGAAGTGTCTTCCCTGCAAATTTTGCATCTTCCGGGACCCGTATTTCTGTCAGATACCCTTGTACGGTATAAAAATCTTCTTTCGATCCAGAACTTACCCGTTTTGGAATGAGCCGCCATCCGATACAAGCAATAAACAGAAAAGCCACAAGGGTAACAGCCAAACCCACCGGGGAGAAATCAAACATATCATATGGCTGTCCGAGGTTTTCCTGTCTGAACGCAGAGATGATCAGATTCGGAGGGGTTCCGATAAGTGTAAGCATTCCTCCCAGGTGAGAGCCGAATGCAAGCGGGAGGAGAAGAACAGAAGCAGGAATCATACTCCTCCGGGCCATCTTAATTCCGACCGGCATAAGAAGAGCGAGGGCACCAACATTATTCATAAATGCGGAAAAAACAATTACCAGACCTGTCAGAGCTGATACCTGTGCGGTAGGACGGTTTCCAACCTTAAAAAGCCACCCTGCAAGCATCTCCACAACTCCGGCATTCTGCAGACCTCTGCTGATGACAAGGACAGCAGCAACGCTGATAACTGCAGGATTTGCAAATCCGGTAAATGCCTGATTCCAGGGAACAACACCAGATACTGTGACAATCATCAGAGCGATCAGGGCAACAATATCATATCTGAACCGCCCATTGACAAAGAGGTATAATGATAAGAGAAGGGTTGAAAAGACAATAATCTGGTCGACAGTTATTGGTACCATTCCGGCTCCTGAAAATACTCTCTCATTATTGATACCAATGTATATAGGTTATCTTTGTATGTGCAAAGACCATCTCCAGAAAAAAAATTCCGCAATATTGAATGGTTTTCCTGTATGATATAAGGGATATAGTGAGTTTCTGTAACTATTATACAGGGAAGGTTTTTTGTCTTTCCACATCGATTAAACCGAAGGTTTCCGGATACGATCTTCGCATGATGCAAGCGGTGTTTTAGATGAACAATACAACCAATTCATTAAAGACAAACGGAACGAAACGAAAACATATCAGACCCGGATTATCTGTTGATATTATCCTGAAACAGGATCAGCGGACCGGGAAGAAGACCCGTGGTGTTGTCAGGGAAATTTTAACCGGCTCTTCATTTCATCCGCATGGGATAAAAGTCAGGCTTGTATCTGGTCAGGTCGGGCGGGTCTGTTGTATCCATCCGGATACTTCATGAAAATCAGGCCTGACTCCTGTATTCAGGAATTCATCTCTAAAATCTTCATATATTTCTTAAATTCTCTTATATCCCTTAATTTACCTCTCCTATAATTACTATGAAGGCCATTATAAACGAGGTGTCTTCCAACCCTTAAACCCATCGAATAATCTGGTATCTTCTGTGTGATGCGATATATGGGATTCATTACTGGCCTGCTATTGTCTGGCAAATGAAAGAGGGCAAAAGATATTTTTTATGAATTCCGGTTGATAAAAGGGCATGAGTGAGGTCTGATAGTATTCCCCGGTGTCTCCACATCAACACGGTTTATTTTATATGTTTTGATTAATAAAACATATTTTCCTTTTTTTAATGAAAAGAACGAAACTGTAGGCATGGGTAGAAACCTCTATCATACCTGCCGGGTTCGAAGAGTGAACACAGAAATAGGAGAAGCGATAACATTTTTGAGATTACAGTCTATTTCAATAAGATAGATCTCTCGTTATAAGAAAAAACCGCATTATTCAATTGAAATGATATCCGGATCTCCCCCTGTTTATTGAGAAGCGAAGAATACGCATATGAGAGAAGCTGACTTTCGGGAGCGTGAATCGCTCAGTGAAACATCTTTGCGAACGTCCTGTGATACATCTGAAACAGGGGATCGAAAATCAGCCGTTTCTCTCGCAATTATCCTATCAATTCTGGTTTCCATCCTCCTTGGTGTAATTGAACTCATATTATCATCAAAGACCGGTAACCGTGCTCTTTTCATGGATGGTATCGTAAATATCCTCTGTATCATTCCTGGTTCCTTCTCTCTGATGAGTCTTCGGATCAGTTACCGGATGGCAGACTGGAAGATGCAGTATGGCTACCGGCGGGTGGAGACCGTTATGATCCTCTTCTTTGCTCTCCTCGTCTGTGGTGTGGCAACAGAGCAGATCGCAGAACTATTCCTATCTCCAATCATCATGACAAAGGATGCAGGTGTGCTCACCATGGTTTATGCAACCGGGGCCATACTTGCTGAATTTATTCTTTCACAATACCTCTGGCGTACTGGCAGGAAATATGCCAGTCAACTTCTCCTCCTTGATGCCGTTCTTATCAGGGGAGATATGATAATATCGGCAATCATCCTTGCCGGCGGTCTCTTTCTTACGTTCTATCCTGAAATGACTCTTATTCAGATGATATTAACGCTCATTGTTCTTCTTATCATCTTCGCCTACGGACTGCGTGAAGCAGTATCATCGATCAGGGAACTCATCGATGCAGCCCCTTCGTTACAGGTGAATGTAGTCATCGAGCGGTTAGTGGAAGAAAATCCGGAAGTATTTTTTATATCACAACAACGAATCAGAACCTTTGGTGGAGCCCTGGCGGTGGATCTGACGATTGAGGTTGATCCTTGTCTGACGGTTCTGGAAGCATATCGGCTTTCTTCAGGATTAGAGAAAAAGATCTCATCAGAAGTTGAGAATGTTATGGAGGTGACAATCAGGACTCACCCTGCCGGAGCCTATGCCGGTTTGGTCGAATAATTGTCATATTGAGCAGGATGTCTGATGGAAAAGAGTGATTTGAAAAAATTTTCTTATAAAAATTGAACATGTCGCATACGCAATCCGGATCATGTATTCAAAGATGCCATGATGTATTATCCTTTCTGAGAATCTGTTCAGAAGAGATACGGCTGTCACGAGTTCCGATAGAAAAAGCAAGAAAAATTCAGGAAAAACGATTTTTACACCTGATTCATCATGTCTACAACACCGTCCCTTTTTACCGGGAACGATGGGATCAGTATGGTGTCCATCCACGTGATATCCGATCCATCTCTGATATCCAAAAACTGCCGCTCATATCAAAAGAAGAACTCAGAGCTGGGGTGAAAGCCGGACTCTTTCCTGGATACAAAGAAAACAGACGGTGTATTATCTTTAATACCACCGGATCAACCGGAACACCCCTGACTATCGGATGGAACCGGGAGTTTTCGATTCGGTTGTCCACGTATTTTTCACCTGTCATTGTGAGTGACGTTTCTCATATTCCGGTTAATAAAGAGGTTTTTATTCTTATTCTTGGGAGGGGAGATACAATCCCGGTTATCTCACATGATAACCCGCATATGATCCCTCCTGATATGACCTATACCCGTGGTCGTATCTCTTTCATTGATGCCCTGCAATCCCCGGAACGGATATTATCATTTATCAATGAGAAAAAACCGGATTTTATCGGAGGATATGGAGGTACCCTGGCAAATCTTGCATTATGTGCACGACATCAGAATATTTCTGTTCATCATCCCAGACTTATCGGGTTTTCAGGTGAAGGGCTTTCATCCCGGTCGGTCCGTATCATCGAAGACGTATTCAAATCACCGGTGATGACCAGTTATGTCTCAACTGAGACCGGAATGATTGGTGCGGAGCACCGGTACGGCGAAGGGTACCGTGTATTTTTCTGGGATGTGGTTGTTGAGATTATCAATGATTCAGGAAATCCGGTCGGACCTGATGAGACGGGATCCGTCGTGGTTACTACCTTCCACAATACCGTAACCCCGCTCATCAGGTACAGCGGCCTTGACGATCTGGCACGGTTCTCTCCTGATCCGGATCTCTATGGCCTTGTGATTCAGGCAGTGCATGGAAGGAAGATACAGGCACTGTTTCGACGTGATATGACCAGGATTGATCCCTATCTGATCGATGTTATCATGGATGAGATCAGAGGGGTGGGCCAGTATCAGGTTATCCAGCATTCTGTGGACGAGATTGAGATTATCATCGTCCCTGATTCATTCTCGTCCGGTTTTGATGAGACCCCTGATTGTGACACGTTGATAAACCGGTTTACCAGTCTCATTGGTTCGGATGTCTCCATTCAGGTACATCAGGTTTCCTCAATTTTGAAAAAGAACGGGGCCTGGAAGACTCCCCTTATTATCACTCATGTCAAAGATGAGATATGATTGCATGATACGAAGGTTTAACTGATTCAAACCCAAATAATCGTTTCATGAACGTAAGTACCGGAGTATGGGTATCATTACTGGTCTTGATAATTGGTATTACTCTTGTTTCTGCTGATGAACCTTCCGTGCCTGATCTGGTGGGGAACTGGACCGGAACATCAGTTGGGCATATGAAGGATACCGGCTATTTCTTCGAGGGTACCTATACCTATACCTTTGTAATTGACGAACAGCATGGACGGGTATTCAATGGGACGTTGTATGAGGACGGGGTAAATGGCCATAAGGTATATCCATTTTCCGGAGCGATAACTCCGAATCTGAAAAACCTGTTAATCGCTGACTACATTAAGGGATATAATTCAGGTCTTATTGTGAATGATACCGTGATGGAACTTGTCAATCTGATTGACGGGAATGAGGGGCTCTCTGAGATCTGTACCCTTTATAAAGAATAAATAATCCTTTTTTACAATATCCTGTGATTCTGTTTAATCAGTCCTGATGAAATCCTTGATAACCAGGGTAATCGCCATAGATACTCTCTGAATACATCATATCGTCGTCTCAATTATGAATTAGGGATAAAACTGACTGTTTTTTCGGTTGAGAATCAGTACCCGTTCTTTTTATTATCTATAAGGTATCATTCAGCATATACCTGCGAACCAGATAGCACACGTTTTCGCATCAGATATTCATGGAGACACATGAGCATTTCGACCCGGATTATGCGGTATCAGTACAGGAGATATACACCCGGTACTCATCCGGCCCATCCGGCCTTAATTCTGATGAGTGTACGAAGCGTCTTGCCGGATATGGGAAAAACACCCTGATAAAAACAAAGAAAAAATCTGTATATCTCCGTTTTCTGGCTAATTTTACACATCTTATGGCAATTCTCCTCTGGACCGGCGGAATAGTCGCCTTCATAGCTCATATGCCCCAGCTGGCTGTGGCGGTCTGGATGGTCAACATCATTAATGGACTCTTCTCATTCTGGCAGGAGTTCAGGGCGGAGAAGGCTGCTGATGCCCTGATGCAGTTGCTCCCGGCAAAAGTCCGTGTTATCAGAAGCGGAGAGACGGTCGAGATTCCGGCAGAAGATCTTGTCCCGGGTGATCTGATGGTTCTCGCAGAAGGCGATCACATCTCTGCCGATGGCCGGCTAGTTGAAGCATCCCAGCTCAGGATTGATCAGTCAACCCTGACCGGGGAGTCTCATCCGGTGAAAAAAACTGCTGATCCCTCATACGATACAGATATCTCAAAAATTGAATATCAGAATCTGGTATTTGCAGGCACAAACGTTGTATCAGGAACCGGACTTGCAATAGTCACAAGTACCGGGATGAGTACTGAATTTGGCAAAGTAGCTCATCTTACCCAGGGAATAGAAGAGGAGAAAAGTCCCTTACAACAGGAGATGGTGCATGTCACCCGGATGGTAACCGTTGTTGCAGTCAGTATCGGCATCCTTTTTTTTATCATGCTTCTAGCGCTGACAACCGTAACTCTGGCCGAGAGTTTTATCTTTGCACTCGGGATGATTGTGGCATTTGTGCCTGAGGGTCTGCTCCCGACTGTCACTCTTGCCCTTGCCCGCGGTTCGCAAAGGATGGCAAAACGAAATGCTCTGATCAAACGATTATCAGCTGTTGAGACACTTGGCTGCACGACCGTTATCTGTACTGACAAGACAGGGACTCTTACCCAGAATGAGATGACCGTTACCAGGATATGGACACCGGGTTCGTACTATTCAGTCACCGGTGTCGGATATGGACCTGAAGGTGAGATAATCCCTGATGAATCCGCACGTCCGGAGAATCTGGAGGATCTCAGACAGGTCTGTATTGCCGGTGTACTCTGTTCCAATGCACGCCTTCTTGCACCGGAAGGGAAGACAGAAGACTGGACAATACTTGGAGATCCGACCGAAGCTGCAATCCTGGTTGCAGCAGGAAAGAACGGTATTCACTATGAGCATGAAAACCAACGATATCCACGAATTCGTGAGTTTCCGTTTGATTCGCGCAGAAAATGTATGAGCACCCTGCATCTGTCTGATTCCGGTCTTATCTGTTATCTGAAAGGGGCACCAAAGTCGGTTTTGGATCTCTGTACATCTGTAATGGAAAAAGGAATTATCAGACCCCTGACCGAAGAGATGAAAGCCGGTATCATGCAGGTGAATGACTCCTTTGCCGGGCAGGGACTCCGGGTTTTGGCATTGGCCCAAAAGACTGTCCATGAAGATCCGGTACCTGAAGATGCAGCGGATGTCGAACATGATATGACCTTCCTTGGCCTTGTAGCCATGATGGATCCTCCCCGTCCCGAGGTTGCACAAGCCGTGCAAAAATGTCAGCGGGCTCATATTCGAATTATTATGATCACCGGTGATTATGGTCTTACGGCGAAGAGTATTGCCAGGCGTATCGGCATCATTACCACAGATACCCCCCGGATTATCACCGGTGCCGAGCTGGATCAGATGCAGGATGATGAACTGAAAAAGGCCCTGTCAGGTGAGGTTATATTTGCACGGGTAGCTCCTGAGCATAAACTCAGGATTGTAGAGATTCTCCGCGAATCAGGGGAGATTGTTGCAGTCACCGGAGATGGCGTAAATGATGCACCTGCTTTGAAAAAAGCTGATATCGGGGTAGCCATGGGTATATCGGGGACTGCGGTTGCGAAAGAAGCAGCCGATATCGTTCTGACGGATGATAATTTTGCATCAATTGTGAATGCGGTCGAGGAAGGCCGTGCTGTGTATGCCAATATCAAGAAATTCACCGGCTATATCTTTACCAGCAACACACCAGAAGCGGTCCCGTTCATTCTGTTTGCATTCAGCAGAGGAAGAATTCCCCTGGCTCTTGATGTCATGCCCATCCTTACCATTGATCTGGGCACGGATCTGGTTCCCGCCCTTGCCCTTGGATCAGAACCTCCGGAACCCGGAATCATGGATAAACCACCCAGAAACCTCAAGGAGCATGTTATTACCCGGTCTCTTCTGCTTCGGTCATATCTCTGGCTTGGGCCTATCCAGACTCTTGCGGTACTATCAGCGTTCTTTTATCAGTACTGGACAAACGGGTACTGGGGGAGATTTTTCGATCTTCCTGCAGAAGGCCCGCTCTACCACTCAGCAGTCGGTATGGCTCTTGCAGCGGTTGTCACGACCCAGATCGGAAATGTCCTTGCACACCGGACTGAGCGTAGTTCCATCTTCAAAGTTGGTTTTTTCACAAACAAAATGGTCTGGGCCGGTATTGCCAGTGAACTGATTATCATTCTCATCGTCCTGTACGTGCCATTATTCCAGGAAATCATAGGAACAGCGCCTTTTCCGGTAGAGAACTGGCTGTTTCTGTTTGCCTGGGCACCGGCCCTGCTCCTGGCGGAGGAGTTAAGGAAGGGAGTTATTCGAATGATTGAACAGAGAAAAGAAGTAATTCATCAGTCAGGAGGGGTAGTATGAAGATCATTATCATCGGATGTGGCCGGATGGGATCAGGACTTGCAAAACGTCTTGCACGGTCTCATCATGATATTACAGTTGTGGATCAGGATGCTCATGCCTTTGATCGTCTTGGTCCGCATTTTCAGGGAAAAGTCATAAACCAGGATGCTCTGGATAAAAAATCCTTCACTGAGAGTGGAATAGAAAAAGCAGACGGACTTGCGGCAGTCACCGGAAATGACGCGGTAAATATCGTCGTTGCCCGGGCAGCAAAACAAATGTTTCGTGTTCCCAAGGTCATCGCCAGAACCCATGATCCCCGGTATGCCGAGCTCTATCATAAGCTTGGTATTCAGACCGTTACCAATGTCTCCCTCGGGATAGAACGAATATCTGAACTTTTAACCTTTTCAACCCTTGATATCATCCACGGGATTGGAAATGGTGAAGTGGGTATTGTCCGGTATGATATTCCTCCGCTTCTTGCAGGACACCCGGTCAAAGACCTGACTGTATCTGGCGAGATTATTGTATTATCTTTGACAAGGAAAGGAAAAACAAGTATCCCGACGCCGGGCACAATACTGGAAAAGGGAGACATTCTGCATATCGCCGTTGAAGAACATGCAGTGGATCGGCTCAGAACAGCAATGCGAACCGTAGGAGGGGGATGATGAGTCTTACTGTTCTTATCGCCGGCGGGGGAAAAGTGGGAACCTATCTTGCGAAGATTCTGAGAGCGAATGGGCATACTGTTACCATCCTGGAGGGTATGGCTGATGAATGGGATCGTCTGGAAGCAGAGATGCCAGGCATATTGGTCAGAGGAGAACCGACTGATCCCCATGCACTTATGACCGCCGGTATTAAAAATGCCCATGTCGTTGCTGCTGTAACCAGGTATGACGAGATGAATCTTGTAATTGCAAGTCTTGCAAAATTTGAGTTCAGGGTAAAACGAACAATTGCCCGGGTCAATATTCCGCGAAATGCCTGGCTTTTTACCAGGGAGATGGGGGTGGATGTGATGGTAAACCAGGCAGATCTGATGGCCCATCTTATTGCACGGGAGATGACCGTGGGGGATATGATGACCTTGCTCAAGCTTCGGACCGGTGAATACTCATTAGTTGAGCATATTGTGACCAAGGGGTCGGCTGCATCAGGAAAGGCCATAAAGGATCTCCATCTCCCGGAGGAATGTGTTCTTTCTGCTATCATACGGAATAACAGACTCGTTATTCCACGGGGTAATATCATCCTTCTTCCCGGCGATGAGGTCCTGACTGTTGCTCATGAAACAGTTATTGAACAGATCAGAAGAGTACTTGAGGAGCCTCCTCTCTGAACAGCGTTCCAACCGGTTCATCACCTTGCATGCACAATACTATCCATGAATTACCTCATCATTGATACTGAAGCCACCGGCCTTCCAAAAGAAGAGAAAGATCCGTTTCATTATCCGGAGTACTGGCCACGACTGGTTCAACTGGCATGGATACTGACTGATGGTGATTCCATATTAACACAGGAGAATTGTATCATTTACCCGTCCGGTTTTATCATACCAAAATCCTCTGTTGAGATTCATGGCATCACCACTGAACGGGCCCTGGAGGAGGGAAAACCCATACTGGAAGTTCTCTCATTGTTTTCCGAATCACTTGCACAGGCAGATGTTCTTGTCGGACATAATATCGCATTTGATCGGAGTATTGTCACATCTGAGTTTTCACGGGCAAAACAGAACGCACCAATATTAAAACTTCCCTATCACTGCACGATGAGATCATCAGCGAATCTCTGTAAGATACCATCAAAAGGGGGTAAGAAAGGGTATAAATGGCCATCACTTGCAGAACTTCATATGTTTCTCTTTGAAGAACCATTTGAGAATGCCCATGATGCCGGTGCTGACGTCATGGCCTGTATGCGATGTTACCTGGAACTCAAAAATCGCGGTCTCTTTCAGGAACTCTGGGAAAAACCTGATCCCAAAGAGAAAAAATGGAAAAAACGGTTAAGTCCGTATTATTGATTGAACAGGAAACACCGATCGTTGTGTGGATAATTATTCTGTACGGTATTTCCCTGGGGGTACAATAATCTCAAATCGTGCCCCTTTTCCATATGTTCCTGTCTCCTGTATCCTGATTCCGGTGATTGCAAGAACCTCACTTACAAAATACAGCCCCAGACCCTTTTTCACATCGTTCCTTCTGGTAAACAGATATTCCTTCTGATCATCAGGAATACCCTGTCCGTTATCCTCAAACACTATGACAAGATCAGTATCCTGCATCCTGGTATAGATATGAAGTCTTGTTACGGTATCCTTTCCGTGCGTGACAAGGTTTTGGGCGAGGTTGAAAAATACCTTTTCAAGGAGAGGATCGGCATAAATATACACCCCTTTGATCTCCTCTGTTCGTTGTATATGGGAAAGATCCAGATGGGATATTGCAAAGAGATAGACCTGAAGTACATTCTGCCAGTCTGCAGGTTTTATGCCCATATCCTGGTAATCTTTTGCAAATTCAATAGACTGTGATACTTTCTTTATAATATTTTGTTCCCTCTCAATAATGGAAATGACTGCAGAATCGGGGACCATGTCTTTCTGGACTTCCAGGTATCCTGATAAGGTAAAGACATAATTTCTGATATCCTCAAATGTGATTGCATTTAACAGACTCAGTTTATTCCTTGCCCTCTCCAGCGCTTCCTCAGCCCGTTTCCTGTCGGTAATATCCCTCGCTACTGACTGGAACTCTGAAATTAATCCAGATTCAGAAAAAATCCCCCTGATTGTGAGATTCAGCCATTTTTCCTCTCCGTCAGGCACGAAAAATCTTTGTTCAAAGTTCACCATTGGTTTTTCCTTGGACAGAGAAGAGATCCGGCTCAGAACCTCTGAAGCAAATGCTGACATACCGGAAGATGCAAGACCTGATCTGACAATTTCGTCCCGATCAGATTTAAAAAAGGAACAAAAGGCATCATTTACAAAAAGGACCTTTCCGTCCGGATTGAAACGAAGGATGAGTTCGGTCTGGTCCTCGACAACACTCCGGTATTTTTGTTCACTCCTGCGGAGCTCCTGCTCATATGCTGCAAGAGTATTATAACTCTTTCTCAGTTCTTCCTCATTTGCAGCAAGTTTTTCATATGCCTCATGAAGATCTCTGTTTTTCTGAATTAATTCCTGCTCAAATTTTTTCTGTTCGGTTACGTCAATCAGGGTTGCCAGCGTCTGACCTGTTCCAGGCATCCGGGTAACGCTGATCAGAATATCACGAATCTCCCCTGAATAGGTTTTAAATCTGAAATTATACTGATTAGGGACATTTTTATCCCCCGACTGCCGTAATTTGTTAAATGTGATCATCCGATCCAGATCTTCCTGATTTGCAACAAATTCAGTCCATTTTTTCTTCCCGATAACCTCTTTTTGGGAGTACCCCCAGAGTTCTTCGAATTTTTTGTTGATGAGTGTAATAGTACAATCTTTCTCAACAAGTATCAGAGGATTTTCAGAATGCTCAAATATGGTACGGTATTGCTCCTCTGAAATCCGAAGTTCCTCACGGGCGAGGGTCAGTTCTGATATACGAAGCTCAAGATCCTGATATGTATCATGGAGATTTTTTTGCATTCGTGCGATACCGCGGGCAAGAATTCCTATTTCATCAGGCCGGGATATCTCATCTATCGGTGTCTCCAGGTTTCCCTCCCCGATTCTGCGTACCGTGGTCGTAAGGTGTAAGATTGGATCAGTCAGGTACCGTGACAGGAAAAACCCAAGGAGGATGGAACAGATTGCTCCAATTATCAGGGCTGCAAGAGTGATCTGAATCATCCGGTTGATATTTTCAAATGCCTCCCAGGTTGGAAGTTCAGTAATGACTGCCCAATCGGTCCCCTCTATCGGCGCATATGATCCGATGACTTCAATACCCTGAAATCCTATATAAGGAGAAACCTGGTCTTTTTTGGTCGTATGCCCTGAAACAAATTCCTGCACCGGCGGATAGGCAGTCATGTCTGTTCCATATTTTTCTAATATCTCTGAAATCGTTTTATAGGCGATAAAATGCCCTTTATTATCAACGACATAGGCATACCCGCTCACTCCCATATCTATCTTTTCAATCATTTTCCAGAGGGAAAGAACCCGTGCAGTTCCTTTTAGTACATGGGTGACAGAGCCCTGTTCATTCGTTACAGGAATTGCGATATCAACTGAAATTAAACCGGTCTTCGGGTAGATATAGATGGGAGATATTGCTGTTTCCCCGTTCATGGCATGGATAAAGAGTGGATCTGATGAGAGATTGCCAAGTTCGTAGGGCATATATGTATAAAATCTGGATAATTTAATGATTTCCCGTCCGTCAGGAGTCAGGACTGAGCATTCATGGAATATTTTCCTTTTATCGGTGAGAAGATCAATGAGGAGTTCTTTTTGTCCGGTCAAAGGCAATGACGAAAAATGTGAACCTGCAGCAAGTACCTGAAGATTGTCGGCCAGGTTTAAGAAATAAGATGATATGATCAAACTGACTTCTTCTGCCACGATCTTCTGATTCTGATGGACAATATTCTTCTGCTCGCAGAACGCTAACCAGATGATGCCGCACCCGACAGCGAGAACCATCATGATTACCAGAAGAACAATACTGATAACCGTGCGGGTGCTGATTCGTTTGAGCGGCGGGATATAATTTTTGGATTCCTGTTCATTCATGATGTGCGGGTGTATCATCCTGTTTCATCTGATTCCGCGTATCTTTCAGGCCATACTGTCTTCCATGTCCCATTCCGTACCTGCATGATGGTAAGACGGGAGAAGTCATTTTGTCCATTGGGACCAAAGGCTATCTCATCATCGGGCAGGAGATTTTTCGAATCTGATGTGATGTTTGTCGTTGAAATGGCATTTCTGATATCATCCTTTTCGAGGGTGACTGATCGGTTCAGTGCATCCTGTATGACAAGCACTGCCTGGTAGGTATAGGCACTGGCTCCGGAGAGATTTACTCCAAATCTGTCATGATATCTGGAATTAAGTTCCCTGACCGCCGGAAGCGAATAAACAAGTTCAGAAACCGAATATATACCTTCTGCCTTGTCATGAAGGCTGTTAATAAAATCTTTGGAAATGGTACCCCCTCCGGAATCAATAACAGGACCGGTATATCCTGCATCCCGGAGTTCCCGAACGATAGAAATTCCATCTTTCATGTATGTAGTGGTAAAGATGGCATCAGGTTTTTCCTCTGCAACCATTCTGATATCATGCAAAAATGAGCTCACGTCTGATGCAACATAACTGGTTTCACTGATAGTGGTAAAGCCTTCTTTTTTCAGGAATTTATGTTCTGCGAGAGATGCACCAGTACCAAACGCCGAGTTTTCATAAATCAGTGCTACTCTTTGGATGGGGGTCTGTAAAATCTGGTTCAGGGCTTTCAGGAACTGGACTTTTGTATATGCATAATCATCAACAGATGGAATAATACGGAATGTGTATGCAAATCCCCGTTCGATAATAATATCTGAAACCCCGGTATTTACGATAAAAGGTGTTTTATATTGTTCTGCAACCTGTGTGGCAGCGATCGCAACTGAACTCTGGTATGCTCCGATAATTACCCGTACCTGAGCATCATGGATGAGCTCTTTCGTCTTCAGAGCTCCGATAGTCACATTCCCTTTCGAATCTGCAATATAATACTCGAGTAAACGGCCACCTTTTGATTGTATACCGCCATTCTTATTTATCTCATCGATGGCGAGGAGAGATCCGTTCAGGCATTCAGTACCCCGTGCAGAGAGTTCACCGGATAAGGGAAGGAGTATCCCGATAGGAATGGTCGCATTTGTCTCTGTGTTTTCATGATGAATGCACCCACCAGAAAAACAGGTACACATGATGCATACTATCAGAAATCCCGGAATATACATCTGACGAAGCTGAGTCGGGGCAAGTCGTTTCGTCATTTCCTATGGAAGATAATATACGAAGAAAGTATAAGTATATACTCAATTTGTTCTGTCAGTTCCCTAAATTATTATTTATAACTATTGGTAGTGTCAGTCATATCCGACCCTTTTTTTAGAAAGAAAGTATAACGATATAGTATCCCTGGGGATTTTCATGATAAGACCTCGCTTTATAAGACCACTTTCCTGCATATGACGATCATAAAAATTCTGCTTGTAGACGATCAGCCGGAACTTCTGGACATTACCCGTATATTTCTCGAAAAAGGAGGTGATATCGCGGTTGATACCAGCACGTCGGCTGTTACTGCGATAGATATGCTTCGGGAGAAAAAATACGATGCAATCGTCTCTGATTATGAGATGCCCCAGATGGATGGGATAGAATTTTTAAAAACCATCAAACGGATGGGGCTTGAAAAACCGTTTATCATCTTTACCGGGAGAAGCCGGGAAGAGATCGTTATAGAAGCACTGAATTCAGGTGCTGATTTTTATCTGCAGAAAGGTTCAGAACCACGGGTTCAGTTTGCCGAGCTGCGGAATATGATCCATCAGGCAGTGATGCGAAAGCGGATCGAAGAGGCACTCATACAGTCTGAGACCAATTATAAGACCCTTGTTGAGTGCACCCAGGACTCTATTTATATGGTGGACAAACGGGGGCGATATCTCTTCATGAATTCTCATCACAAGAATCGTCTTGGAATCAGCGATAAGGATTTCCGAGATTATAATTATGAGGATCTTCACTCAGATGAAGAGACAATCCAGTTCTTACAGCTTATCAAAACAGTCATCGAGGAGAGCAGGCCCCTTCATAATGAATATAAAAAGGGTGACCGGTGGTTTGTCAGAACCATCAGTCCGGTCAGAAATGAGATTCTTGGGATGACGATTGCAGCAACAGTCATCTCAACAGAGATTACCCATACCAAACGACTTGAAAAGACGGTCTGCACACTTGAGGAGCATTACAAAATCCTTGTTGAAGCCATGCAGGACTCCATCTATGCAGTAGATCCGAAGTGCCGGTACCGGTTTATGAATTCCCATCATCAGAAAAGGCTTGGGATAAATGGCGACTATATCGGCACCCATTACGGGGATTATCATGATCAAAAAGCAACAGAGCGTTTTACATCATATATTCGGCAGGTAATCGAAACAAAAAAACCGGTATGTGAACGGTATAATGAAGATGCCAGGTTTTTTGTAAGGACATACAGTCCGGTCCTGGATCCTGAAACAGGAAATGTTCAGGAGATAGTGATTATCTCTATTGAACCTCATGACCGGATAGAATAATAATCTTATACCTCCTCATACACCATAAATCTCACCGGTTCCGGTTGCATACAGCCAGTACCCATGGCCGGATTTGAGAAGACGGTCATCTGAATGGACACCTGATCCTTTCCTGATAATTACATCCTCATATTTTTGCATACTTTCATCATACCCGATAAGATATGTCCATTTTTCTCCAAGGGAACTCATGGCATTCTTTGCCGGAACCGGACCTGTACCCGGAGAACCTATCGCATTCCATCCCGGTTCAACAGACTTTTTCCCTCCGCTCACCGGGTCAAGCCAGAGTGTTGTATCTACGCGATTCTTTGAATATATCCAGTAGCCGGTGACCGGAAGGAGTTGGGTATCCTTATTCAGTCTCTTCCAGCCATCGGTCTGGTTCGGGAATTCAAATATGGAATGGCCGTCAGTCTGGATATTTCCAAAAATTGCTGCAGTGTCACTTCCGGGGGAGAGTGATTTTGGCGGGGTAAAGAAGTTCCAGCCTGGCATGAGTGTCAGGGTATACCTGTTTCCGGTTCCGGTGACGGTGATATATGCAGGTTTTATCTCTGAATCAGTCCCCTTTGGTCCTATGACAGTCAGATTGACATCATACGAACCGATATTCTCATACACATGGGCCGGGTGCCGCTCGGTTGAGGATGTTCCGTCTCCAAAGTCCCAGAGCCAGCTCTCGATGGTACCAAGGGATGTATCCTTAAACTGAACGGTGAGCGGGAGACTGCCGGTTCTTGGTTCCGCTTCAAATGAGGCAGAGGGGGGAACCGAATCAGGAACGGCAAGGGGCAGCTCATCGACGTTTTCTCCACCAAGCCGGTAGACCTCATCACAAAACCCGTCTCCGGTCTGATCTTTATGGGTCTCTGAAAAACCGGTTCCATCCGGAGCAGCCCAGAAATTACCTCCGATATACGGACCAAGGACAATGTTCGGGCCTGGAGATTTTGGAACATTCCAGATCGCCTTTGTATCGGCGGTCAGATCAACATTCTGGGTATTATTCAGATAATTGTCATAGATGGTAACGCCGGTTCCGGAAACTGAAAGACCTGCTTTTGAATTCTCTGCAACTGCGTTTCCTCTGATTACAGAGTTATAGCCGGATACCTGTCTGATCGCTGGTGAATCTTTTGTCCAGACGACGGTATTATTGGTGATATCAAGGTAAGAACTGGATTCCCCATAGATTGCATTACTGGTAGTATTCCAGATGATATTTCCATCAAGCGTCCCCCGGACCACATTTTCAAATCTGACACCTGCGTAATTCTCAAAAATCCAGTTGTTCCTGATTACTGCTTCATTTCCCCTGACTGCAACAGCAGGCCGTATTGCCGTCTCAGACCATGCACCGGTCAGGGAGAAATTCTCCACCGTTACTCCGGCAGCGGTGATACTGACCGGTGTTCCGGTGAACTGGGCATCAATGATAGGTTTCTGCTTTTCGGCATTACTCTCACCGATGAGGGTGATGGGTTTATGAATGGTCAGTTTTTCCGGATAATATCCGTAACGCACAAGAATTGTTGATCCCGGAGCTGCATGGTTGATAGCCTCCTGGATCAGGGAATGATCATCCGGGACGATGATCTTCGTTGGTTCAGAGACGGTGATGTAATTTTTTTTCACCATCACCGACTCACCGGCGGGAGTATCACTGGTGAGCGTGACGGTGTACACCCCGTTATATACATAGGTATGGACCGGGTTTTGTTCGGTTGAAGTTGCCCCGTCGCCAAACTGCCAGAGCCAGCGTTCAGGATTACCGGTTGAGATGTCATGAAAGCTGACGGTCAGCGGAGCACTCCCACTGGCAGGTTCTGCGTAAAAGTCAGCTTTCGGTCCGGAGATGAGTGTATACCCTGCACGGATGCAGGCGTTGGCCTGCGGATCCCACGTAGTCAGATCAGACCATTTTCCGGTGGATGTCTTCACATAACTCTGTCCTGCCTGTGCGGTTGCCTTACTGCTGTATCCGGGTACCGGGTACTCGACCGGGATCGGGAATCCATAGTCAGGGGTGTTGAAATCAACAACAATCGAAAATTTCTCCCCTTTCTTTACCTTTACCGGCAGATCAAACAGGAGTGAATGATAGCCGGGAATCTGATATACCTCACTGTCTGACGTCGCTGCAGAGGTGCTGCCAACCGGGCCGGAATCAGGATTTACATACACTGATGCGGTCACACTTGTTCCAACCTGCGGGATGTAAAACCCTGCACTGGTAATCTCAATATCAGCATCGGCGGTGAACACATTCGCGGCAGAGGCGTCAGGAAATCCAAATCCGAAACTGTTTACCCATCCCAGTGTATCATACCCATAACTTCCGTCTGTCGGATGGGTTGCGGCAGTAAATGCCGATATCCGTTTTGCAATCAGGGTATCGTAATATGAGACGTAGAAAAATCCCTTGTCTCCCCAGTTCTGACCCCAGCTGTTTGCACAAATAAATGCTCCGTCTCCGGCCGGCTGCGTCTTAAAGTTTGAGGCAGGATAGGTATCATCCCAGCCAACAATGGATATCGCATGATTTGGTGTCGTCCCGTCAGGATTATAGAATGCATGTTTTTCTGAATTATAATAGGTATCATCATACAGGATGGTGGTATACAGACATCCAAGGTTGATAAGGGCCCATTTTACATTCTCATTATCAGTCGGCCCGGACCGGCCGGGAATCATCGGGACATCACTCACCCGTGCCTCCACCGGAAGATCCTTGGGCGAGATAAAGGAATACGGATTGTAGGGATCAAGTTTCTCCGGTACCGGACCGGACCCCCGGAGGAAATATGCAGCGGCCATCAGGTCATTACCACCGTCTGCAAAGTCAAATCCTTCCGGATCATAGACTGATACATGGTTTTTGAGGTTGTTCTCCGAGAAGTCCTTTACTGTTTCCGGAAGGAGTGATGATTCCAGTGATTTTATTGATGCAAAATCCCAGCAGCTGCCACTCTGCCCCTGATCCCGTATCGCAGGGACCCGGTTTGAGTTACGCAGATCAAATTTTGAAGGATAATCTGCAAGAATTGAGAGTGCGTGTATTTTTTTTCCGATTAAATGCGAAAGATCGACCGGGCTTTCACGAAGCGGGCCGCTCCCGCAACAATATTGCCCGTTTTCTGAAACATTATCCGATGCTGACAGCTGCTGCCATCGAAGTGACAGCGGTGCAAAGCTTCCTCCCGCCTCTACCTCATCCGCAAGGCAGGATGAAATACCTCCTGTTATAAGTACGATACCCAAAAGGATGCATACCCGCTTCCCAGACCACATCCACCTCACCTTATGGTATATTATGCAACCCTCCATAAGTTACCTTTCATAAAAAAGATGAAATAAATTATGCATGGTGCAGATGAGATGCAGGGCTTCTCACCAGCATAAAGATGATCACTGATATGACAAGGATAATGGGGAAGGTTTCAAGACTTGCATACAGGCCTGCCATATCAGCAACCGCCCCTGATATTGAGACCCCGATTGCACCGGCACCCATCGCTATGCCAAGGAATAGCCCGGATATCAGTCCGACTTGTGACGGGATCAGTTCATGGGACATGGCTATGGTCACAGAGAACGATGACCAGAGTAAAAATCCAAAGATCATCATACTCACAATCAGAAGTGATCCATGCGTCAGAAGAATGGCGATAAATGCCGGAATTGATGCACATGTCGTGATTACAATCACTTTCTTTCGTCCAATCCTATCAGAGAGGGCTCCTCCTGATAACTGACCGGCAACACCGGCAACCATCATGATGCTGACCAGTGTCGTTGCCTCAAGGAGCGAATATCCTTCCAGTACCAGATAGGTCGGAAGAAAGGTCATACTTCCAAAGGTAACCCAGGACCGCAGGGTCGCACCGGAGAACAGAAGCATGACCGGACGCCAGTTTTCATCTCCGTCCGCAGAAGATTTCTGTCTGATAGTACATGAATCGGATAACGGATTTATGTAAAGAATAAGTGCTGTTACAACCGCCGGGATGATCAGCCAGATAACCTGAGGGACTCCACCGGTGGTAAGAATAATACCGGCAATGATCGGCCCGAGTGCCATCCCCATGTTCCCTCCGACTACAAAGAGTGATGTCAGTTTCCCCCGGGAGCTGCCGGTTGCCAGAATGCTGACCTGGCAGAGTGCTCCAGGGTGAAAACTGGCATGACCAACTCCGGAGATGGCAACACACATCAGCATCATCAGATACTGGTTTGGAATAAGACCCAGGATTGAAACCCCGATACCGGAGAGAAGAATGGATATGCCGATACTGACTTTTATTCCCTTATTATCCGCAAGATATCCAAAGACCGGCTGGAGGAGGGATGATGTCAGACTATGCATGACGGGAAGTAATGCTGCCTCAAAATACCCGTATCCGTACATGGTAATCAGGACCGGCTGGAGTGCCATAAGAACGGGTGCATAAATATCATTGATGAGGTGCGCAATGGTCAGTTCTCCGATTCTGCGAAATGCACTCATACCCGCCCCTCCTGCAAATCAGGCGTACGATCACGGGAGGTATACTCCATTCTCATTTCTTCTCCCATCTCAGGAGATTCATCACCTGGGAGAGTGTCTTTCCCTGCCTGAGTTCCTCCCTGATCCGGAGTTCGGTTTTATAAACTTCCATTGCACGCCGTGCTATCTCATATGCCCGTGTTTTGGGAATGACAACAACACCGCTTTCATCGGCGATGATCCAGTCTCCTGAAGCGACTATCTGGCCACCACATCTGATTTCAGATCCGATCTCACCAAACCCTTTTGGCTCTCCTGCATTGGGAACCGTTGCCCGTGACCAGAGAGGATAATGCATCTTCCGGATATCATCCACATCCCGGACCGCCCCGTCGATAATGACTCCGGCAATTCCCCGGTTCAGACAGGAAATGGTGGCCAGTTCTCCCCAGGGAGCAACATCTGTTCCCTGATCATTGTTGATGACGATAACATCCCCGGCAGATGCAATATCAATCGCCTCAACCGGTTTTGCCCAGTCTCCGGCGAATGTCTGTACCGTGACTGCTTTTCCAACCGCCTTTGTCCCAGGACAGAGCGGAATCATACCAGCCATCGCCCCTTTCCGGTGCATGGCATCTGATACATTACATGATGAGACCGTGGAAAGGATGTCACGAATCTCATCCTCTTGTGAGATATCAGGGCCGGTGTAGGGGACAGGCCTGTTCATAGCCTCCCTGATTCTGCGCGTGGAACCACAGACATCAGATGATCTGATGATCGCACCACCGACAATGACAATGGATGCACCGGCTGCAATAGCACCGGGGGCTGTTTTTTCAGAAATCCCTCCGGCAGCTGCAACCGGAATGTGAACCTCCCTGATCACTCTCATGAGAAGGTCCAGTGAGTCAGTCCCGGTCATCTGCTGGTCTATTCCGGTGTGGGCACAGATGAAATCAACTCCCAGATGTTCAAGTTCACCTGCACGTACGGACGGGTCGGGAACTGAAATCAGGTCTGCCATGATCCTGACGCCGTATTTCCGGGCTGCCCTGACCGATTCAGCAATGACAGCATCATCAGAGGCACCAAGCACACAGACAATGTCAGCCCCTGATTTGGCGGCCATTTCAACCTCGATTGCACCAGTATCAGCGGTCTTCATGTCCGCAATGATTGTCCGGTCAGGAAATGCAGACTTTAAGGCAGATACTGCCCGCATTCCTTCACTTTTAATAAGCGGGGTTCCAGCCTCAAGCCAGTCAGCACCACCAAGAACAGCTTCACCGGCTATGGCAATAGCACGGTCAAGTTCAACCAGATCCAGCGCGACCTGGAGTACAGACCGGTTCATGCGTACACGTTGCCAGTCGTACAAATAAGGTCTTTCTCTTTTATTGATCCTCCCCGCATACTACGGGTACACTCGTCACCGGGGAAGATACTTAAATCTCCCTGAAATTATAGATCCTAATACATACAGTCTGTGCGGCTGTCTTCGTGGGGGATAAACATGCAGGATTCGTATTTTCGATATCTCTTATATCTGCTGCTATTGACCGGGTTTTTCCTGTCAGGGGTCATATCCGGGGTCTGTGCTGATGATGCGTCCGGCTCTGCGGATGGAAACGGGGCACCAATTACTGCACCATATGTTCCCGGTGAGGTCATTGTCAAGTATAAGGACGGGACGGTTGCAGCTTTGGCTGCTGAAGGGTCAGGTCCGGTAGCACTGGAAGCCCTGGGAGCGGAAGTTGCAACCGACTTCTCATCCGAAGGACTTGCGAATCTGCAGGCTCTTGATCTGTCAGGTCCGATCTCGGTAAAGGATGCAATCGCCGAGCTTGAAAGTTCACCGTATGTCGCCTATGCCGAACCCAATTACATCATCTCGTTATCACTTCCGGAAACAGAACCGGCAGGGCCTGATGAGGTTTCAGCTCTGTCGGCATTGTCATTCCCAAATGATCCGAAGTTTTCCGATCAATGGGGGCTTTCCAATACCGGTCAGACCGGCGGAACAAGTGGTGCCGATATCAGTGCTACAAAGGCGTGGGATATCACTACCGGTTCAAATACCATCGTAGTTGCAGTTATCGATACCGGTGTCGATTATACTCATCCTGATCTCGCAGCAAATATCTGGACAAACCCGGGAGAGATCCCGGACAACGGCATTGATGATGACGGGAACGGGTATGTCGATGATGTGCACGGGTATGACTTTATCAATAACGATAATGATCCAATGGATGACAATGGCCATGGAACCCATTGTGCCGGGGTTATCGGGGCGATTGGAAATAACGGTATAGGAATTGCCGGTGTTGCCTGGAAGGTTAAGATTATGCCTTTGAAGTTCCTCCGGGCAGACGGGAATGGTGATACCGCTGCCTCACTGAACGCAATCGCGTATGCACGCCGGATGGGCGCCAATGTCATCAGCTGCTCATGGGGTGGAACAGCAAAAAGCCAGGCGCTCGCTGATGCAATTGCGTCAACAAACATCCTCTTTACCTGTGCTGCCGGCAATGCAGGATCAAATAATGATATAACCCCGCATTACCCGTCAGGATTTGACTCTCCCCAGATCATCTCTGTCGCGGCGTCTGATGCAAAGGATGGCATACCCTCATTCTCAAACTATGGGGCAACGACGGTGGATGTTGCGGCTCCCGGAGACTGGATCATGTCCACCTATCCGTCATCACTTGGGCACCAGTATGTGAAGATGAAAGGGACCTCAATGGCAACGCCCCATGTAGCAGGGCTTGCTGCCCTCCTGCTCTCAAAGAATCCATCCATGACACCTGCAGCACTTAAGGCAAAGATCATGGACACCGTCGATAAACTGCCTGCATTCTCTGGAAAGACAGTATCCGGCGGACGGATTAATCTTTATAAAGCGCTTGGCGGTGGCGGGTCCTCATCCGGTGTTATTCCGCTTCCCGGTATGAGTCAGCCACCAAAAGACCTGAATGGCGATGGCAAATATGAGGACGTAAATGGAAATGGCCGTGCTGACTACTCTGACGTGGTCACCTTCTTTAAACAGATGGACTGGATCAGTAAGAATGAGCCGGTTGCTGCATTTGACTTTTCAGGAAACGGAAGAATAGACTATACTGACGTTGTGAAATTATTCCAGTCAATATAATCAGGAGTGGATTATCCAGTCCTGCTTTTACTCTTCTTCCGGTTTCCACCGGTTGGTAAAGAAGATCTCTTTTCCTGGTTTTTTCTTTGGAACCTGTATCTCTTTCGGATATCCGGCTGCAATGAGTGATGTCAGTACATATGGTGGCGGAATTTCAAGGAGTTCACAGATCTTTGGTCCGTATTCCTTTTTATCACCAGCAACCCAGCATGACCCGACCCCATATGCCTGCAGACAGGTAATCATGTTCATGGTTGCTGCACAGCAGTCTTCCAGATAATATTTTGCATTTTTATCACCACAGGTGACAAAACAGGCTGCTGAATCGGCAATAAACTTACCATGATCCGTCATATCCGCAATCTGTTTTAACAGGTCGCGATCCGTTACCACACCAATCAGCCAGGGCTGAAGATTCATGGCCGTAGGTGCAAGACGGCCACATTCCAGGGTTTCCTTAATTATTTCATCACTGATTGGCTTGTCTGTAAATGATCTGACACTCCGCCGTGATTTGATTATCGTAGCTCCAAGATTCATAGTATTCATTACTCCTTTCAATCCAAGAAAATTATCGGTCAGGCCGGAATGATAAAGACGGATACATATTCAAAGCATGGTTATTCTGCTACCCATTCATCAATATTTCGTTTTTTGGATCAAATATGATCCCGGTTTTTATTATTTTGCGTGGGCAGACTGATATTTTTCCGCATATCTTTTTGACCTCCATCTGTGTAAGAGGCAATACGGTTCTTTTCCGTTGTGTGTCTTTTACTTTGAACTCAAAGATCCAGATATATGATGGTGTTTTTACTGTGAGATCAATCTGACCGCTGTTTGTCGAATCTTCGGCTATGATATCAAATCCCTGGCTGGCGAAGAGTGAATATATAAGACTGGCCCAGTATCCTTCAAATCGTGTAAGGTGGTTTCCGGTACCAGTCATGGGGGATGGATGCAAAGAATGATTGCAGGTACGTATGCAATCCCTCTGTATCCCCGTCGTCAAGGAGGGAGTAGAGTATCTTTCGGCTATCTGAGAGCGAATCTCCGAAAAGAGCCTCGGAGAATAGGAGGTTTAATGATGTTCTGACTTCTTTGTTTGGATATCCGAGTGTGCATTGAAATCCCCGGATGCCATCGGATGACCATGATCGGATCGTCAGATATCCGGTCTGAAATAAAAGGGTGTCAGCACGGATATTGTCAGGATCGCATGACAGGATAATCTCGTCACCTGATATCTTCCCATCATAATCCGCAGGGATTCTTGGATTATTCAGCCAGTATTTCATAAGAAAGGATGGTGTTCCGGTCTCAAACCAGTATGGCCTGAATATTCCGGAGTCAAAAAAGAGAAGGATATCAAAAGGATTGTAAACCGACTCACCGGTCCATGAATAGCCGTTGTACCACTCACGTATCAGTTCAGCATCATATCGGTCAAACCATGATCCAAATACGGTTCTGATATCTTCTTCTGTATATCCGCAGATGGTGGAATACCTAGGATCCAGTGTAATATCCTGAAGATTATTCAAACCGGTGAAAATGCCGGTCTTTACAAATTTTGAGACCCCAGTGAGAAACACAAATCTGATATGAGAATCAAGTGGTTTTAGTAATCCATAAAAATCCCGTAAAATATTTCGCATCTCTGCTGCAACTGCCACATTATCCAGCGTATCAAGGATTGGTTTGTCATACTCATCAACTAAAATTACAACCTGCTCTCCGGTTCTGGAATGAATCTCCCTGATGAGGGCTGATAACCGTCCTCCGATTGACGTTTCAAAGAGTTCAATCGTCCAGTTCCGGGCCCAGGATGAGATGAGTGCTGAATGTGAATGTTCAGATCCCCGGGAGTCCGGGGGGAAGAAAGAGACCAGTCAATTCGTAATACCGGATTTTTCCTGGTCCAGTCCCAGTCAGATTCCGGACTATCAAGAAACAGTCCGGTAAACAGATCCCTCTTTTGAGAAAATGCCGCATCACAGGTATCAATCAGAAGACTCTTTCCAAACCGCCGTGGTCTTGATAGGAAATAATACTTCCCGGACCTGATAAGTCTGTGAATGAAGGGGGTTTTATCTACATACGCATACCCACCGGTTCGCATCTCCTGAAACGACTGGATTCCAATTGGAAGTTTCCGGGATGTCATCTATTCCTTTTTACTCTGTTATGTTTGGGTATAAGTATTCATGTGAAATAGGGAATTAATTTTGAACAGGCTCACAAATCCGAAAAAATTTGCAAAGATTCTCAAAATTTTAAATGTTATTTCCTTTTCCAATACATAAACCCGATTAGACCGATAACTGCCCCAATAACTGTCATGATCCCAACCGGAGACCGGGTTCTTTCCGCCACCGGAGTGCCTGTCTCAGTCATCGGTGGTGTTGCTGTTGCCTGTGGTGCAGAGGGAACGGCAGTGTATGCTGGAGAAGGTGACGGAGGAAGGGTCTGCTGCGGGATCTGCACCATGGTCTGAGTGACCTGAACCGGGATCTGAGTGGTTATGACCGGCTTAGGTGAATCCGAACTCTCCCGGGGGGTTGGGGTTAGGGTTGGTTTTTCCGGTGCCGGTGTTCCAACCTCAATCGAAACGGGTTGTTTAATTAAAGGATTCACATTCTGGATCAGGATCTCTACCGGAGCAGAAATCCCGGCCCCGGTATCCGGCAGATTATCGCAAATCCGGTTCATGGAGAGTTCAGCCTGCACGGTCCAGGTTCCCACCGTCACTCCTCCGGTGCTCCATACCGGACCGGTTGAGGTCAGTGAGGACGTCAGGGGAATACCAGTCAGGGAGAATGATCCTGACGGTCCTGAAACAGAAGAGTATTTTGCCCCTTCAGGACTGATAAGCACAATATCCACCTGTCCCTCCGGTCCTCCCCGTGCATTTGCCTCATAGACATTTGAGGATATCCGAAACGATACCACATCCCCTCGTGGAATCCACTTTCCGGTTGCATCAAAATCCGCAGTCTCATCATGCACTCTGACCGATACCTGTGGCCGTTTTACCTGAAAGACCGGGGTTCCGTCCGGCCAGGAGTACCAGAGTCCTTCCTTTCCTGAAAATGCAGAGGGTGAGACATAAAAGGAATCCGGTGATGAAACCGTCATTATGTCCGTAGGCTCAAGATTTCTGGCGGTTCCGGGTGCCCACCATGCTATCTGTCCGCCATCCGGGATGCCGGTCGCGGAGATATCCAGTCCCTCTTCGCCAAGAAAAACGGTCCCACCTGGCATTATGGTCCGCATGTCCGCATGTGCATGAGTGACACAGAGCATCGCGGGAAGCAGGAATACAAGTCCGAATACTGCACGATTCATAATGAAGAATTTCCTTGTAACCTTATAGTATTTCCATCAGTGGCAGTTCCTATATATTCTGAATACATAGAGTAATGCATGGCAATCGCCTTTTTTGCCGGAGGGTGTTTCTGGGGAATAGAAGCAGGGTTTCAAAGACTTCCGGGAGTACTCACGACACGGGTCGGCTATATGGGGGGCCATACCGAAAAGCCTACCTATCAGGATGTCTGTTCGGACACAACCGGTCATGCTGAGACGGTTGCCATCGAATACGACGAGGCGGTCATCTCATATCGAAGACTTCTCGGAGTGTTCTTCTCCCTGCATAATCCCACCGAAATAAACAGGCAGGGTCCGGACATCGGCAGCCAGTACCGGTCAGTCATCTTCTATACAACACAGGAGCAAAAAGAGGAGGCAGAACACTGTATCCGGGGGATGAATGAATCCGGCCGATATGCTGCACCCATCGCAACAGAAGTCGTTCCTGCCTCAACCTTCTGGCCGGCAGAAGAGTATCACCAGTCATATTTTCTAAAAATGGGTCAGCGGTACGGCCCGGGTTTATTGTAATATGAGCATCCACACTTACAGATTCAAAAAGATAATCATGTTTTCCTGTATCCTGCTCTTCATGCTGATGACAGGGACGATCAGTGCAGCACCAGCCGGGATGGATAATGCAATACTGATTTCATGGGATGGGATATCCAAAGATACCCTGCAGGACCTCTTACAGGCGGGATCTCTTCCCAATCTCTCAACCCTTGCTCAGAAGGGCAGTTTTATCAATATCACCATTTCCGATCATTTCCCGGATACTATGGCAGGTCATGCACAGATACTGACAGGATATCCACCGGAACAGACGAATGTTTTTAAGAGTATGCGATATGGAGAGATCCCACACGGCCTGACCATTTTTGAACGGCTGGAGGAAACACTTGGATCCGATTCGATCAGTACTGTGATTGTAGCATCGCAGGAACGAAGTCTTGGGACAATAAAGGGGCTTCCGTTCTACCATGCCGGAAAGATTGTGGATTATTATTATGACCGGAACAGTGATGCAGGACTGGTTGGTTCTGTTGCAACAGAAGCGGTCTGTCATTTTGCACCAAAAGGACGGTTTTTTATCTTTGTTCACTTCAGGGATGCCGCTGATGCCGGGTATGCATACGGAGCAGAATCCCCTGAACAAATAGCGGCTATTAAAAAGATAGATGATGCAACCGGGATGATTCTCAACGCGTTACAGGATCCTGGTGTAGAGAAAAACACCGTTCTTTATGTCACCACCGATCATGGGTTTAATACCGGCCCGAAAGATCATACCGGGCAGATATCCCTGTGGATGATTACAAGTGAACCTGGGTATAATCTGACCGGCGATCAGAAGGATATTGCCCCGACGGTTTTAAAACGTCTTGGGGTTCAGTACGAAAATGTAACCCCCCGATACCCGGGAAAGGCATTGATATAGGGGGGTGATGAAATAACCGGGAAGATGTATCAATACTACAGTTCTTCACATATCTGGTATACCATTATTCCCATTCCTGAACTTGTGGCTTTCAATAGAAAACCATACACTGGTGAAACAGGTACGATAACTACTAATCCGGATGCTTTCCAATAGATAGACTATCCGTTCATTTTGAGGTTTTTACATGAGGGTATTTAATTATGCGGTCATGTCTTGGAGGAGGTCTCAGACATGAAAATGCACAGGCTCTTTACCGTGCGGTGATTACCGGGATACTACGGGTTGCAAAAGAATCCATATTCTCTGATCTGAATAATCTGAAGGTAATTACCACCCTTCAAAAACACCCGGTTAACCGGATGTTCGGGTTTACCGATGGTGATATTGAGAAAATACTGAGTGATTTTTGTATTCAGGATCATGGGGATGTGATACGCGAATGGTATGATGGCTATTCATTTGGAGAAGAGACAATATGTAACCCCTGGTCCGTTACGAATTACGTAGACAACCTTCCTTCTCCTCCGGGTCCTCACTGGCTCAATACCTCTGCAAATACCCTTGTATATGAAGAACTTGCACAGGGCGGTATTGAGATAATACAGGATCTTGAAAAACTCCTGTCAGGACAGGAGATACGATATCCCATTACAGAATCGATCACCTTCAGGGACATCGGAAGAAATCCCGGTAATATATGGAGTTTTCTTTATTTTTCCGGATATCTTCGTGCAGAAAATCCAGAATGGGCAGATTATGACCCGAATCTTTTGACATATGCCTTATCTATCCCAAACCGGGAGATTTCTGCTGCTTATAAACAGTTCGCTAATAGTCTGTTTGAAAGAGGTGATGTATTATCTGGCAATCGTACTCCAGGGAAAACAGGTTATCGTCCGGGAGTGAAATAAGAGGTCAATAAACAAACAGGAAAAAAAGAAAAATATTTAGCCGAACAGGGCACCGAGCCCTGCCATTCCGCTCTCTTCTTCAGCCTTCTTGTCTTCAGCCGGGGCTTCTTCTGCTGCAGCGGCTGCCGGAGCTGCGCCAGCTGCTGCAGGAGCTGCTGCAACAGCGACCGGTGCTGCAGCTGCCTTGCTGATTGCATCCTCAATGTCGACACCTTCAAGGGATGCAACAAGTGCCTTGACACGTGATTCGTTGACAGCGATACCAGCGGCAGAAAGTACTGCCTGAACAGATGATTCGTTGATCTCCTTTCCTGCCTTGTGCAGAAGGAGTGCAGCGTATACATACTCCATGTTAATTCACCAAATTATCTTTCCGATTGTTCGTATTGTTCATATTGATTATCCGACTACATTCTGAAGGGCCATGGCCTGTGCCTGTGCCTTTCCAAGAATGGCGTCGATGATGTCACTACTGGTGACTGCAGCCTCGACAGCTACACCACGTGCTTCACGGACCGCCTTGCTGATCAGTGCAGATGCAGTATCCCTGGTTGGATAGGCAGCATTGACTGACAGGTTAAAGGCATGGGTTGCAGCGGTGATGATACTGTTATAGAATGCAGTCTCGTCGATTGCAAGGACATCAGGCTCGTAGATACTTCCTTCATAGAAGGCTGCCTGCAGAATCAGACCGACATCCATCGGCTTGATATCAAGCTTGGCAAGTGCATCTGCAAGTTTCTTGCTGATCTCCTGACCGGCTTTTACCACCGTCTTGGTCTCACGGATGGTAACTTTTCCTGCCTCAATGGCGGCTGGAATACCGGCCTGCTGAAGCTCACCAACGATTGGACCAGGACGGAAACTGGTCGGTCCTTTTGAAACGACGATATCTTCCGGTGCAGTCTCCCCGGGACGTGCTGCCATCTTTGTCTTCGTCTTTTCAAGCATGCTGTACAGCTTGAAAGGATTCTCATTCGTAAAGATGAGAGCAGAATGTCCGGATAAGTGTGAAGAGAGCTCTGACAGGGATCCCCCGATCTCATCAAACGCATGTTCGATGAGCGTGTTCCGGGTCATTATCAGTTCGGCTTTGCCGCGAAGATTTCTCCTGATATCCTGCACCTGTCTGGCCGGGATACCATACATGTCCACAAGCCCGACCAGTTTATACTCACCGGCGAGCCGCTTGATGTTGGTAATCTCGTCTTTCTTCCACTGGGGCAGATGTGCGGTATACAATGCCATTATAACTCCACCTTCACAGACGGCCCCATCGTTGTCTTGATATAGACCGATCTCACCTGGAAGTCACCCATCTCCAGTTTTGCCAGAATACGCTTGAGGACTGCATCAATATTCTCTGCAACCTCTTCATCACTCATGGCGGTTGTTCCCACCTTCAGTGAGAATGTCATCTTGTCTTTGGTTCTGACTTTTACAGACTTGCGAAGACGTTCCACAATCGGACGGATATCCGTACCGGCGGGAATCGGCTGCGGCATTCTGCCACGGGGTCCAAGACGTGGACCAAGCCATCGTCCGACAAGACTCATGACCTGCGTTTCTGCCAGGAAAAACTGATGCTCGGATGCAACTTTACGTGCTTCACGAGGGGCACCTCCAAGGCGCTCAATCTCTTCCGGTCCCATGATGAGTTCAACACCGGCTTCCCGGGCCTGCGTGACAATATCACCAGAACCGAGAACGGCAATCTTGACAGTCCTGCCATTCCCGTGGGGAAGGAGGATGGTCTCATCAATACGGTTTTTCGGCTGAGACATGTCGATATTTTTCAGGTTAATGGTCATATCGACACTCTCGGTGAATTTCCGTTCAGGCGCCTGTTCTTTTGCCTTTTTCAATGCGTCAATAAGGACGCTCTTCTCTACCATCAGGTTCCTCCATAGTGCTGCGACCGCGAATACTCACGATCTTCTATGGTTACATATCGATTCTATCCCACGAGAACTGCGTCATGAGCGCCCGAATCTATCTCTTTGAGCATATCTTTGGGCTTTTTGCCTGAAACAGTGATGCCGAGCGATACGCAGGTACCGACGACTTCCTTGACCGCACTCTTGAGATCATAGGAAAGCATATCATCAAGTTTCATTTTGGCAATCCTGACAGCAGCCTCAAGTGGCACGTCCCCGACAATCTTGGTATTCGGCTCACCAGAGCCTTTTTCAACGCCTGCTTCTTTCATGATGAGTGCTGTCGTGGGCGGAATTCCGACCGAGATGGTGAAATTCTTCTTCTCATCCACCTCTACACGGACAGGAACCTGCATTCCGTTAAAGGATGCGGTTTTTTTGTTAATCTCATCAACAACAGCCTTGACGTTGATACCGAGGGGACCCAGTGCCGGACCGAGTGGCGGACCGGCAGTTGCCTTGCCACCGGGTACTAGTACCTCGACTACTTCTGCCATTGTGTATCACCAGTCAGGACAGTGATGTCCATCTGGGTTCATAAAGGTTGGAAGGATAGATAAAAAAGAATATGTCCTGCAGGTCCTGCCGTCCTGTCATGAGTCGTCTTCACCACGGTCAATGACCCTGACGTGGTCACCCCGCACTGTGATAGGAATAGGCAGAACACTCTCGTACAGTTCAACGGTAATCTCCTCTTTTGAGGCATCAACACGCTTGACTACCGCTTTTTCGCCTTTGAACGGACCGTTGATCAGCTCAACAATTGTCCCTTCATCAATACCACTGACCGCCGGTTTTGGTATCAGGTAATGACCGACTTCCTCAAGCGTGGTTACTCCGGGAAGGACAGTGCGCGCACTGGGAACACGTTCCATCAGTTCCTGAACCCTGGCAATCGGTTCATCGGTCTCTACCAGAACATATCCTTTCAGTTCGTCAGGGACGATAACTGACATAACCCGGATATCATTATCAGCGTCCCGCACCGCCTTGTCGATATTGTCTGCGACCGACCGCTCTGACCGGTTTGTGGTCTTTACCGCAAAAATGCGGGTAAGACGGTGTTCATTCTCCATGAGTATCAGGATGGGAGTACAAGGAAGAGTTCGTAGATGGCAAACCCGATAATTCCAATCAGTACAACACCTGCCGCAGCGACAAGTGCAATTTTTGTATACTCATCCCGTGTCGGGAAACGGGCCAGTTTGAGGATACGCAGGTATTTGCGGAAGAGTTCCTCGTTTAAATTAATGTCAAGTCTGGGGATTTCCATATATATCACTTCAGAAAATCAATCTCAAAGTGTCTCTGAAATTTCGGGTTATTTTTTTCATTCCTACCATATATTTGTGGCGACCG
>CAZCSN010000014.1:0-42910 GCA_964501255.1 uncultured Methanospirillum sp. | reverse complement strand
TCCGGTGAACGGCAGGCTGAGGTGGAAACCAAAGTCATCAAAGTCAGTTCCAATATTATGGGATAGATAATTCGATCATCACAATGATTTTATAAAAAGAGCAGGAACAATTCATCGTGGCTGCACGGAACCGGACGCTGATATTCGTTGAATTATTGTTCGCACTCGTGGCACTGGTGTGCGGGACGATAGCCTTTTCATCACTCGTCAGGTATGCAGTCCTTTCTATCCGTATGGGGGCTGCTGCTCCCTGGACATGGACATGGGCTCTCGCAATGGGTATTCTGCTTGCGGTTACCATCGCTGCATATCGCAGGATAGATCATGCCCCACTCCGTATCCTGGTTGTTATCCTGCTGTTTGTCCCGGAACTTGTCTCTCTGCTTCTTGATCAGACGGTACCGTTCCCGGATGTCGGGTTTTTAAACCGGTAAAAAAGGTTACAGGGTTGTTCCGACACCGGACCCTGCTGGTTTTTTGTCAGATGCGTAAAATGTCAGGGTATTACTGGTTGACGCAAGGTATTTGTCGTTTCCTTCAAATACTGCCCGTACCGGAACACCACCGCTCTCCCATGTACTGATGGTTGCGGTGAACCGTCCGTCTCCATCGGTTGAGGTTGTGAGGAGCGGGAGGAAGTCTGTTCCATAATCAGGAACCTCGATCGTGATACTGACGCCGGGTACCCCTTTTCCTGAACTGTCAACAAGCCGGCCGGTTAAAACGACGTCGGTTCCCACAGTCGGACGGAGATTATTGGCCGAGAGGGTGAGGCTTGTTATGACCGGAAGGGATGATGCCGGTGATGGTGTGCTGGTGGCAGCAGCAACGATCGGTCCGGGTGATGGTGATGGCTGAACCGTCGAACCGGCCGGGACATACCCTGAAAGACCGGTAGTCTGAACAATTTCGGATTTTGCGATAGTGCCACTCACCTTTGCAACTGCCTGGAAATAGGGGACCGATTTGAGTTCATCTGGAACTGCCCAGACAAAGACCCCGTTCTCCTGTGCCCTGGTGGTTACGATGTCATGGAATTCATCATTCACGTTCATTTTGCCGGTGATGGTAACCTCTGCATTGTAGTTTCTCCCGCCGACATATCCGGCAAGAATGGCCGGCTGTCCTGGTTCAGATCCGGGAGGATAATACGCAAGTTTCACCCAGGTGTCACTGGAGACTTTCGGTAGTGGTTCTGCGGTGGGTTTTGGTGTCCAGTCAACCTGGACCGTCGGGAAAAGACCGATTCCGGCAACTGATGAGAGTTCGATATCCCATCCCTGATACGGGTTCCACGAATGAGTCTCTGGAAAATCCGCAACCGCCATCGGGATGACGGCAAGAACAAGTCCTGCCATAAGAAGACCATAGAGAAAAACCCTGTATAAAGCGGGCTTTCTGATACCCCCATGAAATTTCATATCAAATGGTGTACCATACGAAAAGAAAGAGTTGCTGAGTGATATACAGGGGACCACAGGGGACCGTGCCTGCTATCTCCCAAGTGTGCTGTGGGCCCGTGCAAGATGCTGTGCCGCCAATGCACCAAGAAGGGATAACTCACCGGCAAGAACTCCTGCAGCGATAATCTCGGCAAGTTTCTTCGCATGTGATCCGGGCGGGTCACCACTTCCGAAAACCCCAAGCATTCTGAGGCATTCAGCCTGTGTTTCAACACCCGTTCCCCCGCCAACCGTCCCGACCGGAAGAGCCGGCAGCGTGACTGACACATACACACCTGCCGGGGCAGGATCCACCGTCGTCAGACAGAGCGACCCTTCCACCACATGGGCAGGATCCTGTCCGCAGGCAATAAACATCGCAGCAACAATATTTGCCGCATGTGCATTAAAGCCGTATGAGCCGGCACGGGCAGATCCCACAAGGTTCTTTCTGGTATTCACCTCAAGCAACGAGGGGGCATCGGTCTTGAGCACCCTGCTGATCAGGTCCTGAGAGAGCAGCACTCCTGCACTGACGGTCTTCCCTCTCCCGAGGACAACATTTACTGCCGCCGGTTTTTTGTCAGTACACCAGTTGCCGGAGAGGGCGATGAGGCGGGCACCCGTCTCGCGGGAGATGAGCTCAGATGCTTTCGCTGATGCAATGGTCACCATATTCATCCCCATGGCATCGCCGGTGAAGAACGACAATCTGACAAATACGGATGTACCGGCGGTTGTTACTTCTATCCCGGTAAGTTTGCCAAATCTTGTGGTGGACTCTGCCTCTGCACGAATCTCTGCCTCATGGGACATGATCCACTCGCATACCTCTTTTGCATGGACGATACTGTCGGCGGC
Source organism: uncultured Methanospirillum sp. (assembly GCA_964501255.1). Taxonomy (GTDB): domain Archaea; phylum Halobacteriota; class Methanomicrobia; order Methanomicrobiales; family Methanospirillaceae; genus Methanospirillum. The sequence goes on along the minus strand of CAZCSN010000014.1, from coordinate 40,607 downwards.
AAACACCGGAGCACGGGTCATACCATCCTTCAGGATTCTGACATCAGCCCCTCCTGCCGCGGTAATCAGGCTGCAGCCACGGTTTACTGATGCAATCAATGCTCCTTCAGTTGTTGCAAGCGGGAGATACAGCGTCCCGTCTGCATACTCTCCTTTTATCCGGATCGGTCCGGCAACGCCGAGAGGCACCTGAATCGTCCCGATCATATTCTCACAGTTCTTCTTTACAACTGAGTCCAGAGCAATTGAACAGTCTCCGACCCGGTCAAGGGTGACCCCGGTCTCTTCCTCTATAAATCTCCGGCGGGTTGCAATCGCATCACCTGGAGCCAGTTCTTTTTCAAGAGCATATAATTTCAGTGTTCCATCCCGCAGTCTGCGGAGGTACTCATCCATGCATACCTGTTATACCGGACCGGCCATAACACATGAGGGATGCAGACAAAACGCTGGTGTCTGAAGGTACACCGGTCAGAGGGTGAGAAGACCCGCAGACGGCTCCTTGAGGAGGGGCTTCTTGACCGGTTGTGCCGTATCAGATCTGACGGGGATTATCTGCTCATTCCGATATCCGGACATACTGAAGGGGCAGTATGTGAGATTTTTACCTGTGTCCCGGAGAAGGAGGAACTGCCACGGTTTGAGCAGGTCGGGGGGATCGCCATCATGCAGGAGGATGATCCGGCCGGTGCAGCAGCGATCCTTGCCTCAAAAAAGACCTATCATACCGTTTTGTATGCTGAAAGTGCGGTTCATGGCCCGTACCGGACGAAACGGTACAAAGTACTGGCCGGAGCAGACACAACCGCTACTGAATACACAGAATATGGCCACCGGTTCAGTATTGATCTCTCACTGGCCTACTTCTCCGCCCGCTTATCCGGTGAACGCCAGCGCATTAGAAATCAGATGCATCATGGGGAACGGGTTATTGATATGTTTGCAGGGGTCGGGCCCTTTGCCATAACGCTTGCAGATAAAGCGTCGGTTGTGTATGCCGGCGATATCAATCCTGAAGCAGTCATTCTCATGGTTAAAAATATCGCACGAAATCAGAAGAAAAATATCGTTCCCATCCTTGCAGATGCGCTCAGTCTGCCAAAAATCATCCCGTATCCGGCAGACCGGATAATCATGAACCTCCCGTTACATGCAATATCCTTTGTACAGGCAGCTTTTCAGATGACACGGCCTGGCGGGACGATACACCTGTATGCCCTGGTCAGTCAGGAGGATGAGTATCTCGAAACGCTCCGGGAATTCCCGGTTGAACAGATCGAGCACAGATATGTGCGGTCCTACTCACCGGACCGGTTCCATGTGGTGTATGATATTACCGTCGCAGCAACACACCCGTCATGACAACCGCAGATGGGTAAGGACGGGAACATTCATGCAGAAATGACATTCCATTGGTATCCCCAGAAAAACCAGTCTGGGAAGGCTTGTATCCGTCTCTTCACTCATGTTGTTGTAATACGCCTCGATGGATTCATTCTTTGAGTACTTACTGGTTTTGTTCAGTGTAAAATGAATCAGGTCATCTTTTACCGGGCTTGCGGCAGAAAATGAGATTATCACGGGCGAAAGATTACTTCCTGGCTCCGTCTTCGCATCAGCAAGCGCCATAGTGGCTGATCCCAGCAGGATGAAGCAGATGCACAGAAGAGAAGCAGCATACATTACCATAGTACTTCACCCAAAAAAGGGATAGTTCTTCTCACCGGTTGGATCCCTGGTGCCTCATAATGAAGACTGCTGCCAGAATCACTCCTGCAAACAGGGCTGATACAGGTGCCGGTGCCTTTGTCGGCGTCGGGACTGCGGTCTCTGCTGGTTCCGGTGTCACAGGCAACGCAGGTACCATCTCAATCAGTACATCGGTTGAATTCCCGCCGGTGATGGTGATCTGACGAATTGCATCATCATATCCGTTTATGCGAAGGGTCAGGGTGTGCTCACCAGAGGGAACCGATGAGAGGGTCAGTGGAGAAATTCCTTTAAAGAGATTATCAAGGAATATCAAAGCGCCCGAGGGATGGGAGTCGATATTCAGGGTTCCATTGATGGCTGCCGGAACCGGTGCTGCCTGCAGGGCAACATGTACTGTGCTTACCTGTCCTGCCCGCACTGCGACCGTCCCCTGATAATCCTGATTCTGGGGATGGGTTATTCTGATTGTATATGATCCGGGGCGGAGCATGGGAATATCCAGATACCCGGTGTCCGGTGTCTTCCCCTCATAATTATCATTCAGGAATACCTGTGCGGATCCGGGTATGCTTGCAACCTGAATCGCTCCGTATTGGGGTTCCTGTGGTGTAAGCCGGGCTGAAATTTCATTCAGCTGACCGGCGTTTATCGTAACCCCGGACGCCCAGGACGTATATCCTGCCAGTCTGAGTGTGAGGAAGTGACTTCCGGCAGATGCTGAAAGAAGGGAGGGAGTCTGCCCATAGTATACCCCATCAAGGAGGATGTCTGCACCTGCCGGTGTACTTGATACATACAGGGTTCCGGTCTGGATTATCTGATTCAGCTGCGCGTACAGTTGTGACTGTGATCCGGCATGTACCTGTACCTGGGACGTAAATGGCTGGTAGCCGTCTTTTATGACTTTTATCGAATGAAAACCCGGCATCAGATCTGAAAACGTGCAGGGCGTCAGATCCTGGTTTCCACCGTCAAGGATGGCAATAGATTTCGTCGGGTTTGATGTGACACGGATACTTCCGTACCGGGCTTGTGGTACCAGGGTCGCGGTTATGGGGATGGTCTGATCCGGCAGCGGGTTCTCCTGTACTGACTGGAACCAGTCATAGTACCCGCTCATTCTGACAAGAATCTGATGCGACGGTGTTCCGGTCGTAGGCACCCTGATGAGGACAGGAGCCGATCCCTGATATACGCCATCAAATGTTACCTCTCCACCGGATGGAATGGAATCGATGGAAAACCATCCATGATCGGATCCTATCTGCGTGGGAGTCGGGGTAGGTGTTGGCGTCCATGGTGGCGTTTCCGTCGGGGTCAGTGTCGGTGTCCAGGTTGGAGGTATCGTCGGCTCTGCCGGAACAAGAATTGCGTTGATCGGTATTGTCTGGCCAGGGCCGGGAAGTTCGGAAAGGGAAGTACTCCAGTCCTGATACCCGTCCATTGAGATAAATATCTGGTGGAAAGGGGATTGTGAGAGGGACACCTGTACAGTGACCGGACTTTGGCCCTGGTAGGATCCGTCAAACGTGACCATTGCTCCGGAGGGGACTGAGCGTATGGATATCCAGCCATACTCCTCTTCTGGTGTTGGCTCAACGGGTATGGTCGGATATTCTGTCGGTATGTCTGTCTGGACAATTGGTTGGGGATCTGTGGGATAATCAGGAGCATTATCCTGATTATATCCATCTGATGACTGTCCGACCGGTTCTGCGCCATTAAACACAGGCTCAGAACAGACAATTCCCGTTATACTGATGATCAGCAGGAGAGATACCATCCAAAACCGACGAATTGACATACGAATGAGTTGGAGTGTGACCCAATATACCTGCTGATAGTCCATACCGTGTAGCTGCATGCATACGTATATTGATAATTCACGGCGTGAAACCTGTTCCTCCGGAGAGATGGCATGGAAAAACTTCCCTGTGAGACTATAGTGTGGGATTCACTCCCTGCAATCCGTGCAGCAATAGCCGCTGAGATGGTACGGTGCGGGCTTTCCCAGAAGATGGTTGCACAGATTCTGAATATGGCACCGTCTGCAGTTTCGCAATATCTCTCAGGAAAACGGGGATACCGGATTGTCTTCTCTGATGAAGTAACCAATGCCATCGCAGACCTTGCGAGGGATCTTGTCTCAAAAAAGGTACGTGATCCCCGCGAACGGATATGCAGAATCTGTGTTATGATACGGGATGGGGATTCGATATGCTCTGCTTGTGAACAACCGGAAACGGTTTCCTGAGCTGCACACGGATACGGAATTAATGCTCCCGTATGACGATGCACACCCCGCTGACAATATTATCCTGAAAGGATAACCGTGACGTTGAGAGTAAAACACGTTTTTTTCTTCCTCCGCGAGCCCTGATAACCGCCTTCAGATCGCGGATCTCCTCACCATAACAGGTCTCATGGACCACATCACGGCCGGCATTCAGATCAGGGGTGATAATGGAGAGGGCTGTGCTGCCGATGAGTTCATCACGGGGATAACCGGTCATCAGTTCCGCACCCCGGTTCCATGACAGAACCTTTCCTGCAGGGGTTGTTGTGATCACTGCCTCATGCAGAAGATCCATAAGAGCTGCAAGAAGAACCGGGGCAGATCCTCCCTCCTGAAAACCCGTAATATCCCGTGAGAACCCGATGATCTCCCTGACCTCACCTTTGGTGTCTGACACCGGAAACAATCGCTCATCAAACCACCTGACCTGATCCCGCTCCTGGATAGAGAAAAGTGTCCGGTATGGCTCACCCCTGCTGCAGACGTACCGTGCTGCCTCCTGAATCAGGGGTTTTGCATGCTTGTCACAGATATTCAACCGGTTCTCACCGATAAAGGATTGTGGATCCCTGTCAAACGCCTGACCAAACCGCGGGTTTACATAGGTAAACACCAGCTCAGGTGTCATGACAAACACCCGTTCATCGGTCTCTGCTGCCAGGGCATGAAAAAGAGCATAATACCGCCTTTTACTCTCTTCTGCCTCCTTCCAGTCATGTACATCTTCTATGACAAAATAATGGCCACCCGCCCCGTCATACATGACAACATCGGCAACTGTCAGCCATACAAACCGCTTCTTCTCTGATCTGATGAGTTCAAGTTCGGATGCAAAAACGGGCGGGCGATCCGGAGAGAGTATCCTTCCCTTTAGATCCTGTTTTAATCCCTGTATAGTCAGAAGATCCAGAATATTGCGCCCTTTCAGCTGGGAGAGATCAGTTTCAAGAAAGTCCGAGGCAGACAGATTTGCACTCTGGATGATGTACCGATCATCGGTCTGGATAACTGCCGGTGAGAGGTAGTGAAGCAGGGTGGTAACCGGGATACGTTTTGATAAAAAGAATATTCTTGCCTTTCCGACCGTTCGTACATCCACCATTCCGGACAGGAACATCATTTCTATATATTTTCCGATGGTGTTCCGTGACATGGACAGACCGTTTGAAATTTCTGATATGGTCATTCCATCCGGATTTTCCCGTAAAAAATCAGATATTCGGGAGATGTAATAGTGGGTATTGTCCATCGATGGAAAGAGATTGTGTACGTCTACGTAAATAGGTAGCGGTCTCCCTCACCATTCCTGTATGAACGCTCACCATAGAGGAGTATGCCCCTCTCCAAAGCCGGCTGTCATGGGAGTCCGGCTCTGTATTCGCTAGTACATACTACCGGTTGACAAAACCAGGCCGTATTGGTTTTCCTACATATTTTTTAGGGCGATGAGATTTCTGACACCATTCAGGCGCCAGACTAGTGAGCGCTCCTCCCTGCAGATAGACTCCGGGGGGTCCTGCGGTGAATGACCAAGGGCTGCAAGGATATTGTTTGAGAGATTCTGCTCCCGGATCAGATGTACAAACCGCTCTCTCGTAAGTTTCTTCTCGATTGAGTCTGTGACCTCCTCAAGGTATCCCTGCAGTGTGACAAACATGTAACAGGAGAGATCCTTTGTGTATTTATCAATCTCCACCGAGACATAGGGGGATTTTCTAAAGTACTCAATCTTCTTTCCATATTTTGTTGAGAGGAAATAGAGATGATTTCCGTCATACACATACAGGAACGGGGCGATGTAGGGATATTTCTCCCCCGAAAATGCGATTCTGGCCATAAACCGGCTATGAATCAGTGCATCATACTCCTCTTTCTCCATCCGGGGGATTTTCACGATCTCCATGATACCTAAAACAAGATGCACGTTCCATCACATAAACCATGCAGAGCTGTATCGCAGATCGAAATCTCTCACATACTATACTCTTTTATGAAATGAAAAAACGAGGACTTTTCTTTTTGGATGAGAAACTACTTTATTGAATCCGTCTCACCCACAATGGAATCTTTGCGTACAATAACAATGGAAGTACCTATGACCCGATGGCATGGCATGGTTTTGGCAATCTCTCTCATCCTGGCTGTAACTTTTGTTCTCTGTCCTGTTGTGACTGCTGAAACGATGCAGGACGCAACGGTGTGGATAAACAAGGGAAAAGATGCTTTTCAAAAGAAGGATTATGTAAGCGCGATCGCTGCCTATGACCAGGCCCTTCTTCTGGACGAGTATTATACGGAGGGATGGAAATTGCGTGGCGATGCGATGATGGAGCTGAAACGGTATGCAGAGGCTGCCGAGTCATATGATCGCGCAATCAGCATTGACAAGACCAACGCCGATCTGCTCGGGAAAAAAGGGCGTGCCATTTATGAACTGGGCAATTACCAGGATGCGCTTGATATTTATGTCCGGGCTGTCTCACTCAATCCGTACATTTTCCAGAATCAGGACGGGTATGGAGACGTACTGGCTGCACTGAACCGGTTCACTGAAGCTGATTATGCGTATACTGCTGCGTTGAAGATCGATCCAAAAAATAATGCAACATGGAATAAGAAAGGAGAGGTTCTGGCAAAGATGTACCGGAATGAGGAGGCAATTGCGGCATTTAACCAGTCACTCCAGATATATCCTGATTCTGCAGAAGTATGGAATAATCTTGGGAGTGTCTATTTTACCATGGGCAATCTTAATAAGGCGCTGACCGCCTTTGAAAAGGCAATATCCCTTGATGAGAGTTATATCCCCCAGAAATACAGTGATACCGTAAGCAGGCTTGCAAAAGCAAATCCCCAGTCACGCAAAACAAGCACCAATGAAGAGATCGAGATCCCGGTCGCAGATACCCCCTTTGTCCTTCCTCCGGCAATTTTTGTCCTGAATTATATCATGATAGGAATTGGAATCGTAACCATCATCCTGCTTGGCATTATGGGTCTGATGAGAAAGCGTTCAAAAAAGAGGGCTTAAGGGATAATTGCAGCGGTACTATGTCATGAGTTTCTGATGAGAATATCCTGAATTACTTTTTTTCTGTCAATTATTCGTTCCTCCCGCATTTCCGGGAGTGATGGCCGCTCAGTCTTATAAAATATGCCGAGCGGAATCGGCCCGGGATCAGAGTAATTCCATTGCTGTGCGGTCCGGCAGGCCATATCAAACTGTGAGACATTTGCTTCAGAGGTCTCGTATACATGCTCATCATAAAAAGAAGTCATATTAAAGAAGGTTGCACAGATCTGGAGCACATCGATATGGGCAAACCCCGGATGAAGGATTGCTTCATGGAAGATCCGTTTGAGAAGGGGAATATTCCGGGAATACGCCCTGGCAACAAATGAAGCACCAGATCCAAGCATCAGTTCAATAATATTGAGCGGATACTCATGGATTCCGTCTGGTGTGGAGCGACCCCGGTAACCGTAGGGAGAGGTCGGGGTATACTGTCCGGTGGTAAGGCCATATACGCGGTTGTTATGGCAGATAACAGTTATATCGATATTTCGTTTTGCTGCATGAATCAGGTGGTCAAGTCCTTCGGCATAGAGATCCCCGTCCCCAGCAAAACAGATCACCTTCAGGTCAGGATTGGCCATCTTTATCCCGGTCGCAACCGGGATTGTCCTGCCATGCAGGGAGTAAAAGCTATTGAGGCTGAAGTAATCAGCAATTTTTGCATGGCACCCAATTCCTGATACTAAGACGAATCTCTCTCTCGGTATCCCTTCTTTCTCACACTGTTCGATAACATACCGGAATGCATGCTGAATTGCAAAATTGCCACAGCCCGGGCACCAGGTATTCTTTGCTTCAGATACAAGTGTTCCATTCGGACTCATAATACCCCCGAAATACGCGTTTCCAGTTCCTCAACCGATGAAGGTCTCCCGTCATACCGAAGAAGACATGCATCAGGCACAATCCCATGCTGCCGGAGGATTGTATCAATCTGTCCTGTTGCACTCTCCTCCACGACGATCACCCGTGTTACACCCTCAAGTGCTGCCTTCATGGTTTTTATGGGAAATGGTTCGAGAATCCGTGGAAACACAGCACGGAATGAGTGCATCTGTGCAACCTCCGCCACCTGCCCCCGCACCGAGCCCCATGCAATCACACAGACCGGTGCCGTTTTGTCCCCTTCAATGAGAACACTCTCCGGCTGGTCAGTATACTCGAGCAGGGCCATCGCCTTCCGTCTTCTCTTCTCTGCCATTGTTGCAGTGATGTGGGGATCTTCAGTCGTGATCCCTTTAAAATCATGGGTGTAACTGTTTACTTTCACGATTTCGCCTGGATGCGGTGGGAACAGGAGAGGGGAGATTCCATCAGGCATGTCTTCATACCGGTGATAGGGAAATGCAGGTGCAGAAACCCGGTGTGGCGGAAGATCAGGCAGGAGGGACGGACCGGTGAACAGACCCTCCGAGAATGACTTGTCTGTTACAATAAAGGCAGGTATTTGGAACTTCCAGGCGATCCTTACCGCTTCGGCCGCAAGAAAAAGTGCCTCATCCGGGGTGGCCGGGGCTGCTATCCAGCGGGGAAACTCTCCCTGTCCGGCATGACGAATGAACAGCAGATCTGACTGGGCGGTATAGGTAGGAAGTCCGGTTGACGGGCCGGTTCGTTGTGAGACGACAATAACGACGGGGATCTCCGCCTGACCTGCAAGAGACACCCCCTCGGTCATCAGACAAAATCCTCCGCCTGACGTGCCGACTGCCGACTTTTTTCCGGCATATGAAAAACCAAGTGCCATGAGGATGACTGCTATCTCACTCTCCGGATGATATACCTGTATCCCGGTCTCTTCTGCGATTGAGGCAAGAAAATGGAGGATTCCTGAAGACGGGGTCATCGGGTATGCAATATAGGCATCAAGCCCGCCTGCTAAAAGACCAAGCCCTATCCATTCATTTCCGGACAGGAAGGGTTTTGAATCACCCCCCGGGATCTTCAGGGTTTTTCCTGGTGTGAGCATATCCCATGCAGCTCGTGCGATCTCAAGATTTTTTTCGATCTTTTTGGGTATCTTTCTCTGAAGGGCCGGCTCCACCTGCTCCCATGGTACTCCGAGATATCGGAACAGGGCACTGATCATGGCAGTATTTCCCATGATCGGTTCACCCTGACGGGTGCTGATAATCTGACCGAGAGGAATTCCCTGACCGTGTGCCCGTACCCGGTCGGCATCAAAGATGATGATCCCGTCATCTGATAACCGTCCTGTATGCAGGTCAGCCGTCTGCTGATCAAATGCGATAACGACATCAGTACCGGATCGAAATGCCGTTACCGGAGACTCTGCAGCACGGATAATGCAAAAGTTATGCCCGCCCCGGATGAGTGACGGGTAATCGACATACTGATACACATGATACCCGAGTGATGAAAAGACCGAACCGATGACCTGACCTGCCTGGGAGATACCATCTCCTGCTTTTCCCCCGATAAGAACTGAATATTCTGCCACTGCTGCTGCCTCTCTGTGGGAGATGTACTCTGTCCGGTAATGAACATTGTTACCGGCATCTGTCTTTTCTGCCAGGTGGCCGGCAGCCGGCGCAGAAAATATAGAGGTTTTGAATGGAGTATAGAGACTCTGTATGAAATACGAGGTTTTCGCCCCTTTGTCAGATCGGGCTCAATACCTTTATGTAGTATCGGATCCTCGTGATAAGTATGCGCGTTTTATCACTCTCCGGAAGCCAGCTCAAAAAGGGGAATACCAGCCAGCTCATCGGGTACCTGAATGAGCAGATAAAGCAGTCAGAGATTGGGGATCTGAAGATGAAATCGATCTCACTCTCCGGTGCACGGATTGGTCCGTGCAGGGAGTGCAGAAAATGTATGGAGACCGGCATTTGTGTGGTGAAGGATGATTTTCATTCGATCGCCCGGAAGATGCTCAAGAGCGATCTAATCATCATCGGCTCACCGGTGTATTTCCATGATGTCTCTGGTCAGGTCAAAAACCTCATGGACAGAACCTACTCGCTCTGGCATGACCGGCAGCTGAAAGGAAAAAAGATCATTCCGGTTGCCGTCAGTGCCGTATCAGGAGAGGATCGGACGCTTGAGACGATCCGCATCTGGGCGCAGGCTCATGAAATGAAGATTGTCAGATCGGTATCCGGTCATGGATATAAAAAGGGTGAAGTGTTACACGATAAAGAGGCAATGGAGGCAGCAGAATCCGCGGTAAGGGATCTGATCGGGGAGATGCAGCCAGCAGACTAACCATCTCTTTCCTCTCCGATGATTTGTTCAATCTCCAGTCTGGATCTGAAGGTCCGGAAGAATGCATCCTTTTCTGACTCGACTGCCCATATCTCCAGTGAGCAGTCGGTGATGGATGAGACTGATAAAACAATACAATCCTTTTTTCTGATAAACTCCGCCTTTTTTACCCGTCGATCATGACTCCGGTCAAGATTTTCCGCAAGCCTGAGCAGCAGGGACAGCACACGGACCATCCGCCGGTCAGCCCTTCCCAGTTCATGAAATGGCGTATCCCGCGTCCGGGGGAGTTTTTTCCGGTGATAGCGTGCAATCAGCCCCATCATAAGGACCTCATGCTGGTTAAACCCGAGAAGCGGGACCTCGGTAATCAGATAGAACGAATGCTGGTGATGATTGGAAAATGAGATGAACTGACCGACATCATGCAGGTATGCCGCATATGAAAGCAGTTCCTGTGCCTCTTCATTAAAAGCGAAAAGCCCTGCCTGAACACCGGTATGATACAGCGAACGAGCAAGGTTCATAATGTGGGATGCATGCAGTTCATCGATATGGCAAAGCCGGCCCAGATGCCTGACAGAACGTTCCCGTATGGAAACCGGTTCCGCATGAGGAAATCCGGGTATCCTGGTGATATAATCGACCAGCAGCCCGTCCCGTAACGAACGGGATGACACATTCACCCCTTTCATCCTCGTGGCTTTTAAAATCTCATGAAGAATCACCGCTCCTGCTATGATAATATCTGCCCGGTCAGAATTCAGGCCCTGCACCTCCCGTCGGATCGGGAGGGGAAGATTTGAGAGGTACCTGATCAGAATATCCAGCTCCTCAATGCTCAGGTACCCAGGGATATGGGTCTGAGCACACGGTTTGTACGATGCTGCCACCGTCTCAAGGGAGAGGATGGTTCCGGAACTCCCATAGGCCTTCGTAATATGCCAGGTGGTAATATGCCGTGTAATATGGACAATCTGGTGCTCAATATGCCGCCTGAGTGCAAGAAGGACCGGCTGAGAAACCCGGCCGTCCTTTTCCGTTTTTACAAACATCCCGGTGGTCCTGATTGCCCCCAGTTTCAGGCTTCGCAAAAAACAGGGTTCCTGCTGGTCTCCGACGATGATCTCAGTCGATCCTCCGCCAATGTCAATAAAGAGTGCTTTTTCACCTTTCAGATCAATTCCGCTTGATACACCAAGCCAGATCAGTCTCGCCTCCTCGGCACCTGAAATAATATGAATCTGGACTCCCGTCAGGTCTTCGATCCGGTTGCAGAGGTCCTCACCGTTTGATGCTTCCCGTGTTGCAGAGGTGGCAACCGCCACAAACTCCTCTGCCCCCCTGCTCCGTGCAAGATCAATAAGTCTGACAATAACCGAGGTAGCCCGATCCATGGCCGCTTCAGTCAGCTTGTTTTCACGGTATTCACCCTCTCCCAGTCTGATGACTTCCTTTTGCTGGGTCACGAGGTGGTAGGATCCGTTCGGATTCAGTCTGACTACCAAAAGCCTGACTGAGTTGGTTCCAAGATCGATAAATCCGATAATCCTTGGATTCTTCAGGTGCATGAAAGACGTATCCTGCGACTGGTGATTTTTTCAAGCAGTCTGCTTTTTTCGGTGAACACAAAAGCATCAATGCACAGAGGAGAGATGCAGGAACAGGAAAGGATAATCTCAGTAGCTGTGATCGTGCAGGTCACGGTCCTGACCTGATTCTGATGAGCACGGTCAAGTGCATCCGCGATCCGGAGGATGCCTGAGCACCAGCAGACGACATGCTGTGCATCTCCGTTTAATTCACGAAAGACAGCATGTCGGGTTCTGGGAAGTGATTTCCGGTGATATCGTGCAATCAAGGCGATTATCATCCGCTCTTTCCCTGAAAGGTTCATTTTGGTATCATGCAGGATAATATCCCGTGATGCTTTGTGATGAGGTGTACCTGGAACACTCCATCCGATATCATGAAGAAGTGCAGCTGCCTGTAAGAGGTAACGGACATCAGAAGGCAGCATATGAAGCGGAGTAAGATCATCAAACATCATCCCTGACAGGTGGCATACCTGTCGTGCATGTGCAGGATCCGGATCCAGCCGGTTGGTATAATCCAGAATGACCGGCCAGACTGCAGCATTCATCAGGGGGCATCCTCCGGTTCAGATACAATATCAAGGGGTCTGCCTTCCGAGACAATCCGCACAAATGAATCAGGCAGGTGGCGGTTTCGTAATGCTTCAATTGCCTTTGAAATATCATACGGGACCCGGATATGCACAACGGAGAGGGGATCCAGCGTCAGCAGGGCATAGCAGGCACGGGGATCGCCATCCTCCGTCCTCCCGACACTTCCGCAGTTCACAAACAGGGTCCCGTCAGTGCTCCTGATTGATGGAAGGTGGGAATGACCGGTTACAATGATATCAGCCCCGGTGTTCTCTGCAATCTCTTGAAGTCTCGATTCCGGGGTCTCGTGAACAAGGTATTCGGTAAGGGAATCCGGGCTTCCGTGCGTGACCAGAATGGAGGTACCTTTCACCCTAAGACGGATCTCACGCGGAAGTCCTGCAAGATATGCCCGGTTCTCCCGTGAAAGATGATGATATGCATACCTCATTGCAATCTGCTTATCCCGTGAGCGTGGCCGGCCGGTCTTCCATTTTTTTGAGAGAACCGCCTGGTCATAATTCCCGATGACCGAGAGCACATGGGAAGAACGAAGCAGTGATACCACTTCATCAGGAAAAGCACCATATCCGATGCTGTCTCCGGCATTCAGGACCGCAGTCGCACCTTTTTGTCTGGCATCCTCAAGGACTGCCTCGAGAGCCGGGAGATTTGCATGAACATCAGAAATAAGGGCGATGGTGACCGGCCCGTCCCGGCACAACTCTGCACCCCCCTGGAATGAATTATGAACCGGGGCAGATACCTTCTCCATAAGCTGGTCCCAGAATCCTTCCTGTTTCAGTGCGTTCCAGAGGGTATTCAGTTGAGAAAACAGTTCATCTCTTTTCTTTCTCCGGTTTTCAAGCAGCAGATTCAGACCATGCCTGATGATTGCAAAGAAGTCCGGATTGCCAAAATACCGGAACGCCCTTTTTTCTTCCTCATGTATCCATACCGGTATCCGTTCAATCCAGACGTCACAGTCATGCATGTCTCCAAGGACATCCTGAAGCGCCTTAAAGGTCTTAATCTCTGATTTTAATCCGCATTCAAAGAGATCTCCGAATGCTTCGAGCGTATACCGGAGTCTTTTTGCAGCGATCCGCATCTCATGGTGACGGTGGATCATATCAGGTTCCATCAGCCATGGTTCAAACCAGAACAGGTCAGCGATAGCGGTCATCGTAGTGATACATGCCTGCTGGTATGAGAAGCGTGAAATACCGCCTCCGTCTTCAATGTCAGCCCTGACCTTCAGTTCATGCAGATATGTGGTCATTGATTCGAGAACAGATGTCTCTTCCAGCTGATCAACCGCTCTGACAAGATCAGGCTGGATCTGCAGACGCCTGCTTTTTAACCGGTGGAGCAGACATTCAAGCCCTGGTCTGTGAATATCGAAGGAACAGCTGCAGGAAAGAAGGGCCGTCTCATCAGCCGTATCAGGAGGTACACCATCACCTGATGATCTCTGTACGAAGAGCGGATGATGCAGATCTTCTCCGGTTTCGTCCTCTTCGGTCTGGTGAGTATAAAAAAAGAGTTCTCCTGAGCAGGAGTCATGAATCTGTTTTTTAATGAATGAACTGATGAAATCTATCTGAACATCCAGATCACGTGCCTCTCCCAGGGACGACGTGATACCCCTGATTGTGCGTCTCCATTTTTTCACATTTTTTTGTGGAAGACAGGGAGAGAAGATGGAAAGACATGCCCTGAGCCGGCGTGTTGCAACCCGTGACCGGTGCACATATTCGATATCATCCGCCGTTCTGACCCCGGTCAGTTCCTGCTCCAATGCCCGGATGAGAGGAAGCATTGTTTCGGCAGCGTACCGCGAAAAACCAGGATCATCTGCAGGCGTGCTATTCCATCTCATCTTATTCCTCACCGGCAGATCACTACCGGTTGTCTGGTATGTATGATATATGGGAGAGGATATTTGACATCTTTGATCCTGCTTTCTGCCATCAGGTATGATCCAAAATCCGGACGTATTTGTTATTTTTTAGCCTCAAACCGGGAGCAGTAGTCTGCAGCAGTCTCACCAGTGCCTTTCTCCTTCCCTTTCTGAAAGAGTATTGCTGAAAAAACGGCTTTTATGACCATAGCAATGGAAAAGATACAGATGCCCAGCACCAGCCACATCAGGACCGAGACATGATCTGATATAACCGGAATATTCCCGATCAGGTACCCCCCGCCCACAAATCCACCGGTCCAGAGAAGTGCTCCGGTGACATTATAAAACAGGAACCACCGGTAGTTCATCTTACCGACACCGGCCAGAAACGGGGCAAATGTCCTGACTATCGGAACAAACCGTGCAATAACGATGGTTATCCCCCCGTAGGTCTCGAAGTACTGATGAGTCTTTTCCAGCCATTCCTTATGAATGAACGCGGACAGACGACCCTCCATGATCTTACACCCGGCATATCGTCCGATCCAGAAATTCGCCGTATCTCCGACGATTGCTGCAAGCCCGATGATAAGAAGGAGAACCCAGATATTGAGCACCCCGGTTCCGGCAAGAGCACCGGAGACAAAAAGGAGTGAATCGCCGGGGAGGAATGGTGTTACGACAAGACCGGTTTCACAGAAGATGATAAGAAAAAGGACGGCGTAAATGAGCACCCCCAATTCCCCGGCCATCTGCTCAAGCGATGAATCAATATGGAGAATCAGATTGATAAGGGCAATATCCATGTCTTGGGACATGTTCCCCTTCCGGAGCAATAGGGTTTCCCATGTTTACTCACATGCCAGTTGCTGAGCAGAGATGCAGCCGGTCCTCCGGAATCCTTATGACGAATCAGGGTCACTATCCGGACGATTCAGGAATAAACCATGATGTCGGTGCAGATATTTCAGGATCTTTGTGGACTCATGCCATCGGTGATCCAGCTGATCGATCATCTGATCAATCTCCCTGACCTGGGCAATTATCGGTTCAGCCTTATCACCAAGCGCCAGCTCTGCCTGACCGGCAATCACGGTAAGAGGATTTCTGACTCCGTCATTTAAAATGGCCAGCTCTGCAAGGTTCTTCTGGATCTGCATGAGGGCCTCCTCCTTCTGAGACTCGATCAGTTTTTTTTCAGAAATATCAATAAAGGTCCACAGGGATCTGACGGCGATGTCAAAACCGCCGATTAGCATCTTTCCTGACATAATAACCGGTATCTCTCTGCCGGTTTTATGGATAATATTCAGCTCTGACTCATAGACCGAACCATACTCGGAGATATCATGGAGAAAAGACTGGTAATCTCTCACATTCCTTTCCGGAATACAGGTCATGAACGACCGGCCGGTTACCTCAGCCCGGGTATATCCGAAAAGCCGTGTCCAGGCCTCATTCACCTCAAGTATCTTCCCGTTTTCATCCAGGGACTGATACGGGACCGGGGCCTGCTCAAAAAGAAGACGAAACCGCTCCTCACTCTCACGAAGTGCATTCTCCGCACTTTTTTTAGCGGTAATGTCCCGAAAACTCCATACTTTTCCGACGATCTCACCATCAATCATCTGAGGTTGTGAGTATCGTTCATAGATCTTTCCATCCCGCAGCTCGATAATATCAATACCTGGTATGAGACCCTCCCGCATCTGGTAATCGGTCCGGTTGAAAAAAGTATTCGGATTGACGATCTGGGGGAGAATATGACTGAGAATTGCTGAATAATCCCCTGTTTCAACGAGATGATAGGGAATATCCCACATCTGAACAAACTTTCTGTTCCAGGCACGAATCCTGCCTTCGCTGTCAACAACCACGATCCCGTCTGCAGTGGACTCAAGGGTTGAACGAAGGAGGGCAGTGGTCTCCTTCACCCGCTTTTCAGCATAATACTTCTGGATGGCAAGGTTTACCTTTGAATAGAGGTCTGCAAACTCCCTGCCCGGCTCTCCGGATTTTTGCAGGTAAAAATCTGCTCCGTTATTTAATGCATCAATCACAACCTCTTCCCTGCCCCGTCCGGTATAGATGATAATCGGACAGTTCAGGCCGGCCTGTCGGACTTCTTTTAAAAAATGTATGCCATCACCGTCAGGCATATAGTAGTCAAGAACAATGGTGTCATAATTTGTCTTTTCGACAAGACTCTTCGCTTCATGTGCAGAAGGGCATGTATCCACGAGCATTGTTCCATAACTTTCCAGGTACATCCTGACCAGCTCGAGGATGCCGGGTTCATCATCTACATACAGCACGCGATACATGAAAGTCCCAGTTTATTGAATTATACGACGAATTCAAAGAATATGTGGATAGTATTCTCTGAAAAGATCCGGTAATCGTAGAGCTATCAGTCAGACAGTATTAATAATACTCCGGATGTCTGTCATACGGTTTTTCAGGTACCTATAGAGATATCGGATGTCTCTATATTCTCCAGAGATAATCAGTTTAATATCTCATCCCTTATAGGAGGTGATACGTGAGATACCATGAATGGTAAATTCATTTCAGCATCAGGGTTCATCCTCATCGGGCTTATTCTCTGTGCGATTCTTCTCTGCGGATGCACCGGTACAACGGAGAACGAAAAGACCGTGCCTGCACCTGCAGGTGAAAACCCCTTACAGGAGACGAAAACACAACCCGGTTCAGCCGGTGTGCTGACCATCACCGGTTCAACAACGGTGCTCCCTGTTGCTGCGCAGGCAGCAGAGCGCTACATGGATACACATCCGGCTGTTGACATACAGGTCAATGGCGGTGGATCAGGCGTTGGTGTTCAGTCTGCCGGAGAAGGGACCGCCATGATCGGAATGGCCTCCCGTGATCTCAAGAAGGAAGAGAAGGAGAAATATCCCGAACTTAGAGAGCATCAGATTGCCATTGACGGTATTGCCATCATCACCCATCCGTCAAACCCTGTTCCATCACTGACTCTTGATCAGGTAAAGGCGATATATAACGGGAATATCACGAACTGGAAGGATGTAGGCGGAAATGATGCGGCAATTGTAGTGATTGGCAGAGACAGTGCATCAGGAACACGGGAGTTCTTCCATGAAAAGGTCATGAACAAAGAGGATTTTGTCCGGACCCAGCTTGAAAAGAACTCAAACGGAGCAGTAAAGCAGAGCGTTCAGCAGACTCCCGCAGCAATCGGGTATGTCGGTCTTGGATATATCGACGAAACGGTTCATGCAGTGCCGATTCTTGTTGATGGGAAAGCAGTTGCCCCCTCTGTCGAAACGGTGAAGGACAAATCCTATCCGATCGCCCGTCCCCTCAATTTCCTGACCAATGGAGAACCGTCAGGCCTTATCGCTGAGTTCATCGCATTCATCGAAGGCCCTGAAGGACGACAGATTGTTACTGACGAGGGTTTTGTCCCTCTCTTAAGGTAACCCGTATTCCTTTTTTCAGGACCATCACTTTATTCACATCTGATACCGGTTTTCCATTATTCCAACCGTCTCGGCAGGGATGGGATGCGGATGTCTGTAAACCGGATTCTGCATCTGCTGTGCACCGGCATCTCCTGAACAAATCATGTATGTATTTAGGGAAAAAGAGCAGGATATGAAGAAAAGAAAAAATCAGATTATCTCAACACGCTCACCGGTGACCATGTAGGTGGTCATCTCGGCAATATTGCATGCCTGATCACCGAGCCGCTCCAGGTACCGGTCAATGATGATATATCGTGCGAGAATCGGGACATCATCCTTTTTCTGTTCCATCCGCCTGATAAGATCACGCATAACCTCACAATACAGGCGGTCAATCTCCGAGTCCCTCTCCCGCATATTTCTGATGGGTGTGACTTCACGGTCTCGAAATGCATCAAATGCATCTTCAATCATTGCCAGGACCTTTCTCCCGACGATAATGAGTTTCTCCGGATCCGCAAGGCCACAGCACTGCGTAAGGGTCTTGATGGTATCACCGATATCATATCCCATCCGGCCAATCCGCTCAAAGTTATAGATAATACGAAGAGAGGCTACAATCTCACGCATATCCCGTGCAACCGGCTGATATAATGCAAGATGCCGGAACATGTTCTCTTCAGCGGCAATAAACCGCTTCTTTAATTCACCTTTCCGCTCACAGACATCATGTGCCTGTTCTTTGTCTCCCCGTTCAAATGCATCGATGGAGTCACGGAGCATGGCTATTGCGTATGTTCCAAGGTCACACGCATCAATGTGGATTTGTGACAGATCAGAACGCTCTTTTTCGGTCATTGTATTACCCGAATCTTCCGGTGATATAGTTCTCAGTCAATTCTTTGTGTGGATTCTCAAATATCTGTCTCGTCTCCCCGAACTCGATGAGATCACCAAGGTACATAAATGCCGTATAATCAGAGACGCGGGAGGCCTGGGACATGCTGTGGGTGACGATGATCACACAATACTCCTGCTTGAGATCCTCGATGAGATCCTCAATCTTTGATGTTGCAATCGGGTCAAGAGCACTGCATGGTTCATCCATGAGAATGATCTCCGGGTTGACCGCAAGGGTTCGTGCGATACAGAGCCGCTGCTGCTGACCACCGGAAAGACTCATCGCCGAATCATGCAGACGGTCTTTTACCTCTTCCCAGAGTGCTGCCTTATGCAGGCACGACTCCACGATCCTGTCCAGTTCATGTTTGTTCTTTACCCCATGCACCCGCGGCCCGTAGGCAATGTTCTCGTAGATGGATTTTGGAAACGGGTTGGGTTTTTGAAAGACCATTCCGATCTTCATCCTGAGTTCTACCGGATCTGCATCCGGTCCGTTGATATCCTGCCCGTGGTACAGGATACTGCCTGTTACCCTGCACCCGGCTACCAGGTCATTCATCCGGTTAAAACACCTGATAAGGGTAGATTTCCCACATCCGGACGGGCCAATCAGGGAAGTGACCTTTCTGTTTGCAATAGGAAGGGTTACATTATGCAGGGCATGATTATCGCCATACCAGAGATTTAACCCCTGCACATCAATTATAATGTCTTCATTCATAGGTTACCACCTGACCTTCTTATCATAATGATTTCTGATGACAATTGCTCCTCCATATATCATGATAACAAGAATGAGCAGAACGACCGCTGTCGCATACTGATTACTTCTGGCACCAGGCACATTGGTAGCCAGGATGAAGAGATGATACGGAAGGGCCATCACCGGATCAAAAAGCGAATCCGGAAGACGCCGCTGCATGAACACTACGGCAGTAAACATAATCGGGGCCGTCTCACCTGCTGCCCTGCCAATAGAGAGGATCGCCCCGGTAATAATCCCCGGAACTGACGGAGGCAGGACGACCCGGCGGACGGTCTGCCACCGTGTTGCCCCAAGTGCATAGGATCCTTCCCGGAGACTGTCAGGAACACTTCGCAAGGCCTCTTCCGTCGTTCTGATGACCGTCGGGAGGACCATGAGGGCGAGGGTTATCATACCGGCAAGAAGGGAAATGCCAAATCCAAGGAAGAGCACGAGGAATGTGAACCCGAACAGCCCGAATACAATGGAGGGGGTCCCGTTCAGCAGATCGGTTGCAGTCCTGATGAACCGGGTCAGCACATTTTCCTTTGTATACTCGACAAGGTAAATCGCGGCTCCGATTCCAAGGGGGAGTGCTATGAGGATGGATCCGATAACCAGGTAGAATGTTCCGATAATGGCTGGGAAGATACCGCCGCCACGGCCCAGATTTCGTGGGGATTCGGTCAGGAAATCAATCGTGACATTGGGAAGACCGTTCGAGAAGATATCATAGAGGATGAAGATGAGGATGAGCGTGACAATTCCCATCATGACCGTGATAAGTGAGAACCAGATCTTCTGAACCGTCTGTCTGACGCAGTACTGATCGATCAGTCGTGCGATGACAGCCAGGGCAAGAATACAGAAAGCCCCCTCCCATAATCCCATGAGAAACAGACCCAGAACGAGAAGGCCAAAAATAATCAGGGGAACATGTGTCATTATCCCGGAGAGACGATCGGTGATCACCGCACAGGTGAACAATCCTTTTCCTGAGCAGCCCCCTGTCTGTGAACTCTTCAGGCGTTTCATGACCGTGAGGGCTGCAAGATTAATAATCAGGGTGATCAGCAGTAACACGACGGCAACCCCGAACAGGGCATGGTAATGGAGGGATCCGACAGCTACCTCCCCCATCTCTATTCCAAGGGTTCCGGTCAGGGTTCGTACCGGGGAGAGGATATTCCAGAGTGGTTCAGGAATAATCGCCGCATTTCCGGTGACCATAATGACTGCCATCGTCTCACCCACCGCCCGTCCGATTCCAAGGATGATAGCAGCAGTGATTCCTGAAAGGGCAGCCGGAACGATGACTCTCGCAATGGTCTGCCAGTGGGTGGCTCCAAGGGCGAGTGACCCCTCTTTCAGGTACCTTGGAACCGAACTGATGGCATCCTCTGACACACTGATAATCGTCGGAAGGGACATAATCCCAAGCAGGATTGATCCGGCGAGAACAGACTCACCCGAGGGGACTGAAAGAGCATCCTGCAGAAACTTTACCAGAACAGCCAATCCGAAGAACCCATACACAACAGAAGGAATGCCGGCAAGCAGCTCAATAGCAGGTTTCAGGATTTTTCTCATCCTGGGGCTTGCCATTTCAGAAATATAGATGGCACAGGCGATACCAAAGGGGACTGCAAACACCATTGCTCCGATGGTGACCAGCAGTGTTCCGACAATGAGCGGAACAAGCCCGTATTTGGGCATAACACTGGTCGGGTCCCATCGCTCTCCGGAAAAAAACGGAATAATCCCGATATCCATGAATACCGGTAAAGCATCATAGAGGAGGAAGATCAGAATAAAGAAGATACCAATGATTGACGATATGGCACAGATGAACCAGACGGCATGCATGGTCAGTTCAAGTGGTCTTCGTCTCTGAAGAGGTTTTAATGGCGTATGCAGACCTGATGTCACGTTCTCTCTGACTCCTTAATAGCAGCATATCCGGACGTATGAATAGTTCATGATACCACCCGGCGGTATGAGCATCCATGCATTCAGGTCCGGACAATACAGGTTCATTACAATAAACCGGGCAGATACAAGAGGCTATGTTCTAGAGATTATGGAGAACTATAGAGCACTATGAGATCTCTATAGTTATCCACATTTATTTTCAGACGTATAATCATATGCATTGGTTGCAGCCTATTTACCCAGCTCGTTTTAATCTCATTATATAAAAGTTTCCGCGCTTCCATTCTATTATATATAATAATTACGTATTTAATCCATTGTGGAATTGAACATGTCAAAAATCATCTATATTGTAATTCTGATCTTCTGTCTCTCTCTTGTCCTTGGCACGGGTGTCTCAGCGGTGAATGCTCCTGCGGTGCCACAGCCGAACGGTGGCGGTTCAGGGTTTGTGCCCCCTGATACATCAGTGATTTCAGGTGGTCCGGCTATCGGTCCAAACCCGCTTGTGAAAACACCGGTGTCCGTGCAAACCGGGATAGTCAGGGCGCCGGTTGTGATTCCCGGTGAATCAGATACCACTTCAGGATCCGCTCCACTATCAGGCGATCTTCAGATGGCATCCCCGCTGAATTCTGCGCAGTATGCACCTGACCGGCTGATTGTAAAATTGAAACCCGGGCTCTTCTCCTCATCCGAAGAGATGGCAAAGGCACAATCGGCCCTCAATGACCAGATAGGCGTTACTGTTCTTGATGACGCGTCTGCTTTAGGCGTCGAAGGAATGCAGGTGGTTCAGATCCCACCGGGTTCGGATCTCCAGTCAGTTGCAACATTATTCTCCATGAACCCCTTCGTTGAGTATGCGGAGCCTGATTATGTCCTCTCAATTGAAAATGGGATAGTGCCTGGAAAAGCGGTTGTCCCGCCATCAGTCCAGATCCCAACGTCAGGATCCACCATTCAGGCAGTTCAAAAACCGCCGGTCCTTTCCTCATCATCAGATGCCCGGACTACCGGGGTGGATGATGCCCTCGTACAACCGGTTTCATCATCAAAACCCGGAATTATGAAAATTTCTCCCACAGAACGCCAGCAGATCGCAATGCAGGCTCAGAAGATGGGAACGCTCTCTGATGCTCCGAAGATTATTCCTCAGGGCTCAAAAGACCTCCTTTCTTACATCTCATATGTGCCGTCCCAAAGAAACCAGGGGTCATGCGGGAACTGCTGGGTCTGGGCATCAACGGGTGCAGTTGAGGTTGCGAAGACCGTTCAGACAGGAACAAAAGACCGTCTCTCCATTCAGTACTTCAATTCCAACTATAACGGAGGTACCGGTTCATACTGGGCGTGCAACGGCGGATGGGCTGAGTATTTTGCAAATTTCCACAACTCCGCCCCCTATAAACAGTTCATTCCATGGTCAAACAGAAATGCCTCATATTATGATGGAACTGCCTGTTCATCCGGGAGCTGTTCAGCCGGCACAAAGATGCCTGCATCATACATAACGACCACACCAAATTACCCGATTACATCCATCTCAACAAGTGCTGTAAACACCTATGGGATTACCCAGAGCCAGGCAATCAATAACATCAAGGCCCAGATCGATCAGAATAAGGCGGTATGGTGGGGATATTTCCTTCCTGACAGCAGTGCATGGAATGCATTCTACACGTTCTGGGGATCACAGCCTGAAACAGCCCTCTGGAATCCGGATCCCTATAATGGAAAAGCCTATACCTCAACCGGCGGTGGTCATGCAGTTCTGATCGTCGGATATGATGATTCAAGCGCAAATCCGGATGAATGGTACTGGGTTGTGCTGAACAGCTGGGGCACGACTGCAAACCGGCCGAATGGTCTCTTCAGATTAAAGATGAAGATGAACTATAGCGGCAATGACGGATCATGGCCAAATCACTACTTTAATGTGTTTACTGTCAGTTTTTCATCACTCCCCCAGACAGGATCATTATCTGTCAATTCTACCCCCTCAGGAGCAGCAATCTGGCTTGACGGAGGAAGCACGGGTAAAGTCACTCCGGATACTCTCACCAATGTGACCGCCGGTTCCCATACGGTAAAACTCACACTCACCGGATATTCTGATTATCAGACGACGGTATCGGTTCCATCAGGCGGGACTGCATCGGTGAATGCGGTATTATCACCGGTCACCACAACGGGTAGCATATCGGTCAGCTCATCCCCGTCAGGGGCCTCGGTCTATCTGGATGGCGGGACGACTGCGATTGGTGTAACGCCACTTACGAAGAGCGGAATCACGGCAGGAACCCATTCCCTCACATTGAGAAAGGCGGGGTACCTTGATTATGGTACATCCGTATCTGTTACGGGTGGCAAAACAACAACCATAACAGCAACCCTGACCCCGGCAGGTTCCAGTGTGAAACCGAATGATCCCTACTTTACAAAGTTATACGGACTCCATAACACCGGGCAGACTGGCGGAACCTCTGATGCAGACATTGATGCACCGGAAGCCTGGGCCATCACGAGAGGTTCTCCTGCGGTTATTGTCGCTGTCATAGATACCGGGGTCGATTACAATCATCCGGATCTTGCAGCAAACTGCATCGCAGGATATGACTACGCCAATAATGATGCGGACCCGATGGATGACAATGGCCATGGTACTCACGTAGCAGGCACGATTGCGGCAACCGGGAATAATGCCATAGGTGTTGCGGGGGTTACCTGGAATACAAGAATTATGCCGTTAAAGTTCCTGTCAGCTTCAGGGAGCGGGTATACCAGCAATGCAATCAAGGCTATCAACTATGCAAAGCAGCATGGTGCCACAATTGCTTCATGCTCATGGGGCAGTTCCGGGACTGACAAGGCGTTGCAGGATGCGATTACAAATGCACCGGGTATATTATTTGTGTGTGCGGCAGGAAACAGCGCCAAAAATACTGATATCTACCCCCAGTCCCCTGCCTCTCTCCCCAATGCAAACATCCTTGCAGTAGCTGCATCGGATGCAAAGGACAGACTTGCGTCCTTCTCAAATTATGGAGCAAAGACTGTTGACGTTGCAGCACCGGGAGTGTCCATCCTGAGCACAACACCGGGGAGCTCGTATGCCTATATGTCCGGAACGTCGATGGCAACACCGCATGTCTCAGGAATTGCAGCGCTTATCAAGGCAAAAAAGCCGTCTCTGACCACCAGTCAGGTAAAGGATCTGATCATCAGATATGTCGATAAAAAACCAGCATTTTCCGGTAAGATGGTCAGTGGTGGCAGGGTGAATGCGTATCTTGCGGTTAAGGCCGCATAAACCACCATCTTCTTTTTTGTTTCTCCTTCGCATTGCTCCTTCACTTGTATCAGACGATGATGTCCGGGCATATTCTCCATATTCTGGAATACGTATCATGAGGATCTCATGGTACATTATTATGTGATGTAATTTACCTTATTGTCTCATTATTTACGCTCATTGGGTTACTATCTTATTCACAAACATCCAATACCTGTTCAGGATGACCGAGGAAATTATCAGGGAGATCACCATACTTCCAGGGCAAAACCGAAGAGGAATTCCGGAGGGATTTGATGAGATTCGTATCAGGCCCGGCGATACCCTCTCAATCGTCGGACCGACCGGTTCAGGCAAGAGTGCCTTTATCAATGATATCGAGATATTTGCAAATCGTGATACGGTTACCAAAAGGCAGATACTGGTCAACGGCAGGCTCCCGCCGGAGCGGTATGTCAGGGACCCTGCAGCAAAACCGGTCGCCCTTATCACCCAGAATACCCGGTGCCTGTGTGATCTGACGGTCGCTGAATTTTTACGGATGCATCTCCGGTCCAGGGGATACATGAAAGAGTCCTGTATCCAGGAGACGATCAACCTTGCAAACCAGTTCACCGGTGAGCCGATCACTTCCCATGTCCGGATGACGGGCCTCTCAGGGGGCCAGACACGATCCCTGATGGTGGCAGACGCAATCCTCATCTCCAATACTCCGATCATCCTGCTTGATGAGGTTGAGAATGCCGGCATTTTCAAGGAAAAAGTGATCGAAGTCCTCCGCCAGCACCACAAGGCATTACTCTTTGTTACGCATGATCCCCTCGTCTCCCTCCTGTCTGATCGTCGGATTGTCATGCAGGACGGAGCAGTCGCAAAGGTTATCGAGCCCGACGGGGCAGAAGAGCATGCTATCCGCCAGATGCTTCATATGGACGGGATTATCGGCCGGATGCGGGAGATGATCCGTGCCGGTGAACTGATCACCGCACCCCTTTCGGTGTAGATGAAACTTGTCATCATTGCAGGCCCGCCGTCTGCAGGAAAGACAGCGGTAACCAGGCAGATTATCAGATCTCATCCTGAACTCAAAGCAGCATATCTGAAGATAGATGTCGTCTGTGCGACCGAAGATGAGGAGATACGGGCAGAATTTCATATCCCGGCCAGAAAGGTCTACTCCGGGGATCTCTGTCCGGATCATGCCGGTATCATGATCCTTGATGAGGCCATCGGGTGGGCAATGGCAGAAGGGGCGGATATGCTCATTGTCGAGAGTGCCGGGCTGTGTCTGCGGTGCACCCCCTATACAACCCAGTCATTTGGGATTGTTGTCCTGTCAGCAATCTCCGGCATTCAGTCTCCGGCTAAGATGGCACCGATGATTGCCCTTGCAGATATCGCGGTTGTGACGAGGATTGATCTCGTCTCCCAGGCAGAAAAGGAGGTCTTTCGCGAGAAGATACGGGGTATCAGGGGAGATATTGATATTGTTGAGACAAATGCCGTGCAGGGAACCGGAATGCGGTACCTGACAAGGGCGATTGGGGCTGCACCGGATATTACAGACCCTGCCGCTATTACCCTGCGGGGAATACCGCCGCTTGGTGTATGTACGGTCTGTATTGGAAAGACGAATATCGGGTGGAAGCATCACACCGGCGTCCTCCGGCAGCTTGACGGAGACGGTCTTCTGTTCAGGGGTGACTGATGGAATCATGGGTTCCGCCGGGAAGAAACTGCGGTGCATGCGGGTATGGGACCTGTGATGAGTTCTCCCGTGCCCTGTACTCAGGAGTCAGAACGATACAGGACTGTCCGTTCTCATCCCATCCAATAGACCTGGGGCATCCCTGTTCCGGGACTGTTTTGGGATCGGCGGATATTCTTGGAGATTCATTTGATTTCATCCTTCATCCGCTCCCTGGCGAATGTTCAGCACGGAAAATCCTCCTCCCGTTCAGACCGGATCTGGTCGAACGCTGGGATATTCAGCCGGGGGATATCCTGACCGGACGTCCCATGGGTGCCGGATGTCCAGTCCAGCATGTGCTCCGTGTGATATCGGCAAGTACGGTGTCAGGAGTCATTGTGACCCATGTTGTCGGCCCCCTCTTTTCACGGGGCAGAGTAGTAAAGGATCTGGAGGCCTATCATATCATCGGGTTTGAAGGTATGGCAGAGAGCATCCAGAGATCACCGGAGTTTGGCAGGAGGATGCGGTTTCTTCCCGCATACTGTATGATGAACCTGACCCATACCGGGGTTGTCAACCAGATATTTTCACGAAAAGAGGGGCTTATGGTCCGGGTGGAGGATATCCGGTTACTATGAGGCCGGTTGATGAGATCCGTGCTGCTCTCGCGGACGGGACCGCAGTCGTTCTTACGGCATCAGAACTGAAAAAGCGGATTGCTCAGGGTGATTCTGTCTCTGATGTTGATGTGGTGACCTGCGGGACCTGTGGGGTTATGTCCGGCACATATGCGGTTCTTTCAGTCCCGGTTGCGCCGCCGGGCACGTTTTCGCGGGCAGATACCGCCTCTTTGCAGGGCGTGCCGGCGATCCCCGGCCCCTGTCCGAACGAACGACTGGGACTGGTTGATCTGATGGTATTTGGCACCGCCCATGCAGACAGCAGGTATGGAGGAGGGCACCTCTTTCATGATCTGATTGCCGGAAACGAGATCCATGTGGAGGTCACCTCATCCAGCAGGACCTATGAAGCTGACGTAACCCTGGCTGACCTTCCGTTTGCCCGGCTTTTTACGACAAGAAGTGCCTTTAAAAATTATTCTGCCATCATCAACCGGAGCAGTGAACCGGTACAGACCATCTTTTCTGCCCTTCCCCTTTCCGGGAATGCCACACAGGCAACGGTATCCGGGTGTGGTGAGATAAACCCGGTGGAAAATGATCCTTCGCTTCGGTTTCTCGGTCCCGGGGATCCGGTGATTCTGAACGGAGCAGGTGGCCGTATAATCGGTACCGGGACGAGAAGTTCGGTTGAGCGGCCAAATCTCTCGGTCCATGCAGACATGCAGGGGATGGATGCACGGTTTTGCGGCGGCTTTCATACTGCTGCCGGCCCTGAATGCATTACCAGTATCGGAACCGCCGTGCCGGTTTCTGATCAGGATGTTCTCACCCGTCTTGCGATCCGGGATGCGGACATTGCCCTTCCGGTTATGGATATCATAGATCGCCAGCCGGTCGGGACTTCCTCATATTCCAGGGTCTGGACCGGGACTGCAACACGAATCGTGCATCACCCGGAACGGTGCCGGTCATGTGATCCCTGTATGGCCAGGTCTTCATGCCCGGTTGATGCAATCCGTGCCGACAACACGATCGATCACCGGCAGTGTTTTGTCTGTGGTACCTGTGTCCATATCTGCAACGGTTCAGCATATGAAGGATATTTCGGCTCCATCACCGCAGGGACGGCAGATATTCCGATCGTGCTTCGCCAGTCTGACCGGAGACGGGCAGAGATACTCTGCAGACGGATCAAAGATATGCTGATCAGGGGTGAGTTTCAGATATGACCGGATATACACTGACCTGTCCGGTCTGCCTTCGGGAATTTCCTGATTCCTACACCCTCACCTGTCCCTTTGGGTGCCAGGGGCTTATCAGAACCTCATATTCTGCACGCCAGATTACCGTACGTGATGCTCCTGGCCTCTTCCGGTTCATGGACTGGCTTCCGGTTTCCGGTACTCTTCCGACACGGGCAGAGCCGGTCTGTTATAAAAGCAAAGGCCTTGCGGATGCACTCGGTCTTTCGGATCTCTGGATTGTATTCTCCGGATACTGGCCGGAAAAGGGTGCATATGCGGTCAGTGGTTCATTTAAGGAGTTTGAAGCATATCCGACGATGCAGCGGCTTTCTGAGCGGACACGTGGAATTATCCAGGTCTCGTCTGCCGGCAATACGGGCCGGGCCTTTGCCGAGGTCTCGGCACAGACCGGTCAGCCGGTCATCATCGTCGTCCCTGACACCGCACGGGACCGTATCTATACCACCAGACCGGCTCATGATGTCCTGCTTATTACCATCCGTGGTGATTATACCGATGCCATCAGCCTCGGGAATATGATCTGCACGATTCCAGGGATTTTTCCGGAAGGAGGAGCAAAAAATGTTGCCAGGCGGGACGGGATGGGTACCACCATGCTCGCAGGAACCCTTGCTATGGGAACACTTACTGACTGGTATGTACAGGCGGTCGGCAGTGGCACGGGAGGAATTGCGGCGTATGAGGCCTCACTCCGGCTCATTGCGGACGGGCGGTTTGGAACAAAAATGCCCCGTCTTCTCCTCTTCCAGAATGAGCCGTTTATACCGATGGTCAGGGCGTGGCAGGAGAGAAGACGGGAGATAATGGATGAGGATATGCCGGATGCTGCCCGTGCAATCTCACAGGTCTACTCGGATGTTCTTACCAACCGGACCCCGCCCTATGGGATTGCCGGAGGGGTGTATGACACGCTCATGGCAACAGACGGCATCATGGAGGGGGTATCATCAGCCGATGCAGAGCAGGCAGGAAGACTCTTCTCCTCATGCGAGGGAATAGATCCTGATCCCGCTGCTGCGGTCTGTGTTGCCGGTCTGATAAATGCCGTACGCGCTGGTGTTCTCCGGCCGGATGAGAAGATCCTGCTGAACATCACCGGCGGAGGATATGTCAGGGGAGCGCAGGATCTTCCCCGGTTTGTCAAAACACCGGATCATATGGTTACGAAAGAGACGCCATCTGAAGAGATCGCAGCAGCAGTGCAGAAATGGATGGGAACATATGCATGAACAGGTTGTATCCGGGATTTTAAAGAAAGAAGCCATTGAATACATCATCTCACTTCCCTGTGACCGGACGAAGGATCTCTGCGGGATTCTTGAGAAGGAGTTTTCATATATCACGATCTCACGGGAAGAGGACGGCATTGGGATCCTCTCCGGCCTGTCGCTCACCGGAAAGCGCGGAGTGCTCCAGATGCAGAGCTCGGGGCTTGGAAATTCTCTCAATGCCCTGATGACCCTTCCCTTCCTGTATGGCCTTCCTCTCCCCATTCTTGCCAGCTGGAGAGGGTATTATCAGGAGAAAATACCTGCGCAAATCCCGTTTAATGAGAAAATTCCTGACCTCCTCAGGATATATCGTATTCCCTGCACGATCATACGAAAACCGGAGGAACTTGATCTCATCACCTCGGTTATCAGTGATGCCTGGATAGAGGGAAGACCCCATGTGGCTCTCATCTCTCCGCAGGTCTGGGAGGGTGAGGAAGAAAACTGCTGCACATCCCCGCCTCCGGTCAGGGAACGGACCGTCCGTCTCTCTTACGAGGGGGTTTTCAAAGAGCCGGGTATGCAGCGGGCTGATGCCATCGGTATTCTTGCATCCCTGATGACCGATGAACTGGTTGTTTCAAATATCGGTGTTCCATCAAAGGAGCTCTATCACGCGAGGGACAGTCCTGCCCATTTTTACATGCTCGGTTCATATACCCAGGCAAGCCCGCTGGGGCTTGGTATCGCCCTTGGAACCGACCGGACGGTGGTCGTTCTTGACGGAGACGGAAGTCTTCTTGGAACAGCCGCCCTGCCGGTTATCGCCGGTGAAGCACCAGATAATCTGATTATTGTCGCTCTTGACAACGGCGTGTACGGAAGCACCGGAAATCAGTGCTCTCCTGCATTGCATACGGTCGATCTTGAACTCCTGGCCAGGGCAAGCGGATTTGTGAACACCTGCAAGGTCCATACCCCCGATGAACTGAGGGATGCATACCAAACGGCCCGACAGGGTGGATTATTCTTTATTCATGTTGTCATACAGCCGGGAAACCGGTCGGTTTCCAATATTCCCCTCTCACCGCCGGAGATAAAAGCCCGGTTCTGTGCAGAGGTATCCCGAAAATAAAATATTAGTCAGACCGTGAATTTACCGGTCTCGGCATTCAGTTTTTCTGCAGCAGAATGAACCTGGGTGATCTGTTCTGATATCTGATCGATTGCCGCCGCCGCCTCTTCACTTGCTGCTGCTGCTGCAACCGCGTCCTTTGCAGTCCCTGACACCAGCGTATTGACCTCATTGATGGATGCCGTGATCTCCTCAACCGCCGCTGCCTGCTGCTCTGCTGCTTTTGCAACATTGTCCATCTGCAGACTGATGGTATTGACCGAATCGATGATCTTATTGAAGACTTCCAGCGTCTCGTTCAGTGCCCGTCCTCCCTCTCTGACAACCTGAACGCTCTTGTCCATGGTATCAGATGCTGCCTGGGTCTTTTTTGTCAGCCCTTCGATCATTTCAGAGATATTCTCAGCAGACTGTCTGGATTCAAGAGCCAGGGATTTCACCTCACTGGCAACAACAGCAAATCCTCTGCCTGCCTCTCCTGCCCGTGCAGCCTCGATTGCTGCATTCAATGCAAGGAGGTTTGTCTGTGAGGCAATATCTGATATAACAAGGGAGATCTTACTGATCTTCCCCATCTCCTCCATAATCTCATGGACAAGGCCGGTCACCAGATCCGTCGAACTGGTGATCTCCTTCATTCCCTGTTCTGCTTCCCGGGCGAGCGCTGATCCCTTCTTTGAGAGCGTGTTTGTTTCAGAGGATATCTGGTTCACCTCACCGGTCCGTGCAGACACATCAGAGACATTCACCGCCAGATCCTCCATAGCCCGCAGAATCTGGGAGAGACCCTCCCCTCCCTGCTCTGCTTTCATACTTACGTTCTGGGCGATCTCTGCAAGGAGTGAGGATCCTGAGGAGATATCCTTAATACTGGATGATGCCAGGGTTGTTGCCTGATTGAGCACCTCTATCTGGTTCGTTATGATGGCAATTGCATCAGACACGTGGTGGCCGACATCATCCAGAGCCTGCTGAAATGCTTTCCATTCCCCGGTGTACCTGATATCCGGATTCATGCGCCGGGTAAAATCGTATGCCGCATATCCGTTCGAAACCTCCATTGCCTCATGAACCGGGACAATAACCGAGTCAAGGGTTTTATTGATCCCTTCAATAATCGTCCTGAAATCGCCCTTATGCCGGGAGGGATCTGCCCGTACGGTCAGTTTTCCTTCTGATCCTGACGTCACGAGCATATCAACATCAGCAATAACACTCCTGATGTTATCACGCATCCTGATAAGCGGGCCATGCATCTGATCCCGGTCTGATGCCTGCATGATATCAGCGGTCATATCACCGTCTGCTATCCTGGTGACATAAATAATAAGACCATTGAGCCAGTCATGGACCGCGTTAATGGCATCCTTAATCTTTGCATGGTCACCGACACATTCGATCGAGACCCGTTCACTCAGATCTCCTTTCCGAATCTTCTGAAGGATGCGGTTTCCGGCCCGGATAGGGGTAAGGATGGCATCAAGCATCTCATTTATCCCTTTAATGGTTTCAGCAAACTCACCGGGGAAGAGATCCGGATTTCCGCGGTTTGCAAGGTCTCCCCGTTTTGCAGCGTCTACCATCCGGGTTATCTCTTCGTGAACCTTTTTGGTGATATCCGCGACCCCGTTGACCGCCTGGCGGATTTTTTCATGCTCTCCGGCATATTCCTGCATGATCCCGGCTGACATATCCCCTTTTGCAATCTTCTGA
This sequence comes from uncultured Methanospirillum sp., assembly GCA_964501255.1. GTDB lineage: Archaea > Halobacteriota > Methanomicrobia > Methanomicrobiales > Methanospirillaceae > Methanospirillum. The sequence goes on along the minus strand of CAZCSN010000014.1, from coordinate 8,256 downwards.
AGGACTTTGTTCATATCCCGGAAGGGATGGAGGATACCATCCAGCATGGCATTGATTCCGGTCATGAGTTTATACATGTCCCCTGTGTATCCCTCACCTGAAAGGCGTGCCCTGAGATTGCCTTTCTTCATCTCCTCTGCAAGGGTGAGAATATCGCTGATGGCATGATGCTCGGCGGTATTGTCAATTATGGTGAGGATCAGATACGGTGCGTCAGAATACTCAGACTGGCGGATGGTAACCTTTCCTGATATTTCAGTCCTGTCAAACCGGGTAAAAACCCATTCAAACCGTGTGTTTTTTCCTGACTGAACAGAGCGGAGAAGGGTCTGAATCATCCCGGCAGATGAGGAGCCGTCAGGCTGGGCCGGAGGTGAGATATCTGACAGGAACAATCCCATCAGCTCATCAGGCTGGCGCGCTTTAAGCAGACGGACTGCGGAGGTATTCGCAAATATGATCCTGGAATCTTTCAGAACGAGAAGAGCGGTCGGGATATCATTCAGGATCATCTGGCACTCCTGATTCTGATATCCTGACCGGGATGTATTCAGTTGTGATGAATCCGCCATAGGTATCAGATTTTCCCCGGTTTCAGATAATCATGATTGAATTGGCGGATAACAAGAAAAAGGTAATGAGTGATCAGCTTTTCAGGGCTGCCAGAAGTCGTTCGTTCACAACCTCCCACCTGACAATGTTCCAGAAGTTCTCGATAAATTTTGCCCGGTCATTCAGGTAATCCAGGTAATATGCATGCTCCCAGACATCAAGCACCATCAGGATGCGAAATCCGGGGAAAATATTCACGTTGTGCTTTTCGACCTGCATAAGCAGCAGTCGCTGTGTTCCAAGACACACTGACAGGACCGCCCATCCGGATCCCTCAACCGATGTAGCTGCCTGTGTAAATTCCTTCTTAAACCGGTCAATGGATCCAAAGTCCCGTTCCATCCATGCAGCCAGGGTTCCTGAGGGGGCTCCCCCTCCACCCTTCCCCGCCGGGGCAAGGTTTTCCCAGAACATGGTATGAAGCCGGTGCCCCCCGATATGGAATGAGAGCTCTTTGAGCAGTGCCTTCTGATCCAGATCCGAGCCTTCACTTCGTGCCTTCTCCAGTTTCTCAAAGATGGTATTTGCACCGGTGACATAGGCCTGATGATGTTTCTGGTGATGCAGGGTCAGTTGTTTCTCCGAGATAAATGGTGCAAGAGCTCCATACTCAAAGGAAAGGGCTGGCAATGCATACTTTTTGGAATCGTCCATATGCTTCCTCCAGATTGTGGATGGTCTGCATCAGTACTTAAGGCCATCGGATTGCATCATCCATCCGTACGATATGGTAACATGGACGGTACGACCATATGATGTATGGATATCTATACGGTGGATATTCCCCACTCACGGGTACTCGATACCTGCCTGCTGGGAGAGCTGTTTCATCCGCTCCGCATCGGAAAGGAGGTGTCCTGCCGGTACAGTATCGCCCATGCCTGTGTTCCAACCGGCGAGAAGACCCTTCCTCATAGGCTTATCCGGTCATCAGAGGTCTATTTTATTCTCTCCGGATCCGGGATTATGCATGTCGGTGATGAAGCGCAGGAGATCGGAGCAGGGCAGATGGTCTACATTCCACCGGGAAAGACGCAGTGGATTGAAAATTCAGGCTCATGTGATCTGCTTTTCCTGGCAATATGCGACCCGCTCTGGAGAGCGGAGGATGAGGTTCTTGTTCCAGCGGAAGAATCGGCTCAAAAGAATGGTGAGGATGATCCATTCATGCTTGAAGCACTCCTGGAGGCAGAGCAGGGAAGAAAGGAAGGGGGGATTCCCATCGGGTCTGTCCTGGTCAGGGACGGTGTCATCATCGGGAGGGGCCATAACCGGCGGGTTCAGGAGGGAGATCCGATGGTTCATGCAGAGGTTGACTGTCTCCGGAATGCAGGGCGGATAGGTTCCTACCGCGATTGTACGCTCTATTCCACCCTCATGCCCTGCTTCCTGTGTGCAGGTGCCGTGGTGCAGTTTCGCATCCCCCGTGTTATTGTTGGGGAGTCACGAACCTTTCCGGGTGCCCGTGAATTTATGGAAGCCCACGGGGTAACGGTCATCGATTATGACCTTGAGCGGTGCAGGCTCATGATGGAGCGTTTTATTCAGGAGTATCCGGATCTCTGGAATGAGGATATCGGGGAGAAATAAACAAAAAAAATGTTTTGAATGCTCTCATTTCACAATAAAGATATTATTCTTATTTTTTTGCCGTCACCACATCAGACACCGATGCCGCATAGGGGTACAGTCCCCGGAATCTGACCTGCAGATCCTCCGGGGGTGATGCTGCCGGTCTGAAGAATGAGTATGTCCCGTCGCGTTCGGTTCTGGTCACTTTCAGGTACTGAAACTTCCCCGGTGTCGCACCGGCAGCGGTTGATTCAAGGACCACCCATTTGTTCCCGAGCGGTTCACCTTTGCTGGTAATGAGGGTGCCGGTGATGTAAAACGACTGTCCCGGCTGCGGGTCTGCCGGGTCCAGAGCGATCGAGATCATCGTCGGTATCCGGTTCTCCACCGGTGCAGCACTGACACTGCCGGTCACACCGGTCAGTATGAGCGCCAGGCAGATCCACATGAGAAATACCGTTCCTGCTGTATACCTGTCTTTCGAGGCGGGGTTCATGCATAGTGATAGAGCACCTGATGTCATCAGGTTGTCTGTCATCAGACCTGTCCCTCTGGTTCACACGAACCGGACCGGTACATCAGGTGACACCAGATACGAACCTTTCTATGATCATCTGGTGCATATATCCTGAGGTTCTGCACCGGGTATGAAGTTCCAGAGACCGGTCAGAAGGATACGATGGAAACGATTGATGAAACAAGTAGAAATAACATCTTTCTGGTAGATGATACGGCAAATCCGGCACCTCTCGGATTATGCGCATTTGGTATGACCACCATCCTGCTCAGTCTTCACAATGCCGGAATGACCGCAATCGGAAGTCCTATTCTTGCAATGGCATTGTTTTATGGGGGAATAGCCCAGGTCATTGCAGGCATACTTGAATGGAAGAAGAACAACACCTTTGGAATGGTCACATTCGGCAGTTTCGGCTTCTTCTGGATCTCATTTGCGTTTATTATGCTGTTTCCCAAACTAGGGCTGACAGGTGCACCAACAAACCCGGAACTGGCAGCGTTCCTGACTGTATGGGGACTCTTTGCCGTTGGCCTGTTCATCTGCTCATTCAGGATGCACCGGGTGTTGCAGGTAACCCTCTTCTTTGTGGTCGTACTGGTTGCACTGCTGGTGGCAGGAGAACTGACCGGAATTGCGCTGCTTGCAACCCTTGGCGGCGGGGCAGGAATTATTGCCGGGCTTTTGGCCCTTTATATCGGAATGGGTCAGGTCATCAACGAGGTGTATGGCAGAAAGATACTGCCGGTATAACCCCCCTTTTCTTTCTGCCAGGTATCATTGGACAACTACCCGCTCAGTACTCACACCGGGGAATAGTCTGTTCTTCGTTCAACAAGAGGCCTGCCGAGATCTTCAGCGATATACCGCATCTCTTGTGGGTCCAGAAACTCACCGGTTTTTGCACCGGCTGAAGATGATATACTCTCCTCATATAAGGTCCCCCCGATGTCATTTGCACCTGACATCAGACCAATCTGCACCATCTTGAGCCCGAGTTTTACCCATGACACCTGGATATTGGTAAAATTATCCAGAAACAGCCTGGATACCGCGATCATCAGCATATCCTCCCGCCCGGTCGCTCCCGGCCGTGCCCGGCCGCTTTTATACAGGGGTGTTCCGGGATGAATAAATGACAGGGGAACAAACTCCGTAAATCCATGGGTCTCATCCTGAATATTCCTGAGAATTTCAAGATGGGCCACCTGGTCCTCCACCGACTCGCAATGGCCGTACATGATCGTTGCAGTCGAACGAATGCCCACTTCATGCGACTCCCGGATGATCCGGATCCATTCATCAGTCGGAATCTTTTCAGGACAGATGATCTTGCGTACATCATCGACCAGGATTTCAGCAGCCGTTCCGCATAAGGTCCCGACACCGGCATCTTTGAAAGCCTCCAGAACTTCCCGGGTCGTCCTGCCGGATCGTCTCGCAGCATATGCAACCTCCATCGGGTTTGAGGCATGCAAATGAACACCGGGTGCATGTTTTTGTATCGTCTCATAGATGGACAGGTATGAACTGAGATCATACGCCGGGTGAAGACCACTCACCGTGCATATCTCAGTCACCCCCCGTGAAGCGGCCGTCTCAGCCTTGTGCCCGATCTCCTCACATGTAAGCTCAAATGCCTGAGGATCACCCGGTTTGCAGGAAAAACCGCAAAAACCACAGTTATTCACACAGAGGTTTGAACAGTTGATGTTCTGATTCCTCACCCAGGTGACGGCATCCCCGCATTTTTTCTCGCGAAGTGCATCAGCAGCGGCGGCAATAAGAAACGAAGAGCGGTCTTTTGTTTTAAAAAGACGAATCGCCTCATCACAGGTCAGCCGGTGTCCCTCACTCACATCATCCAGAAGGGTTTTCAGATCATGCATCTCGGTCACGGTTCTCATCATACCGTATCATGGTGCATCAGCATCAATCTTTACCCCCGTTGTGGTGCAGGGCTTCCGTGCGGGAAACGGGCAGAATCGTGCCCAGGGGGTGCCTGCACATACATTCTTGTGATAGAAATACAAAGTACTATAATTACTAATATCCGGAGTGGGTTTGATTAGAAACAGAGAAGATGAGCTGGATGAGGAAATACTGGAATCCGAAGGGGAAGGTTCTGAAGAAGAGATAATCAGGGTACGTCTCCCGAAAAAAGCCAATAACGAACAGTTTGCAATTGCTGAGCTCATGATGGGAGCAAACCATATCAGGGTCCGGTGCTCTGATGGTGTCACCCGTCTTGGGAGAATCAAAGGAAAGATGAAAAAGCGGGCCTGGATACGTGAGGGGGATATCATTATCATTGTCCCCTGGAGTTTCCAGGATGATAAATGCGACATAACCTATCGGTATACCCCGCCCCAGCGGGACTGGCTCCGTCGGAATAATTATCTCTAACCGGTATTATTCCGATTTTTGCCGCCCTTTATTATGTGACCACCAGTTCCTGTTCAGTACGGCAGTGATGATGTGGCAGGTATGATAGTGCAGTCATGAGTGATATCTGCCTCTGCCAAAGAACGGGTCACGCCGGTATACCGATATCAGATTGTCTCTGATTCATTTATCTCTGATTTATTCTGCCGTTCTGATATACGTATGAGAATTTTTTTTAAATTGAAATATCTCTGCGTGGGTTAAATCAAACGCTTCTGACGGGCACAATCTTTTATTGCTCTCCGGTCATCTAGAACATAATGATATCAGTCCTCTGTGTGGACGATGAGCCGAATATGCTCTTCTTATCAAAGGCATTTCTCGAAAAAACCGGAGAATATGTCGTTGATACGGCCTCATCCGCGCAGGAGGCACTCATGCGTTTGGAGCAGAACGGGTATGATATCATCGTATCTGACTATATCATGCCTGGAACCTCCGGTCTGGACCTGCTCCGCACATTGCGAAAACAGGGGAACCAGATCCCGTTTATCCTGGTATCCTGCCGGGGTCAGGAGATGGAGATTGTTGAGGCCATTAACGAAGGGTTATCCGGGTATCTCACCAAAGAAGGTGACCCTGCATATAATTTTGCCATGCTCTCCCACCGGATCAGACAGGTTGTCTCCCTGAAACGGTCAGAGGAAGGATGGAAGGCAAGTGAGGAGCGGTTCCGGTTTTTGTATACGCATATGGCCGAGGGGGTTGCCCTCTTTACCCTTGTCCGCGATACGAATGGAAACCCGGTTGACTACCGGTTTGAAGAGGTTAATCCCCGGTATGAGGAGATTTTTCAGTATACAGCCGAAACGGTCAGAGGAAGGTGCATATCTGAGCTTATCGGCTCTGTTCCCTGTCTTTTGGAGTGCAGCCAGGTCGTAGAAACAAAAAATCCGATGTTTTTTGAGAAGTATCTTGCAAAACCGAAAAAGTATTTCGCAATATCCGTCTCCCCCTGGCTTTCAGACGGGTTTGCGATGATCTTTACCGATATCACCCGGCGGGTCAGGGCGGAAGAACAATTAAAAGAGACAAGTGAGTATCTGCAAAACCTGCTCAGGCATGCCGGCACCCCCATTATTGTCTGGGACAAAGGGGGGAATATCACCCAGATCAACCAGGCGTTTTCGGACCTGACCGGATATTCCCAGGATGAACTGACCGGGAAGACGTTCCGGTGCATTCTTCCGGAGGATGATACCGAACGCCTCTTCTCGATCATCCATCTGACAAGCCTTGGGATGCACCTTGAGTCTGCCGAGATCCCTATCCGGATAAAGACCGGTGATGTCAGGATACTGAAGTGGAACTCTGCAAATATCAAGGATAACCAGGGATCACTGCGGGCAACCATCGCTCTTGGGGTTGATATCACACGGGAGAAGGAGCTTGAGGAAGAGAATGCGACCGCAGTATACCAACTCAAAAAGAATCTTGCTGAGCTTGCCATTTTAAACGACGGTATCAGAAACCCCCTTGCGGTGATCCTTGCCTGTGCAGAGTTTCAGGATGAGACTTCCTATCCCCGTATTATGCACCAGGTCTGGGAGATAGACAAAATGATCGATCAGCTGGACAGCCGGTGGATAGAATCAGAAAAGATACTCAGGTTTCTTGAGAAGCATTACCGGATCGGGTATTCCCATCCGAAAGAGACAAAACCCAATCCGTCCGGCACGGAACCCGTGTCCGGGTAACCATCACCGGTCAGAACTTTTTTGCACCAGTTCAGGTATGGTGCCACGATACCGGAGTATACGGCAAAACCTTTAATCATTGCATTGATGAGATCATCCATCTGATGATCTCGGTGCTTTTTGTGGATGATGAACCGGTCCTGGTTGACATCGGGCGCATGTTTCTCGAGCGGGCAGGAGATTTTTCGGTGACCGGGGTTCTGTCAGGACGGGAGGCGGTCACGCTCCTTCAGGAGAATGACTATGATGTGATCATCTCCGATTACCAGATGCCGGGGATGAATGGTCTTGAGCTGCTCCGGTTTGTCAGGGAACAATGTGGGGATGTCCCGTTTATTCTCTTTACCGGACGCGGGGATGAGGCGGTTGCAGGAGATGCAGTCAACTGGGGTGTTGACTTTTATGTGCAGAAAGGGGGGGATCCAAAACAGCAGTTTGCGGATATTGCCCATAAGATCGAGACCGCAGTGGAGAGAAGACGGGCTCTTCTGGCGATAAAAGCATCAGAAGAGCGGTTTTTTGATATCATCAATTTTCTTCCTGACGCAACCTTTGCCATCAATACCGACGGGATCATTATCGCCTGGAACCGGGAGATTGAGCGGATTACCGGGACCAGGGCACAGGATATGATCGGGCGGGGTGCGTATGCCCACGCAGTCCCGTTCTATGGATCACGACGGCCGATGATTGCTGATCTGCTCCTGCATCCTGATCCGGCCACAGAACAGTCATATCCCTCTCTTCACCGGGAGGACTCTGTCATTACTGCGGAAGGACAGCTGTTCATAAATGAAAAAAGGCATTATTTTCTTGCCCGTGCCTCGTTCCTCTATCAGCACGGGAAAATAACCGGGGCAATTGAGAGCCTGAGAGACATTACCAGGCAGAAAGAGTCTGAAGAGAAACTGATGCGAATCATCAATCATCTGCCGCTTGGTCTGCAGATATTCAGGATAGAAAAGGACGGACGTCTGATCTGTTCCGGTGGGAATCCGGCTGCAGAGGAGATGGGCGGTGTTGGCGGGAGGTGTGCTCCCGGAAGACCTCTTGAAGAGGTATTTCCTGATGATGACGGGAAAATCGCTGCCATATGCAGGAAGATTGCCATGGAGGGAGGGCGTGACTGCATGGATAATGTCAGTCTGTCCGTTGACGGCAGTATAAAGCGGTATAATATCAGAATGTTTCAGATCGACCCCGGAGAGGTTGCGCTTTTGTATGTATAATACCGGTACGGAAATGATTTTATGTACCTGATACCAAAGTGAGGGATAGTATGGGCCATTCAAGAAAATACGAGTTCAAATGGGAACTTTTAGGGGACATCGCGAAGGGAAGACCAAATCTTGGGAATACGACCAGGCTTGAGGTGTACCGGCTCATGCAATATACTCTCCGTGATGTGCTTGA
>CAZCSN010000013.1:7075-45293 GCA_964501255.1 uncultured Methanospirillum sp. | reverse complement strand
CTCCAAATATGATGTTATTACACATAAAAATAACAAATTTTAAAATATAGTACATGCCTATTAGCATATGTGAAGACGACAACCCGTGTCAAAAAGATTAACGGGCATGAATACCTGTATGAGATAACCTATTACTACGACAAGGAGACCCGGAGAACCAGACAAAAAAGCAGATATCTGGGTAAGAATGTTGACGGGGAGCCGGTCAGGGTCAGGGAAAAAGCAAAAAACCCGGAGAGGGTCTATTCATACGGAGAATTTATTCCCTGTCTTCAGGCAGTAAAAAGTCTGCATATCCAGGAGATCCTGGGTGCACATCTGACCGACCATGAAGTACGGCTCTTTTTATCCCTTCTTTTTGCCGGTATTCAGCATCCGGATGCCCTTCATTCTCCGGCATCATGGTATGACGGAACTGTCCTCCCCCGTATCTTCTCCGGCCTGAAGATTACCACCCAGAGTATTTCCCGCCTGCTCAAGAAGCTCGGTGAAGGATCCATCCATCTGAGTATATGCCGCTCATTATCCCAGATACCAGAGAGCGGGAATATGCGGATCAGTACCGTGGATATTCCCATGGTCCAGCAGACCTCATGGCACACGGGGATCTCACACCACGGAATAGAACCAATTGCTCTTTTTTATGATAATATCGAAAATATCCCTGTCGGATATCTGTCTTCTGCCCAATACCGTATCACATCAGACCTTGTCAAGGCCATTCATGCAGGCATGCATCTCTTCTCCGGAAAAAAGGGAGTCATCATATCAGGCAAGAGTTTTTCATCCTCGATGAACCTGTACGGAGCAATTTACAGCGAGATTCCAGTTATCTTTCCCCTTGATCCGGATCATGATCTCATAAAAAACGAGATAAAAAAATACCGTTCAGATCTCATGCACCCAAAGAATCTCAAAATCTTCCGCGGTGAAACCCTCTTTGTTATTCCGGTTAATATCTCCCTGGAAACAATTCAGGTTAAAGGCTATATCATCTACAGTCCGCGTAAGGAAGAGGAGATACGGGAGCGGTTCGGTGAGGATATTGATCTCATTCTTGAAAACCTGAATGAGAAACCGATCTATACATGGGTCAATCCGGCAGAGGCGGTTGCAGATGTTGCAGGTATGTACGAACCCTTCCTTCAGTGGCGTGTCCAGAATAACCGGATACTGGTTGATGTGAAGAGAAAAGCACTGGGGAAATACTTAAAAAACAGTGGGATTTCGGTGATAATAAGCGGAGACCCCGAATACCAGTGGGATACCTGTCTTGAGTGGCTGGAAGAACGTGCCGAGGCTGAACAATTCCTCGCGACATATATCAGAAATTTCCAGGTATTCCCCCTCTCTGTTGACAGCGACACAATGCGGAGCGGTGCATTTCTTGTTGCTTTTATGGCTCTTGTGATACAGCGGTGGGTACGTGAGCAGTATGCAAAGTCAGGACTGCTTTCTATTTATACCGCAGAGAAGATATTTCTGGAATTGATGAAGATACGTCTAATAGGCCTTGGGAATGATCGGGTTTTGATAACAGGACTCAATTCAAGGCAGAAAGAGATACTCGATGCCCTGAAATGGTCCGCAGATATCTGATGGTGGGAGGACATATTCTAATTAGGCAATGTTTTCCCAGGTAATATTTCACCCATGGTTTTAGGCAGGTCATCACGGATGTTTTGATTGTCATTACGTTTCCGTATTCTTACCAGGAAACCGAAGAAGAGAACCTTCCCGTTCGAGAAGGCCTTCATGGATCATCTGCCCGAGAATCCGATCCATCCGCCCGGCATCACATGGGATTTTCTCATACACAAGATCAACAGGAACCGGTCCCTCTTGTAATAGTACCCGTATTATTCTGCCCCGTATCTCCCGATCACTCCCTGAAAACTTTGATTGCACCGCATAATGACTGCTCCGGCGGTTGGGATTCTCCTGGACTCCCGCAAGATATGTTCCATAATCCATGATACTGTAGTACCATTCGCGGGGACGGGATTGATCCAGAATCTGGGTTACCACCGGATATATTTCTCTGTCAGATACCTTTGTCCGAACCGGAAAAAAATGGTGAATGCATACCCGACGGACGTTTGTCTCGATAAATACGACAGGACGATTATACGTGAACACCACAATCGAACCGGCGGTTGCCGCGCCGATTCCGGGAAGCGTCTGAAGCACCGCAGGGTCATCAGGTACAACTCCTCCCCACTCATGGACCACCTTCCGTGCAATCCGGAGAAGATAGTGTGCCCGCCTGTTATAACCAAGACCCTGCCATACCCGGAGAACATCTTCAAGGGAGGCCTGTGCAAGGGTGGTGAAATCAGGGAAAACACGAATAAATTCATCAAACTTTTTCAGGACGCGTGGCACCCGGGTCTGTTGCAGCATTATCTCGGATATCACAACCCGGTATGGAGTGATTTCATCTCTCCAGGGCATAGGACGACGGTTCTTCAGATAAAATTCTGAAATAAGCGCATTGAACCGGTCTATTGATGCAGGATCATTAGAATCAAAGAATTCGTTCATAATACCTGTCGAATTACAGATATCCAATTAAATGCACTCCTTATCACACAGCAGAAAAGAGATTATCTGGATGGTCATTCCTTATTGAAATAAAACCACATATATCTCATTCATAATATTACGAATACGGTTATGGATACCGAGAGATGGATACGGAGAGGAAAATTACCCAATAGAGCAGTATATACCCCCTCAAATGCCAAGGGGTCTCATACAATAGTGCATAGAAATTGTAATCAGAGAAATGGTGGGAGTATCAATGATACACATGGGCCCGGTAATCTATAAGATTTAGATACACTGTTTGTTCAACCTCAACAGGAGTAAAATTAACCGGCATTTCACAGATATTCTCGTTGATTTCTTGCCCTTTGAAGAACCTGATACCCATCCGCCAGTATGAAGGGGATCTTCCTGAAGTCTTATCAGTCGGTTTTCGAGTTCTTTCAGTGCCTCCTTAATATAACGCAAGGGTCTCAGTGACTTAAGGAATGTGTCAGTTCTCACTAGTGCCCAGCTCATGAGGCATCTCATTCAGTTATGAGATCACGGACCCCGGAAATTCGGTTAATCCTCCCCTTTTTGATATCATCTTCACTTTTTTTTGAGAGCATGCATCGTTTCATGGTCTGAAAGAATCTCGATGGTATCAATAAATGACTCCATCTGTGATTTTGTACCCATATTTTCTTCAATTGAAAGTAGTTTATTATTTATTTCCTGCATTGTGACCGAACTCATACCTGATCATTATCTCAAATTATAAGAAAAAGAACCTTATGCAGCAGGAGAAAGTCAGATAAAATCATTGAATTTTCAAAAACTCCTGGCAACCTCCTGAATTCGATCTCAATTTTTATCTCCTGACCTGATGTATAATTCCCCAGTCAGATGATCAGCCCAGGATACCAGACCATGCCCCGGGATCTCTTCATGTCCCGGATTCATGCAATACGACAACGTTCCTCACCGTGCATCCTCTGTCCCCGTCATTGCAGAGCATTACGCACCGAAGGTGAGCCTGGATTCTGCAGAACTGGTATCCATCCTCATATTGCCTCATTCGGCCCGCATTTTGGTGAGGAGAGACCGATATCGGGGACGAGGGGATCAGGAACCATCTTCTTTACCGGATGCACCATGGGATGCAGGTTTTGTCAGAACTATGAGATCAGCCATGACCGGCTGGGATATGAGATGTCTGCGCATGATCTTGCGAATATATATCTTCATCTCCAGGCACAGGGGTGCCATAATATCAATCTGGTCACCCCGACGCATCAGCTCCCGGCAATCCTCCAGGCTCTTCTCATTGCAGGAGAGTTCGGTCTTCATATTCCGCTTGTGTATAATACGGGAGGATATGAGGATCTGGATACCCTCCGGCTTCTTGATGGCATCATCGATATCTACATGCCTGATTTCAAATTTGCTGAAGAACGTACTGCAAAGACCCTGGCACGTACCCCGGATTACCCGGATCGCTGCAAGGCAGCCCTGTGCGAGATGCATCGTCAGGTCGGTGATCTTGCGCTCGAGAATGGGATTGCAACACACGGGCTTCTTATCCGCCATCTCCTCCTCCCCGGACTGGGTACGGAGTCTGAGAGTATCATCAGGTATGTTGCAGAACATATCTCCCCCCAAACGTGGCTCAATATTATGGACCAGTATCATCCGGCTGGCGATATCAGAAGAGACTGCCCGGATGAGTATTCTGATCTTCTCCGCCGCATATCAATCGAAGAAGTGACTGATGCAATCATGATCGCGGAAGAATGCGGGCTTACCAGAGGTCTTGAATTCATCCCCGGATAATAAAATCAGGAATACATCTCATAAATCCGGTCTACCCATCCGTCAAGCCTGAATTTCCGCCGGAGGCCAGTCTCATTCATGTACCGGATAGTCCCGAATACCGGCCGCTCCTTCCATGGACGGTCATGTTTGCCAAAACACCAGGCAACCCCGCAGAACCCGTTCGGGTCCCGCCCGTCCAGTTCATACCGGTTATTGAGAGAAAGCGCAATATGATATGCCTCTTCAGGTGTTTCGGTCCATTCAAGAATCTTTTTTCCCCAGTACATGCGGAGGTATCCATGCAGATACCCGGTCCTAATCATGGTGAGTTGCATGGCATTCCATGCCATATCATGCGTCCGGCAGTGTTCAAAATCCGCCAGATTGTATGTATACTCCCGTGTATCAGATCGGTGTTTCTCAAGCGTCTTTCTCGTCCATTCCGGTAGTCCTTCGTACCTGTCATAGCGGGAATTATACCAGACAAAATTATGTGACAACTCACGGCGTACTATCAGTTGTTCGAGGAACGTATTCGTTCCCGGTCCGGGATGTTCCATTACCCTGAGCGCTATCTCAAGCGGAGAAATGTGACCGAAATGTACGTATGCACTCATATATGATGTTGCCCGGGCAGTCGGATCAGTATGGGCAGCGTCATACCGGTCAATGGTCCCGGTGAGAAATGCTGAGAGATACTGGTCTGCAGCCGTCTCTCCTCCTGCAGAAAGAGGAGTAACTGTATCCATACAATCCCTATTCCTGCTGAACGGATATTCCTGACCAGCATGAATCCCGGTGAATGGTGTATAGTCGTCGGATGGTACCCGCACCTGCCGGGGAGTAAGCGGACGGAGGAAAGCAGGGAGGTGTCTGGTAATTTTTGGTCTGAAAGTTCCTGCCGACCATTCCTCTTTTGGTGATGCGACATGAACCGGCACAATCAGATTGGTTTCAACGATTACCACCGGGCAGGAAGCGGTTTGTATAACCTTCTCCCTCCATTCACGCTGGGTTCGGACCCAGCCCTGATCGGTCACAATCATGCAGGCCTCATCGGCTATCCGGGGGATGATATCTGCCGGACTTCCGGAGAGGATCTGAAACCCGATTCCCCGTTTGGAGAGGGACCTGGATACATCCAGAAGACCTTCCCATAAGAAACGGTAATGAACCGGTGTTGCCTCCGGATAATCTTCACAAAGACAGAATACCACGATGAGCGGTTTTTGCAGCTCGTTTGATCGCTCTATTGCATGTTCAAGGGCATGATTATATCTGGTCCTCACTGCCGACTGCATCCAGTAAAGGATATACGAACCCTTTGGTTCCTGTTTATTAAAGAGAGTAATGCGTTCAGGCTGAATCATAATGAATGGCACAGGATTTGACTGATATTGGTACAGGAGATAGTCTATGCTGTAGGAACCACAGCTTTCTGATACATCATGAGATGAGGACCAATGGCTTGCGCATATAGGAGTAATACACAGATCTGGTGATTATGTGATTACCTTCATGAATGATTCTGCGAACTATACTCTTTTAAACATTTTTGCAAGGTCCTGACACGAAAACGAAATTATCGTCGGACGGCCATGCGGACAGGTCCAGGGATCTGCCGTCTGTGACAGCTGGTTCAGTATATCCATCCCCTGTTCCGGAGTAAGCACTGCACCGGCTTTGACCGCACTCCTGCAGGCAACAAGCCGGAGAACCTGTTCTTTTAACCTGACCGGTCCCTCATCCTCTGAAAGGATCGTCCCGATTATCTCCCTGACTGTTTCAGGATCCTCATACCGCCCGAGGACGACCGGAACACCCCGTACACACCAGGTATCCTGTCCGAATGGCTCAATAATAAACCCTTCATCGGAGAGAACCGGAAGGACAGACGGGATAAGCCCGGACTCGGTGGGGCTGAGGGATAACACAACCGGTGCTATCAGCTCCTGGGTTTTCAGATGCAAAGACTCCTGCTGTTTTAACTGATCATATCTGACCCGTTCATGTGCCGCATGCTGATCGATAAGAAATAATGCACCATTTTTATCGCTTGCAACAATATACGTCCCGCCAACCTGCCCAACCCAGACAAGCTCGGGGAACCGTTCATCCCTGACCTGACCCTCACCGGCACTCTCCTGTAACCGTGTCTGCAAAAGCTGACGGGAGGTGGTCCGGTACCCGGCAAGAGTTGCTTCACATACCGATCGTACACCCTGAGCCGGTGCTGTCACCCCATACCGGACTGAAACAGGTGCCGGGGGAGAAATGTCGCCCAGAGATTTTTGGGTATCCTCATCCGGTCCGGCCGGAGCGGTAAGAAGGTCCGCATCCTCAAGTGCTCTCCTGACCGTCCGGACAAGCAGGTCAAGGACCGTCCGTTCGGCCGAGAACCTGACCTCACGCTTGGTCGGGTGGATATTCGCATCAACCCAGGCAGGAGGAAGATCAAGCATCAGGACCGCAACCGGCCAGACATTTCCGGGTATCAATGACCCATACGCCCGCCTGACAGCTGATATCATCGCCGGAGACTGAACCAGACGGCCGTTTACCGCAATAAGAAACCGCTGCCGGTTCTGTTTTATCAGTTTTGGAAGCGATACAAGGCCGGTTATGCGAATACTGCCATCCTCTCCCCTGACAGGAATCATCATCCCGGCATCAGCAGGATAGAGAGCCCGGAAAATAGCAGAAAGGTCTGAACCCCCGTGGGTTGAAAACTTCTCACTGCCATTTACAAGGTACCGGAAGGTGATCCCCGGATAGAGGCAGGCAAATGATTCCAGCAGAGAAGTGACATGGGCAACCTCGGTCTGCAGACTTTTTAAAAACTTTCTTCGTGCCGGTGTGTTGAAAAATATCTCTTCAACCGTGATCGACGTCCCGGCCGGAGCACCCGTCTCAGTGCATGCAACCACGTCACCCCCGGTAATCCGGAACAGGACTGCCACATCAGACTCCTTTGGCCTGGTCACCATCGTCACATAGGAGACGGCCGCGATACTTGCAAGTGCCTCACCCCGAAACCCGAGTGTCCGGCATGACAGCAGATCATGACCGGTCCTGATCTTACTCGTGGCATGGGGGAGGAAGGCAAGAGCGACCTGATCAGCAGGGATACCAATCCCGTCATCGGTGATACGGATACGGGATATCATCCCGTGGGCGGTCACAAGTTCCACCGTAATCCGCGATGATGACGCGTCGATTGCGTTCTCGACCAGTTCCTTGACGATGGAAACCGGACGATCCACCACCTCGCCGGCTGCAATCAGATGGACGGTGGATTCATCAAGGACCTGAATGACCTGGCCGGGTGTCATGTCTTTCGTGCCTTCTCCTGGAGATCTGCAAGGATGGTCAGAGCCTGCATGGGGGTTATCTCATTCACCTGAACTGAGAGCAGTTCTTCCCGGAGTGGATCCGGCCCTGATGATGTGGCAGGCTCAGGTCCGGCATCAAGGAGAATCATCTGCGTGTACCGCCTGACACCCCCGCCAATCTGATCCTCCCCGCTGATAATCCGTCTCATCAGCTCCTCTGATCTTGCAACAACCGGACCGGGGACGCCGGCAAGCCGGGCAACATGAATACCATAACTCCGGTCTGTCGCACCGGGAACCAGTTTCCGAAGAAATATGACATCACTGTCGGTCTCTCTGACTGCAAAATGACAGTTCCTGACACGCCTTAATTCAGATTCTATCCCGACAATCTCATGAAAATGGGTTGCAAAAAGACATCGCGGGCCTTTTGATCGTTTCCCATGAAGATGTTCCAGGACTGCCTTTGCAATACAGTACCCGTCAAGCGTACTGGTCCCCCGGCCGATCTCATCCAGAATGACAAGACTTTTCTCCGTCGCATGGTTCAGGATGGTTGCAAGCTCCATCATCTCGACCATAAAGGTACTCTGTCCGGAGGCCAGATCATCAAACGCCCCGACACGTGTAAATATCCGGTCAACAATTCCGATCCGTGCATACGTGGCCGGGACATAACTGCCCATCTGGGCAAGGATAACAATCAAAGCCACGCTCCGCATGTAGGTGGACTTTCCGGCCATGTTTGCACCGGTGATGATCAGGATCTGATCTGAACCGGCAGAGAGTTCTGCATCGTTTGGGACAAAGCCTCCATCAAGACTGTTTTCTACAACAGGATGACGCCCTTCCCGAATCAGAAGGGTGGGTTCATCCACCAGTTCAGGCCGTACATACCGGTATTTGAGGGCTCCTTCAGCAAGTCCTGCATAGAGATCAATGATCCCGGTTGCATGGGCTATCTCCTGAAGGGCCGGGACCTCTCTGGCGGCTGTATCGAGGATCTCCTTAAATATCTCTTCTTCGAGTCCGAGGAGCCGCTCATCAGCGGTCGCAATCTGTGACTCCATCTCCCGGAGAGCCGGGATCGTATACCGCTCCCCATTTGCGGTTGTCTGACGACGTTCATAGTCATCAGGAACACTCGCAAGATTGGCCTTAGTAATCTCGATATAATACCCGAAAACCGCATTGTACTTTATCTTCAGGGATTTGATCCCGGTCCGTTCCTTCTCCTGCTGCTCAAGATCTGCAATCCACTGTTTCCCGTTTCGTGAAATGCTCCGGAGATGATCCAGCTCCGCGTGATACCCGTCCCGAATCACTCCTCCTTTTCTGATCAGGGCAGGCGGATCCTCAATGATGGCACGTTTGATGAGAGTGGCAAGCGGGGTGATGTCACGGATACCGGCGATTGCATCGGTCAGTTCCTGTGGAATGTCATGCTCATGTGAGAAGAGGGTCTTTATCCCTTCCACCGTATCTGCCGCAGACGCCAGGGTCACGAGGTCACGGGGGCTTGCATTCCCGTAACTGATCCTGCCAGCAATCCGTTCAAGATCCGGAAACCGGTGTATCCGGGTCCTTACTTCTTGTCTGAGTGCTGACCGATCGATAAAATAGGAGACTGCATCAAGCCGGCGGTTGATAGCATCCGGGTCGAGGAGCGGTGCTGCAATTCTTCGCCTGAGCAGCCGTCGCCCCATCGGGGTCAGGGTCATGTCAATGGTCGCGGCAAGGGTCCCTTCTTCGGTCCGGTCCCTGATGTTCTGCAAAACCTCCAGGTTTCTCAGGGTGACCGCATCAAGGACCAGATGCATTTTAAAATCTGACCGGTGAACAGACCTGATATGTGATAACTGGGAAAACTGTGTCTTCTGGGCATATGCAAGGGCCGCCCCTGCAGCACAGGTTCCTGCCGGAAATTCTGCACAGGGGAGATCGTTTGGATCAGGTATGCCAAACTGCCGGCAGAGGACCTCTTCTGCTGAGGTGAGGCTGAATAGTGCGGGATCCTGGGGTGAGACCAGAGGAACCACTGGATGCAAAAGCCTGATCAGATCCTCACCGGATCCTGCCGGGATGATACATTCTGACGGGTGATATCGTGCTGCTTCTGACCGTATTCCATCACCAGGGTCCCGGGCGGGGATCTCGGTAAACTGAAAGTCACCGGTGGAAATATCAATAAAAGCAAGACCCACCCGTTTCTTTTTCAGATCAGGATACACCGCCATCAGGTACCGGGCCTGTTCGGTTGAGAGGAGCGCAGCATCAATGACGGTTCCCGGAGTGACGACTCTGACAACCGCACGTTTTACAATCCCTTTCGCCTTTTTCGGATCCTCAACCTGTTCACAGATGGCAACCTTGTACCCTTTGCTGATCATACGGGACAGATAGGTATCCACGGCATGGTACGGGACCCCGGCAAGCGGGATGTCCTGACCGTCGGGCATCCGGCCCCGTGATGTCAGGGTGATATCGAGTTCTCTGGCACAGATCCGGGCATCCTCACAGAAGGTCTCATAAAAATCGCCCATCCGGAAGAAGATGACACAGTCCGGATACTGCTGTTTTGCATCGTAAAACTGCTGCATCGCCGGCGTGATCTTCCCCGGTTTTTCTGCATATTCCTTCTGTCCGTTCGTGGACGGGGATGCCGGATCACTCATGACTGGTACACGTTTCGCAAAGAAAGGCCAAAATGGTAACCTCATGTCACCATGAACCAGTCCTGTTTCAGGAGAATATATGAATAAAACGCAATAGAGCCGGAATAATGATAGTATTAAGCATATAAAGACCAGAAACTCTTCTATGAAAGCTGCAATCATCGGCGCTTCCGGATACACCGGTGGCGAACTGATCCGACTGATGCAATCACACCCTCATGTGACCATTGACGTCGCAACATCCCGGCAGCTGGCAGGCAGACCGGTGACTTCACAGCATCCCCATCTTACGGGATTCTGCAATCTCACCTTTGAAAATCCGGAGATATCAAAACTTGACACAGATATCGCATTCCTGGCAGTTCCCCACACCGCAGCCATGGCATATGTTCCGGATCTGCTGGAACGGGGGATAAAAATAATCGATCTATCGGCAGATTACCGGCTCCCGAAAGCCGTCTTTGAAGAGGTCTACGGGACACCGCATACCGCCTGGAGAGAGGTTCCGTACGGACTCTGCGAGCTGCACCGGGATGCCTGCAGACATGCACAATTTGTCTCAAATCCCGGCTGCTTCCCGACCGGGGCAACCCTGGCTGCGGCTCCCCTTGCAGACAGGGCACATACCATTATCTATGACTCAAAAACCGGTGTATCAGGTGCTGGAGACAGCCCGTCCGCAACCACCCACTTCCCGAATGTGGGTGATAACCTGACGGCGTATAAATGGACCAGTCACCGGCATCTTGCCGAGATGAGGCAGGAACTGGCATCCCTTGGATCCCAGGCCAGATGTTACTTTACACCCCACCTTCTCCCGGTGAACCGGGGCATTCTGACTACCGCCCATATCCTGCTTGACGAGCCGGTTGAACAGAAAGAGGCTGAGCGGTTATACATGGATTATTATAAAAATGAACCCTTTGTGAGATACCAGCGTCCCTCCCTGAATGCCGTCAGGGGATCGAACTTCTGTGATGTCATGGTCGAGGCATCTGAGAACCGGGTTGTTGCGGTCTCGGTGATTGACAACCTGGTAAAGGGAGCAAGTGGTCAGGCAATCCAGAATATGAACCTGATGTGTGGATGGGATGAGACACTCGGGCTGATGAACCCGGGGATGCTTCCCTGAACAACCGGTGGGTAATCATGATCGTTCGTGATGCAATGACCAAAGATCCGGTAACATGCCAGGCAGGAGATTCCATTGCCGATGTTGCCGGGATCATGCGCAGCAGAAAGATAGGTGGCATTCCTGTCCTTGAAGGGGATACCCTTGTCGGTATTGTCACCGAGACTGATATTATCAGACTCCTCATGACCAGGGGGCCGTCTGATGATCTCTGGCTCCCGTCACCGCTTGAGATCATCGAACTGCCGGTCAGGGAGTTTATCAACTGGGAACATACGAAAAAGGCCCTGACCGATATCAGACAGATGAAGATAGCAGATCTTATGAGCCGGCCGGTGATCACCATCTCCCCCCATGATGATATCGAGACAGCAGCCCGGCGGATGCTTGAGAAGAAGATTGATCGGCTCTGTGTGACAGAACAGAACCGTCTTGTAGGCATAATCACCCGTGAGGATATTGTCTGGTCCCTTGCAGGTGGGAAGGAAGTATAAGATGCAGTCAATTTGTGCAATCGACGGGGTAAAGGCAGCAGGTATAAAAGAGGGAAAATTCGGCCTTGCACTTATCGAGGCAGAGGGAACCGCCGCTGCTGCATTTACCATGAATAAGGCATGTGCAGCGCCTATTATCCTCATGCGTGAACGGATAAAAAAGGGGTATCTGACCGCCACCATCACGAACAGCGGGTGTGCGAATGCCCTGACCGGAAAGCAGGGAATATCAGATGCTATGGAGATGGCAGCTATTGCCGGTGAGTATCTTGGTGTGGAGCCGGAGACCGTCGGGGTTGCAAGTACGGGGGTCATCAGCCGGTACCTGAATCTGCCCCTGATCCGGGATCAGTGCTCCCGGATAGCTCCCACGCTTGCACACAGTCCTGATGCCGAGCGGGCAGCTGCACGGGCTATCATGACAACCGACCTGACCGAAAAACATGCCCTCGTGGAGCGGGATGGTTTTGTCATCGGTGGCATATGCAAGGGATCAGGGATGATAGCCCCGAATATGGGGACTATGCTGGGGTATGTGTACACGGATGCTGAGATCAGCCAGCAGGATCTGCAGGATGCACTCAAATCAGCAGTCAGACGGAGCTTTAACCGGGTTGTGGTTGATGGGGATACGAGCACGAATGATGTGGTATTCTGCACCGCCACCGGAGCAGCAGGAAAAGTCCCAAAGGATGAGTTTTCACAGGCTCTGGAGGAATGCTGCATTATCCTTGGAAAGCATATCGCACGGGACGGGGAGGGAGCGACCAAGATGATCGAGGTTGTTGTCAGAAATGCCCTGTCCGAGGATGATGCAGATCTCATCGCACGGACCATCGTCGGATCGCCCCTGGTAAAGACAGCCGTATACGGAGAGGACCCCAACTGGGGCCGTATTGTTGCCGCAGCCGGCCGGTCAGGAGCAGAGATTGACCCTGAGATCGTCTCGTGCTGGATAGAAAATCAGAACATCCGGGCCCAGGTATGTAACCGGGGGACCATCTCGGCAGATCTCTCACAGGCAAAAGCCGCCCTCTCCGGCAGTGAGGTCAGGATTGAACTTGATCTGGCTCTTGGAAATGAACAGGCCACAGCCTGGGGATGTGACCTGACAGAAAAATATGTTGAGATAAACGGGAAGTATACGACATGAAACGCGAAGATGTCCTGATGGAGGCACTGCCCTACATCCAGAAGTTCCATGGCAGAAGCATGGTTATCAAGCTGGGCGGGCATGCCATGGTCGACACCGGAATCATGGACACCGTGATCCGTGATGTTGTCCTGTTACAACTTGTCGGTATCAAGTGTGTGATTGTTCACGGTGGCGGGCCGGAGATTACCGAGAAGATGAAGGCGATGGGAAAGCAGCCCAGGTTTGTGTCAGGCCTTCGCATCACTGATGATGATACCCTGGAAGTGGCTCAGATGGTCCTTGTCGGCAAGATTAATTCAAAGATCGTATCCCTCGTCTCCCGTGCCGGCGGTCGGGCAGTTGGTATCTCAGGTAATGACGCAAACCTCATCATCGCCCGGAAGATGGACCGGCAGAAGGTCCGGGTTGATAACCGGGAGGAAGAGGTTGACCTTGGGCATGTGGGAGAGATAGAGGAGATTCGGCCTGCACTCCTTCACACCCTCCTGGATAATCAGTTTATCCCGGTCATCTCACCCCTTGCCATCGACCGGAACGGAAATGATCTGAATATTAATGCAGATACTGCAGCCGGAGAGATCGCGATTGCTCTTGGCGCACACAAGCTGATCAGCATGACTGATGTGGACGGGATCATGAACCGTGAACGAACCGAGGTCTACCGGCGGATGACACCGCAGGATGCCGAGGATCTGATTGCATCCGGCGTCGTATCAGAAGGGATGATCCCAAAAGTCCTGGCGGTCCTTCGTGCTCTTCATGGTGGTGTTCCCTATGCACATATTATCAATGGCAACCTTGCCCATAACCTGATCATGGAGCTCTTCACCGCTGAGGGGGTCGGGACCATGATCACCGAACGAACCGACGGGGTGTGAGATACGGGGATACGGGTATTTACTGATAAGATCATAGTCCTTATTCTGCTGCTATGGCTGGGCGGAATGGTCAGTGGATCTGTCTATCTGAAAAACGGAAGTGAAATTACAGGAGAGCGAGCATATCAGAGCATTCTTGAAGATCCAAACACCACCGCAGGGCCATTATCGATTCAGTTCTTTTACAATGCCCACTGTTCGGCCTGTCATTATGCCCTTACATACATTGATGAATATCGCTCTACCCATCCTCATCTTGTGACCGAGTATCATGAATAAAGCAGTTAACACCTATATATTATTATCATCCCTATTATAAGGCACTCTTATGAACACAACAGTCACCGCTTTGAAGACTAATCCTCGGCAAATAATCGAGGATTATGACAGACTATTAGAGATCAGTGCTATCTCACAATACATTCCCCCCCAGTCAGAGACACTCTTAAAACTCAATCTCTCATGGTCACTCTATTACCCTGCCTGTTCTACCGAGCCGTGGCAACTCGAAGGGGTTGTTCATGCCTTGCAGAAAAGAGGCTATCAAAACCTGACCGCAACAGAAAATAAAACCGTTGTTACGAAGATCGATAAAGGGCTTAAAGGAAATAAATGGGGCAAGATACTCGACCGCTACCACGTCCCCTTTATCCCCTTACCTGATGTAGAATGGAAACCGTATCACATACGTGTCCAAACACCGGCGTTGGATGAGATTTTTAAGGGAACTCATACCATTCCATCATTTTTTGTTGGAAAATACATGATCCACCTCCCGACGATGAAGACCCATGGACATACCACCATGACCGGGGCAATGAAAAACGCCTTTGGAGGCCTTATTACCGAAAGACGGCATCATTGCCATCGGTTAATCCATGAAGTACTCGTGGATCTCTTACGAATACAAAAAGAGATCCACCCGGGACTATTTGCGATAATGGATGGCACGGTTTGTGGAAATGGACCTGGCCCGAGAACAATGATCCCCTATGAAGGCAACATCCTCCTTGCAAGCCATGATCAGGTAGCCATCGATGCCATCAGCGCAAAAATCATGGGCTTTGACCCCTTGCGCATTCCATTCATCAAGATGGCACATGACGAAGGGCTTGGATGTGGCGATCCGGATCAAATCGAGTTACTTGGTGATGACATCTCCGGTCTGGATTTCAGGTTTTTCACAAGTAAGAGCCCTGTTATTGCAGGGGACCAACTCTTTCGAAAGGGAAGGCTCTCTTTTCTTGAGCCGTTTGTATTTAAGACATCACTCTTTATGCTTGCCGTTTTTGGTTCGGCCTTTTACCATGATTACCTCTGGTATAATATAATCGGGAGAAATCGAATACGAAAATTCTCAAAAACACCCTGGGGAAGGCTTTTTGATCAATATTAAATCAGTTTTAAAACTTATCAGGGTGAAACAGTGGTACAAGAATCTTCTTGTTCTGACGCCCCTGCTTTTTGGCGGGCTTTTGTTCTCGCTTGATGCGACGCTCTCGATAATACGTGCAATGCTTATCTTTTGTGCGGTTTCAGGAAGTATCTACATACTCAATGATATCCGTGACAAGGAACGGGACGCCCATCATCCAAAAAAACAGCACCGACCAATTCCATCAGGAGCAATCTCTGTTAATCACGCCTTTGGTATTGCATCAATTCTTCTTGTACTGGCAATCATCGGATTAATCCCGATGAAACCATTATTTATCGGGATCATTGGACTGTATGTGATCCAAAACATTGCATACACGTTCTGGCTTAAGAATATCTTTATCGTTGACGTCATCGTGATCGGAATCGGATTCATTCTTCGCATTTTAGCCGGATGTGTAGCAATAGATGTCGCTCTTTCACCATGGCTGTTTACGGCTACATTTCTTATCGCACTCATGCTCGGGTTTTCAAAACGGTATGCTGAGATAACACGTACAGAGTCGGCCTCTGCACATCGACCGGTTCTTGAGACATACAATTGTACCATACTTCAGGCATACATCATTGTTTCTTCTTCAGTAGCACTGATAGTCTATCTCATTTATGCCATTTCTGGTGCACACAGCCCATATTTTGTACTTACGATCCCCTGTGCGGTATATGGCATATTTACATTTCTCGCACAATCACTCATTTCGGGGTTTGATCCGGACGACATGCTCAAAGACTATGCATTCCTTGCAAATCTGCTGGTATGGTTTGTACTTGTGGTATTGGTTTTGTATGGATTGTGAAGTTATCTGCCTTGATATGCACGTCCACTCCCGTCACTCACGGGACAGTATCCTCACCCTCCATGAAATTCACAAACTGGCAGAAAAAAGGGGAATTACCCCGATTATATGCGATCACAACACTATCCAGGGTTCTCTTGAATATCACCACAGAAACTATTATTCTTATGACGATTGTCCATGTATTGTCGCAGAAGAAATACAAACCACCCATGGTGAGATCATCGGATTGTTTTTGAATGAAAAAATTTCTCCCTATCTCTCCCCCTTTGAGACACTGGAGGCAATACATGATCAGGGAGGGATTGCGATTATCCCTCATCCAGGTGACCGGTACCGGAAAAAGAGTGCTATGGGATATGAGACGATTACTGCACTCCTTCCTAAAGTCAAAATTTTAGAGGTGTACAACTCCCGAACGATTTCACAAACTGATGTAACCGTCGCAAACCAGTACGCACACACACATAATCTCTCTATTGTCGGTGGATCTGATGCCCACTGCAAACGAGAGCTCTTTCGGACAATTGTTCAGATCGCGCCATTTGATGACCCCCATCAATTCATACGAAACCTTCCAACCGCAACAATTCACTATCAGCGATCACATCCTGCATACCATCTTGTCTCAATCATATCAAAGAGGGTTCGACGATGAAGAAACGTAAAATCCAAAGGTATATATGGACAATCATCTTCGCTGCATTGGTCTATGCGTTTTTCATTATTATATCAAATTCTGAGAATACATTGCGTATCATCGCGTCTTTTCCTGTTTCCTTCTTCATATTCATGCTTCTCTTAGCATTAATGAATTACCTCATACGATTTGTAAAATGGGAATACCTGCTCAGAACCATTGATGTTCATCTCCCATTTTTTACCAGCATACTCTGTTTTTTTTCCGGTTTTTCCATGACGCTGACCCCAGCAAAGAGTGGAGAACTGATTAAACCCTGGTTACTCACACGGTTTGGTCATAATGCCGGCCACATTGCCCCGGTTGTTATCATTGAACGGGTAACAGATCTTATTGGGATGATTATACTGATGCTCATTAGTGCCGCATTTCTCGGTATTGGGGTGATTCCTGCAATATTATTGGGTATAATCCTTATTTTACTCCTCTTCCTCATTCAAAGCGACAGATGTATGTTCATTATGAGGGACTGGATCATACGAAAGACACGACTAGCCAAATATCTTTCCCTCTTTGATACCCTGCTCAACTCAACACGGATGCTTACCGGCCCAGCACCATTTATGATAAGTGTCCTCCTTTCATGCATATCCTGGCTTTTTGAGTGCTTTTGCCTTTATGTTGCACTCACCGGGCTTGGTCTGCAGGTTCATCTGATGAGTGCAGTATTCATCTTTGCCAGTGCAACCTTGACAGGATTGCTTGTTATGATTCCAGGGGGACTCGGGGCAACGGAGGGGCTTATGACAGTGCTTATTGCAGCAGAAAAGAACCCTTTGGACGGAGCAGTATCTGCAACCCTTCTTACTCGCGTCGCAACCCTCTGGTTTGCGGTGGGCCTTGGGGTGATTGCGTTATTTTTATTTAATATGAGATATCCTGAAATTGATTAATTTACCGCATTATTGCGAATGACAATTTTCATATATAATTTTTTTTAAAAATTGATAAAACATGTTATTACAGAACTTCATACAAAGAGAGAGAAATTGCGTCATATTACTCTTTTTCCTCGTTTTTGGAGTATATTTGCTTTGCCCTGTCATAACCTCCTATGACTCAGTCTATTCAATCCCCCTTGCAAAAAGTATCCTTTATGAGGGAAATTTTGATCTCGATGAGTATCTCTCAATTAAGGGTGAATATGGTACAACAAAGCTTAATGGACACTATTATTACTATTTCCCATATGGCCCCTCAATCATTGCTGTCCCGTTTGTTTTTGTTTTTGATACGATAATGACTCATTTCAAAGAGGGTATCCAAAAAATATTAGAGGATATTTTGGCCTTATTAGGAATAAGCCAAGATAAAATCTCCAAATTAATGAATGATGAAATTATTTTCAATATGCTTTATGAAAAAATCATCGCATCATTTATCTCTTCTCTATGTGCGATTGTATTCTACTATATTACGAGAAATTATTTAGATCACTCAAATTCACTATATCTCACGTTGATTTTTGCTTTCACAAGCTCATTATGGTCTGTTGCAAGTCGGGCGCTCTGGTCTCATGGACCATCAATATTATTTTTAGAACTGGCAGTTTTGGGAATCCTATACGCAAAAGAAAAGCCGGAAATTATTCCATACGTGGGAGTCCCATTAAGTATTGCATACATTATCCGTCCTACAAATGCCATCTCATTAGCTCTCTTTTCAATATACATCCTCTATTCCAATCGAAAATGCTACAACCGAATTTTATACTATTGTGTTTTTACTGCATTGCCATTGATCCTCTTTGTAAGCTTAAACCTCTCGATATACAACTCATTATTACCCCCATATTTCTTAGCTGAACGAATCACCAATATTTCACCATATTTTTTTGAGGCGTTAGCGGGGAATTTTATTTCTCCAGCACGCGGGCTTTTTATATTCTCTCCAATCTTGCTCCTTAGTATCTATGGAGTATACCTAAAATTCAAGACCCATACAATTGAGCCTTTTGATTTGGTACTCATTGCAATAGTCATTTTCCACTGGCTGGCAATTTCGAACTTTTCACATTGGTGGGCAGGTCATTCATATGGCCCACGCTTCTTCCTGGATGTGACTCCGTTCATATACTATTATCTGATTCCTGTAATATCTCATATCACAACAATGAAATCCCCATCCAGAAACCTCTGGATCGCATTATTCATCATACTGGTTGCGATTAGCTTTTTCATCCATTTGAAAGGAGCAACAATATATGAAGTCTGGGAATGGAATGGATTTCCAATTAATGTTGACGAATATCCAAGCAGATTATGGAATCTGACAGATATCCAATTTTTACGATAATATGATCAACTGGGACAACTCAATCACAAGAGATATAAAAAATTATCAAAGAAACTTCCTATTCCTTTTTTTGCCGCCACTCCTCCTGATAATCCTCGCTCATTCTGACCAGTATCTCAAATATCTGCCTGACAGGGACAGGATTAAGACCGAATTTTTCGGATTCTGCCGTTGCCCGGTCAAGGACGACATTGGCCTGATCCGGGATTCTGACCGGGAGACCCTGCCGTTCTTTCTCCCGTGCGATATCCTCTACTATCTTCATCCGTTCTGCGATGAGTGCGATGATTGCATGATCTTTCTCCTCGATGGATACCCTGAGCTGGTCAAGTAACATGTCTGTATCAGATTTGTTGTAGGAGGTAATAGGAGATCCAGATAATGCTTCAGCATAGAGCAGTGTCAGATGAAGAGAACTCCTACTCCTTCCCTTGCCAAAAGAGGGTCATTCTTTTATAGAGCATGAACGGGAAAAAGATAATGATGCATTTCATTGTAAAAATAATCCTTTACGGCATTCTGGTCTGGCTGGTTCCGTTCGTCATCGCAATCCCCTTTTATTCACCAGAGGGAATACTTCTCGTCGATGAACATCTCTTCAAGACCGTCATGATCCTCTCCGGAGGGGGAACCGGGGCAATACTCCTTGTCCTGCTTTTCAGGGATATAAAGCAGGATTATGTCAAAAAAGGCGTGATAATCGGATTGGTATGGCTTGTGATCAACTGGCTTCTTGATATCGGTATCCTCTTCCCCCTGAGTGGCATGGATGTGTCCACCTACCTGAATCAGATAGGGCTTCGATATTTCATGATCCCGATTATGAGCATTATGGCAGGATATATCGCGTATACGGCGACTAAAAACCATATATAAGTCTTTTTATCGAAAAATAAGATTAAATGAGGGATTTATATACGCATACCTGATCCAATGATTAGTGACAGGATCAGATATTCAAATCTCCATAAATCCCCCGAAATTAAGGGAGAGAACACTTCTGTTCGTAATGAAAAGAATGAATCACATAAAAACCTCAATAAAGACCTTAAAATCGCAAAAAAAGAGATAATTGCAGACATATAGCGCCACGCTATTCTTCAGATAAAACAGGGATACACAACACCCTGCTTCATGGGAGATCCGGCAATAGCAAGCGGCTATGTGAAGGCAATTTTGGGGTCGTTTCATTGCCAATTGCGTGTTTTGAGCATTAATATGATTTAAAATTGTATTTAACCGGCATATAATCCAGGATTTCAGAATGAGATCTTCTCCTATAGACTTTGTCGGAGGTACATACCTGTCGCAAAATTGAGATCCCCATAGTTTCCTGGCTGATATAATCGGGTTTGAACCGGTTATCTGAACCAGTAATCACAGGGGCACCGGATTCATCGTTTCACCACAATGAGAGTAAGATCATCAGACTGCGGGGCTGTTCCTGCAAATGTCCTGACAGCCTGTACTATGGCCGTTATAATTTCTCCTGCCGATGAGGTATGATGCGCACGGATGATTTCAAACAGCCGCTCCTCGCCGAATAAATTCCCATCTGGATCCATCGCTTCGGTCACCCCGTCAGAATAGATGACAAGCACATCTCCCGGGCAGAGAATGATCTCTCCCTGCCCATATTCCGGATCATCCAAAAGCCCGATTACCGGTCCGGTCGGATCAAGCGTGAGCATTTCTTTACCGGCCCTCATCAGGACCGGGGGATTATGTCCGGCATTTACATAGTGAAGTGTATGTGATGTGGTATCAAGCACTCCGTATACCATGGTCACAAAACTGACCGATCCGGAATCTTCTATAAAAATCGCATTTGATGCACGCATCACCTGTTTTGGAGAAGAAGGCCAGCGGGTGATGATACGGATAATGGTACGGGAGAGTGCCATAAAAAGAGCTGCAGGCACACCTTTTCCGGCCACATCAGCAAGAACAAGAGTCAGTAAACCTTCCTTTCTCGAGAATATATCATAAAAATCACCACCAATCTCAAGAGCAGGGATATTCATTGCAGCAATATCATATCCCGGTGGTACCGGGAAAGAGGCAGGAATGATCGACTGTTGTATCCGTGAAGCGACAAGCATCTCTGATCGCTTCCGCTCAATCTCCTCACTATACTGCTTGATCTTTGTTATCATCAGGTTCATGCTGGTCCCAAGTTCAATAAACTCCCGTGTCTGCATGCCCCTGATATGATGATCAAGGTCCCCTTTGGCAATCTGATGAACATCGGTTACAATCTCACGAATGGGGCCTGAAATACGTTGTGATATCACAAATGCGATGGCTACTCCGGAAACGATACCAAAAATTCCCAGCAGTACATACTGAAAAAACAATGTCTCAAGCTGATTTTTCAGCCGGTAGCCGTACTGAATCACTGCGACGATACTATCATCAGAGAGTGCTTCAGGGTTCTTCAAATCAATAAAGAGAATGGTGGTTCTATCGCCATGGAGCGGGGAGCCACGGGTAATTCCTGAACGTAATTCGAACACCTTTGATATCTCTTCAGAAGGGGCCGAAGGAGGATGAGAGGTACTATTGTCCGGATCTGAACTCTGGAACGCGATCCGGTTTCCCCAGACATCATAGATCTCAAGGGTATCTATGTCCGGGTTTTCATCCCAAATCCGTTCCAGCATATCCTGGTACGAGAGTTCAGATCTGACATCTCCAAAGTCGTCGGATAAAAGACCAATCTCAAGCATATAATTGTGATCAGGAGTTGGGATGTAGGCAAATTTCCGAAGCTCTCCCATCACTTTCAGATCACTCTCATTCTGGACTGATCTGACCACCCGATCCATGGCAGGTATACTCCCTTTCATGTGTTCTGTAAGTGATTGATAAAAACTGGGATAGTTTTTAAAATCAACCCCCTGTACTTCCGGTTCCGTGGTGTACTCAATAATTCCGTCCTTATTAACCACATAAAGATCCACGGTGGCATTCGTCTGCCGACTGAACCGTCTTTTGAGCGAGGAGAGATCCATTGCTGCCGGATTATTCCCGGTCCGGTTATATTCATCAAGATATTGGTACAGCATCTCCTCCATGACCGGGTTGAGGGAACTGTCAATCAGATCAAGCCCTTTATTCACAAGCCAGACCGATTCAGTCAGGGTGTGTTCGGTATATGCTTCAAGAGTGGCATGTGATTCGATCACATTCTCGGTTGCTCTCATAAAACTTAAGGAAAGCACGCCCCCAAGAACAATGGCAATAATGAGGATGATGTATAAAAGGAGATAATTTCTGATGGAGATGGTCATACGGTCTTTTATGAGTTCTGAACCGGGATGATATCAGACACTGGTGCAAGAGTGATGCTGGCTCTTCTGATCATGGTTACTCCAAGGAGCCGGTGCATGGCAAGAAGCGTGCCGTTCTCTAATCCATGCCTCATTCTGGCCTCCATATCAGAGAAAGGACCCCAGGGGATATCATGAAGCACCGCTGCACACAGGTGCATATAAAGGGAAGACCGGTGTGACGGGGTTGGAAGGAGGGCGATGCTTTTAAGAAGGTCTTCTGAGAATCGTTCCCTGGCTTTTGAAATATCCACAATATATCCGCATCCAAGAAGGGTCTCACCCGGATACTGCGGATCGAGGACATCGACCGATACGGCATCGAGGAGATTCTCCTTCATCGGCCTGTAATGGAGTGATTTATGATCTTCAGTGTGAGAAAAACCCAAATCCTTCTTTTGAGCAGCACGAATGAGTGAGGACGAGATATCCGAGCTGCATACCCCCTCAGCATCTGCCTGGAAGGTGAGTGAACAGATACCACCCCATGAAGGATATGTTTTTTCTAAATACCGAATAATTTCACCTGCAAGGGTTTGCAGACTGACCGGCCCTGAGGGGGGTTCCACTGTTATCATGACATGCGCCGGACCGTCCAGGCTGACCTGGAAGAACCCGGAGTGGACAACCTCTTCGGATGCCATAATATCTGAGGTGACATAATCAGCAGTTCTGTTTCCATCTGCCGGAACCCAGATAACGGAGCCTGATAATTCCATCATCTCCCCGGCAAGGTCCGGAGTGAGTTGATTGTCTGTGCCGATGACACCAATACCCACGCTCATGCGGCTAGTTTCAAAAGGTATCCGGAACAAGTCGGCAGTTGTGATATTTCCGGCGGCTATCCGTGAGATATCGCCCCGGACGATGAGCCGGGCAGGCCCGGGAGTCAGCGTCTGCACCTGAAATACCGCCCCGGTCTGTCCCGTCTGTTCTGAGGGCTTTGTCGTACTGTGTGCCAGAGCATCCTCTAAAGTCGGATAGATGGTGAACGCCTGAAGAAAACCACCCATTTTGAGGACTTTCAACGGAAATTCCCCTACCTGACAGAGGGAAACAGTGCCGTTCCGTTCGTTCATCTTCCGGTATATTTCCTGAAGAACCCGAAGACCTGCTGAACTGATATACAAAAGCCCCCCCAAATCGAAAATTATCTCCCGATCACGCTCACGAAGAGCGGACCGGATTGCATCAGTCACCTGCTGGGCCCCAAATCCGTCCATTCGTCCAGATAACTGAAACGTTAACGGGCCCTGTGATCTGTCGATTGAAATATCCATACAAAGTCTGAGTGGGAATTTGACAGGCCTGATATAAAAGAGTACCTTTTTGTCTATATATGGATATTTTGAAGAAGAACTAAGGAGAATAACAAGGAAGCCTTCCAAACTCGATGAATGTTGAAAAAATGATTGCAGGTCAGAGATCACCCCGAAATCCCCTGATAGTTGAGGTATTACGGGATTATGGATATGTAGAGAGCAGGGGAATGGGGGGTGAGAACGAAAGTAATTCCCCTTATGAGGATGAGTAATAACACTGAGCCCGTCTTTCAGGCCACTGATGATTATTTGTGTACAATTTTACACAAAAAGAGGGGATAATTATCCAGGTATTACAGCTCAGACGCAATCTTCTCTATCATGGTCCTGATATCAAGCCAGACAACAAGCCCGCTTTTATCCTTCTCTCCGGTCGTTTTTGTTTTTTTCCGGATAACTCCAAGGATGTCCCGGTGAGTCTTCTGCGATGAGGTGTTCTCCTTGTCAATATCTTCATTTCCATAGGTGGTAACCGAGAAGACATCATCAACCAGAATGCCGATTGGTTTTTCGGTGATAGAACGATCCAGCACTATAATACGGGATTTTTTCTTTCCAGACGATTCGGTGGTGATATGCATGAGATCTTTTAAATCGATGATTGTCGTGATCATCCCCCGAAGGTCGATGATTCCTTTCAGATAGGGGGGAGTATTCGGAAGGGGTGTCACTTCAGTCTGAGTTATCACCTCCCTTGTATCGAAGAGATCGATTGCAAACAGTTCATTGCCAAGGATAAATTCTACGACCTGGATGGTCCCTGTGCCTTTTGTCCTGATTCGTGACGTCGCCTGAACGGGAGCCTGTATTGCCGGTCCTTCTTCATCTACGGCTGCCTGGGCTTCTACACTATAGGTTGCCATGATATGTCCTCTGCTGATACTTGATTTGTATATTCATAAACTTACCCCTGTCGGTTGATAAATAAGCCATACCTTTTTCTGGAGAAGGGTTGTGAAAAGAGTGTTTAACAGGTTATCGGGATTAAAATGTTCATGTGTATATCGAACATACGTAACTTCCTTAATATCAGAGCACCAAAACCTCATCAGATGCCATGTATTTTCTGCACCATCAGGAAGTCTTCCTGAACGAGTATGAATGGGAATATCACTCTCTCATACTCTGAAAAGTAATTATTTCACGAAGAAGGAGAGAATCCAATCCAGAGAAGCCCGTTCCTGATACCATGAATCACGCTGACCGGATATCATCTGACAATCTGAACATACTCCTTGTTGATGACGAGGAGATCGTCCTCAATGCTACCCGTGAGTATCTGACCAGATACTACTCTTTTCAGGTGGACATTGCAGAATCAGTCGAGCAGGCCCTTGATAAAATTTCAGCCGGCACATATGATGCAATCATTGCCGATTATGAGATGGAGAAGGCAAGTGGTCTTGACCTCCTGTCAGCCATCAGACAAAAAGGAGACCAGACCCCTTTTATTGTATTCACCGGAAAGGGAAGAGAAGAGGTCGTTATTGCATCATTTGAACTGGGCGCTGACGGGTATGTCCAGAAAGGAGGGGAAATTCGTTCGCAGTTTGCCGAACTTGCCCAGAAGGTCAGAACTGTTGTTCAGGGAAAGCGGGCCGCTTCAGCACTCCGGGATCAGAACGAACGGCATCGGATCCTCTTTGAAACGATGGAGCAGGGCGTATTATACCTGGATCGTGAGGGAAGGGTGATTGAGGCAAACCCGGCAGCGGCGAATATATTGGAAATTCCTCATCATGAATTAATCGGGAGTATTTTCCATGATGGCAGATTGAAATTTTTCGATGAACAAAAGACCCCGCTAACACCTGATGATCAGCCGTTCCTGCGATCTTTATATACGAGGAAGAGTGAATCTGCTGTTCTTGGAATCACACACCCGCCGGCACATGAATTCAGATGGATACAGGTTCGCACAACACCACTCGTTCGTGAGGGTGAGGCAGAACCGTTTCAGGTATATGCACTCATATCTGATATCACCAGAGAACGGATGGTAAAAGAGCAGACTGCTTTGCAGGCTGAACGGATATCTGTGCTCTTAACCCTGAACCGGCTTGCTGAAAAGTCACACGAAGAACTTTTTGAATACGCAATAGATGCCTGCCTGAATATTACCCAAAGCCAGTATTCTTTCATTGGTCTGGTCAATGAGGATGAAACCGAAGTGACGATTCATGCATGGTCTCCATCAGTCATTCAGCACTGTTCGGTTCAGAATAAAACAAAAGTATTCCAGGTTGCGGATTCTGGAATCTGGGCAGAGGTAATAAGAACGAGATCACCTCTGATTAT
This sequence comes from uncultured Methanospirillum sp., assembly GCA_964501255.1. GTDB lineage: Archaea > Halobacteriota > Methanomicrobia > Methanomicrobiales > Methanospirillaceae > Methanospirillum. The sequence continues at coordinate 19,101 of CAZCSN010000013.1, read as the reverse complement.
CAATGAATACCCGGTTAAGGATATATCGGGCAAACGGTTTCCCAAGGGCCATGTGGCGATATCCCGTATGATGGAGGTCCCAATCTTTGATAAAGAACATATCGTCGCGATACTGGCCGTTGCAAATAAAGCTGGATACTATGATGAAAATGACTGCGAAGCTCTGATCGCACTTGGAAATGAACTCTGGGGCATTCTTCATAAGAAAGAGATGCAGGATGCATTGCATCTTAAAAATTATGCAATCGAAAGCTCGATGAATGGCATTGGACTGGCTGATCTCTCAGGAAGCATCATCTATGTAAACCCGGCATTTCTGTCTATATGGGGATATCATAGCCAGGATCAGGTTATCGGAAAGAATGCCGTATCGTTCTGGAGGGAACCTGCCCAGGCCGCGGAGGTTATTAATACAATTATGGCAAGCGGACGATGGGAGGGGGAGATGAATGCCGAACGTGCAGACGGGACAGAGGCGACTCTTTTGGTATCAGCTCATACGATTCACGATGAATCCGGTAAGCCCCTTGCGTTGATGGCCTCATTTATTGACATCACAGATAAGAAACGGAATGAACTCGAACTCATCCGGGCAAATAACCTCATTGAGGGGATGCTCAATGGCATCAAAGATATTGTGGGCCTGCAACTCCCTGATCATACCATTATCAGATACAATAAAGCAGGATATGAAACACTTGGCATGAGTCCGTCTGAAACTGCAGGAAAAAAATGCTATGAACTCATCGGACGTAAGAGACCCTGTGAGATCTGTGCAACTTCAGAAGCAATCGCACGGGGAGAACCGGTAACGATTCAAAAATTCGTTCCTGAACTTGATACCTATTTTGAATGCACAAGTAATCCTGTTCTCAACGCAGACGGGAAACCGGAACTTATCGTTGAACTGCTCCATGATATCACCGAACGAAAACGGATCGAGAAGGCAATTTTTGAGGCCAACCGAAAACTGAAATTACTGTCCAGTATCACGAGGCATGACATCCTCAATTCACTTGGCGGATTACTCCTGTTTCTTGACAGCATTCCCCGGGAAGATCTCTCATCTGAAATCCGGCAAAACCTGGATCATATATTGACATTTGCACTGACAATCAAAAGACAGATTGAATTTACGCATGACTATGAGATCCTTGGCTTTGAAAAGGCATTATGGCAGGATCTCTCATCATGTTTCCGGAAGGCGGTCCGTGAATGTAATGCAGGAAGCGTGATCTTTGAAGAACACCTGGACGGAGTGGAAATCTTTGCAGATCCCATGCTTGAGAAGGTCATCTATAATCTCATCGATAACGCTCTCCGGTACGGCGGCCCGGCCCTGACAACAGTCAGGGGATATTATCGGTGTGACGGGGACGACCTGATCTGGATCATTGAAGATAATGGTCAGGGTGTTGACCCGGAAATGAAGGATCATATCATGGAGCGGGGTGTGGGCTGCAATACCGGATTCGGTCTCTTCCTTTCTGCAGAGATTCTCTCAATTACCGGTATGACAATCCGGGAGACCGGAGAGAAGGGAAAGGGTGCCAGGTTTGAGATCCGGGTGCCTCGTGGAATGTTTCGGATTGGACACTCCGACAGACAGAGGTGCGTTGGATGACGGAGAAGGGCTTAGACGTTTCTATCCCTGGCTTTCAGGACATTCCATATCAGCTGTTTTTCACCAATGCTCCAATCGGGATATTTATTGCCGATGAGGAGGGGAGATACATCTTTGTCAATGATGCTGCCTGTGCCATGACCGGGTACTCCCGTGATGAACTGATCGGAGAGAACCTTATTCATCTCATCTATCCGGACGATCTGGATGTTGCAGCCGGACATTTTGCCCAGGTGAAAAATACCGGATCCGCAACGGGGGAGTGCAGGTATGTCACAAAATCAGGGGAGATCAGATACTGGGAAGTGAAAGCTGTTCGGATATCTGACAACTATTTTATTGGGTACGCATCGGATATAACCGAGAGAAAAAAAGCGGAGACGGAACTTTTACAAAAAAACGAAGAGCTTCAGGCAACTTTTGAAGAACTCTCATCGACGGAGGAGGAACTGAAAGAGCAACTTGAGGAGATTCTCTCCGCACAGGCAGAGATAGAGGAGCGGGAACGGAAATACCGGCTCTTGTTTAATACCAGCAAAGCAGGAATAGCACTTCATGAGGTCATCTGTGATGATGCCGGTGCTTCGGTTGATTACCGGTTTCTTGAAGTGAATGCGGCCTTTGAACAGATGACCGGCCTTCGTGCGGCTGATATTATCGGAAAGCGGGTAACCGAGGTACTGCCCGGGACGGAATCATACTGGATTGAAACATATGGCAGGGTTGCCCGTAACGGAGAGACGATCCATTTTGAGAACTATAGTCGTAAACTGGAAAAATATTATGATGTTATTGCATATTCACCGTTCAAAGGCCAGTTTGTAACCCTGATTCAGGATATTTCAGAGCGCAGGACCCAGGAGATACGTCTCAGAGAGACGAACAGTTTTCTTGAAAACCTGATCACCTTTGCAAATGTCCCGATAATAGTCTGGGACCCGGCATTTACCATCTCACGGATAAACCATGCATTTGAAGAACTCATCGGGAAAACTGCCGATGAGGTTGTCGGATCCCCTCTTGAAGTACTCTTTCCCCCTGAAGAGGCAGAGCGATCCATGCGGCTTATCCACACGACACGCGAGGGGGTCAGGTGGGAGACGGTGGAGATCCCCCTTCTGCACGCGTCTGGAGAGATCAAAACGGTCCTCTGGAACTCATCGACAATTTATGATCAGGATGGAAAAACTCCGATCGCAACCATCGCCCAGGGCAGGGATATTACTGCAGAACGGCAGCTGGAGCGGGAAAAGGACGAGGCTGCAGCGCAGATACAGGAGAATATTGCAAAGCTTGCCATCCTGAACGACGGAATACGAAATCCGCTCTCAATCATTGCGACATACATAGACATGACGTCTGATGAGAAGGTGGCGGATGTTGTTCTGGGAGAGATTAGACGCATTGACGAGATGGTCACCAGCCTTGATCAGGAATGGATAAAGTCAGAAAAGATACTGAATTTCCTCAAGAAGCATGATTTTGAAAGGACCGGGTTTGACATACATACGAACCAGGATCTGGTTGCGGATGAATTCCGGAAAAGGCAACGGGATTCTTTCTCATCATCCTGGTATGAGGTCTTTATTGAAGAACTTCAGGCACAACTCTATACCATTCTTGACAGTATTGATGCACTCATCTATGTTGCCGATATGGAAAGTTATGAGATCCTCTACCTCAATAAACAGGGCAGGTATGTATACGGTAACATTCTGGGCCGGAAATGCTACATGCACTTTCACAATAAGGCGAAAGGCCCCTGTGAATTCTGCACAAATCACCTTCTTGTCGATGAAACAGGACCAACGGGAGTATACCGGTGGGAGTATTATAATGCAGAAAAGGGGCTCTGGTTCGACTGCCGGGACCGTGCGATAAGATGGACAGACGGACGACTGGTCCGCCTGGAGATTGCAACCGACATTACAGAAAAGAAGAAGAGAGAGGAGGCACTCCGGCAGAGGACGGAAGAACTTGACCGGTTCTGGAACTGTAACCTTGATCTTCTCTGCATTGCGGATACAGACGGGTTTTTCAGGAAATTAAATCCTGAATGGGAGTCAGCTCTTGGATACCCGCTTTCAGAACTTGAGGGAAAACGGTTTCTTGACTTTGTACATCCTGATGACCGTGAGGATACCCTTCGCGCAATTGCAACCCTTGATGATCAGGTCCCCCTTTTAAACTTCGTGAACCGGTACCGGCATAGGGACGGAACATACCGGTGGATTGAATGGCGGTCATTTCCGTATGGGAAGTATATCTACGCATCAGCACGTGACATTTCTGAATATAAGCGGAATGAAGAAGCAATCAGGCGGAGTGAAGAGCGGTTCAGGACACTTGTGGATGCAATTTCGGAGACAATGTCAGTCATTGACCGGAATGGCACATTTCTCTATGTGAATGCAGCCGCTGCACGAAACCTGTCAGGGAAGGATCCATCGTATGTTATCGGAAAGAACATCCGGGATTTTGTTTCCGCACAAAAAGCTGAAGAATTAATCCACAATTACCAGACCACCATCGACACCGGCGTTCCCTTTTCAGGTGAGGTAATGGTTGAGATGCAGGGGAAAAAGATGTATTTTTTCAACCGGCTCATCCCATTCAGTTTTTCACCTGATGAGGAGATGGTTGTCCTCTCACTCTCACTGGATGTCACTGAGCAGCATGCAATCAGGGAGGAATTTGCAGAGCGGGAAGAACAATACCGAAGGATTGTTGAAACCGCCGAAGAGGGTATCTGGCAGATGGATGGTCAGAAGAATACAGTGTATGTGAATACCCGCATGGCTGAGATGCTTGGGTATACGCCGGAAGAGATGATAGGCAGACATGTTACACAATTTATTCCTCCGGAAGAACTAAAGCCCCATCAGGAACGGATGATTCACCGGATGCAGGGAAAGAATGACCGGTATGAACAGCAGTTTGTGAGAAAGGACGGCTCCCGCATCTGGCTGCATGTATCGGCCACTGCCCTTGTAGCCCCTGACGGCACCTTTAACGGCTCTTTTGCCATGTTCACCGACATAACCGAGAGGAAGAAGGCTGAGGAAGCCCTTGTAGAGAGTGAAACCAGGTTTTATGAACTCTTTAATAACATGCCTGCTGCCGTTGCGATCTATCATGCGGTTGATGACGGGAATGATTTCATCTTTCATAACTTTAACCGTGCAGGTGAGCGGTTTGAACAGATTTCCAGGGATGAGGTTATCGGCAGGAGTGTGAAACAGGTCTTCCCGGGAGTTGTCGATTTCGGTCTTTTTGAAGTATTCCAGCGGGTATACCGGACAGGGGTCCCGGAGAGTCATCCGGTATCATTCTATAAGGATAACCGAATCACCGGATGGCGTGAAAATTATGTGTACAAACTTCCATCCGGAGATATCGTTGCGATATATGAGGATGCGACCGAACGCAAGCAGGCAGAACATGAACTATCTGTCCTCTCAGAATCCCTCTCCAAAGCAATGAAAATAGCACACCTGGCAAACTGGGAGTATGACCTGAAATCCGGATATTTTACGTTCAATGACTCATTTTATGCCATGCTTGGAACAACTGCAGCAGAGGCGGGAGGATACCGGATGAAGGCTGATGAGTTCATCGAACGGTATGTTGTTCCAGCATACGCAGACCAGGTCAGAGAGACGGTTCAAAAGGCATTGTCCTCAAAAGATCCGGATTTTGAGATGACCATCGAGGGTGAACTTATCCGTCCTGATGCAAGCACACTCTGGGTCACGACATGGTTTAAGGCTGACCGGGATGAGTCAGGAGTTATTACCCGGCTCTTTGGTGTCAACCAGGATATCACCGGGCGGAAGAGAATGGAGATTGCTCTCGCACAAAGCGAGCAGGAGTACCGGAGTCTTGCAAACAGCATCACGGATATCTTTTTTGCAATGGATGAAAACCTCCGGTACACGTTCTGGAACCATGCATCTGAAACATTTACCGGGATATCATCCGATGATGCACTGGGAAGAACCATATATGAGATTTTCGGCTCACGTGCGGAACGCCCTGCTGCAATATATAAAGAAGTAATACAAACCAGAACTCCCCGGACTTTTGAACAATCATATCTCCATAACGGGAAGGAATATCTCTTTGAGATTAGTGTGTATCCGTCACAATCAGGTATTTCTGTTTTTACAAAGGATATCACCGAACGAAAAGAGATGGAGAGGAGGCTGCAGGACACAACGCAGAAATTACTCCTTCTTACCCAGATAAACCGGCATGATATCTTCAATGAGCTGACGGCGATCCATCTTCTGCACGACCTTGCCCTGGACTCCAGTGATCTGGCAGAGATCTCCTCGTATATCCGCAGTTCCAAAGAGGGACTCCGCAGGATTGAACAGGTATTGCAATTTACCAGGGAGTATGATAATTTTACATCCTCACATAGCACGTGGCTGCACCTTCGCCGGATCATTGATTCAGTCAGGGATGAAGTGGCAGCAGGAAATATTGTTTTTGAAAATGAGGTGCTCGGGACTATCGAGGTGTATGCAGATGCCATGATACAAAAGGTATTCAGAGCGCTTTATGAAAATGCCATTCGTCATGGACAGACCCTGACCATAGTCAGGTTCTATACGATTGAACGTGACCAGGATTTGATCATCGTATGCGAAGATGACGGAATCGGAATCCCTGACCACGAAAAAGGTGCAATTTTTTCATATGGGTATGGAAAACATACCGGTATCGGTCTTTTTCTGGCACGGGAGATACTCTCTGTGAATGGTCTTTCAATACAGGAGTCTGGAGTGGAAACAAAGGGGTCCAGATTTGAGATACGTGTTCCGCAAGGAAAGTGGAGATATCAGTATCATCATCATTCAACAAATCCTACATATCCAGACAGAACAAAGCATACAGGGGGAGAGAGCAAATAAAGGAATCTGATCCGAAATTTTTAGTCGAGAGACGGATTGCATAGGGAGGGGGATAGAGTTCGCAAAACCGTGCCAGACTTTTCGATCTCACATTATCAGAAGACTTCACTTCGATGGGAATGATCTCTCCCTGTGAACTTTGGAGGACAAAGTCTACCTCTGCACGTCCTTTGGACTCATAATAATATTGAAAACGTCTCCAACCTGCCGTGCACCCTGAATGATCAGAGGTTTTCTCTGGGGATCAGTTCTCCAGGCATCCAGCCGCCGGAGGATCTTACGTTCCATAATCTGGATTATTAGTACACTTTTTGGATCATACAAGTGCTGGCAGTGTACACTTTTTTGAACATAATCAGATCCAAGCTAATAATAAAGCCAAATCATAATATCTGGTCCTTGCCGGTCATGGATTTGGTATCAATCTGATGATGTTTCCGAAGAAACTCAAGAACCTTTTCAGATTCTATCCATCTGCGGTCCAGATCATGGACGATTGAATCGATTTTCGCTACCTGCGTACTGATCTTTTCCCCAAGTTCCACATCCTCTGACATACTTGCCAGAGTGAGAATGATACTTAAAGGATTTCGGATCTGGTCATTGAGAACCGCAAATTTTGCAACGTTCTTCTCGATCTGTCCGATTGCGGCGGCCTTCTCTGCTTCAAGCTGCTGCTCTCTGGTGATGTCTTTTCCTGAAGCCAGAATCCCTGTGCATGTACCGGATGGAGAACGAATCGCATGCATAAACCATGAAATGATTCTATGTGAGCCATCAGTGGTCATAATTTCCCCCTGCCACCGGGTGCACTCACCATACCATCCCTGGAAAAATTCATGGAAGAATTTTCTTGTCTCCAGCCATTCTGATGGAGGAAGAAAATGATCAAACCAGTTCTTCCCGATGATCTGATCATGGGAAAGCCCGAGGAATTCACATCCCCTCCGGTTAACGAGAGTGATCGTGCCATTTCTCTCAAAGGCAAGGATCATTACCTCTGCAACATTGAGATACTGATGTGCCCGTTCCTGCCCAAACCTTATCTTTTCTGCAGCCTGTACCTGTTCGGTTATATCATATGCAATCCCGATAACCCCGTTTATGATATGATCCGGCCCGGTCATGGGGCAGAGTGAGGTTTGAAATATCACTCCGTTATGATCATACTCAAAAGTCACCTCTTCCCCGTGCAGCGCTCTGATATGTGCATCGATAGCCGGATGATTCCCTTCCCGGGCATCGAAAAAGTCATGAAGATTTTTACCGACAACCTCTCCAGGAGAGAGACCGATACGGGAAAGGCCTCTTCCTTCTGAGAGCAGGTATGTCAGGTTACGGTCTACCACCCAGAGCGTTGCCGGTATCTGTCGGGTAATAAACCGAAGTTGTTCCTCCTTTTTCCGGATTTCAGACTCTGCCCGGGCAAGTTGCTGATACTGGAGGCGGAGTTCATCCTGCTGGGCAATGAGTTCTTCATTCAATACCGATATTTCAGTATTCTGAAGAATGAACGAGTCATACAGCTGCCGGTATTCTTTAGATAATTCAGGATTTTTATCCGGGTGGAGATGATCAGGTATTTCAGGGAGAGGGAACGGGAGTGGGTTTTTCATGTGAACCATAACCTGACTCAGGATTCAATTAAATCAATACCAAAAGATCGTCGGGGATAATGACTTTGGGGTGTATGTAAGGAATAATTTTTGATAAGTTTGTCAACTGAATGCATACATCATGAGAAAAATTGTCGTTAAGATAATAAATAGATATAAGTATGCACTGCACATTGAGAAAGGGGATACCATCTTTCTATCACGAGGATAATTCGAACGAATCACTTTCCATAATCACTATCCCGGATACTCACAAATAGATATATTATTCGACCACCATGAAGGGGATATATGCCAGTATTTAGAATCGGAACTGACGATTTTAAAAAGTTAAGGGATAATGGAGGTTATTTCGTTGATAAATCTCTCTTTATTAAGGATATTATTGAAGGAAATGATGTAATACTCCTACCCCGGCCCCGGCGATTTGGAAAGACACTCAATATGACTATGCTCAAGTACTTTTTTGAACTGACTGACGAGGATATGAGTTATCTCTTTCAGGATTTGGCGATTGCCTCCTATCCTGACTGTATTAAGCATTATAAATCATATCCAGTCATCTATATCACTCTAAAACAAATCAGGGGGAAGACATACGATGAGGCAGAGGTACAGCTGCGAAAGATGATCAGCGAACTGTACCGACTTCATAGAGATACCGTAACTATTCTTGATACAGAGATCGCAAAGCGTGATTTTGAAGAACTCAGGAACGGGAATAGTTCTCTGGTAGCATTAAAGAACAGTCTTTATGATCTTATCCTTATTTTATACAGGTATCACAACCGGCCGGTTATTGTGCTTATTGATGAATACGACAGTCCAATGATCGAGGCGTGGATGAACGGATATTATTCAGATATGGCTGAATTTATGCGTTCATGGCTTGGTGGTGGACTAAAACATGACAATGCCCAGGCACTCTTTCGGGCGGTAATAACCGGAATTCTTCGTATTGCCAAAGAGTCAATTTTTTCAGACCTTAATAACCTCTTTGTTTCAACGACACTCCTGCCAAATACCCTTTCAACCAGGTTTGGATTTACTGAAGATGAGGTTATTCAAATCCTTACCGATTTTAATCTCACTCATCAGCAGGAAATAATACGTGAATGGTATAACGGATTCCTCTTCGGTTCAAAAACTATCTATAATCCATGGTCAGTATCCATATATGTCAACCAGTATCCCGCTTCACCTGCTCCCCACTGGCTGAACACCTCTGCGAATACCCTTGTATATGAGGAACTTGGTCAGGGCGGGATTGAAATTAAACGGGATATCGAACGACTTTTAAGAGGTGATGGAATCCGGTATCCAATAAATGAGACAATAACCTTCAGGGATATTGGAAAAAACCCGGTAAACATATGGAGCTTCCTGTACTTTTCAGGGTATCTCCAGGCAGATGAACCCCAGCCGGATATCAGAGGACGAACTACATACCGGTTATCTATTCCAAATAAAGAGATTGGGTTTGCATATGAGTCATTTATTGAATCTCTTTACCCAAAAGAGGGAGGACTTGAGGCACTCATGGAATGGTTCATCGAAAACGGTCCAGCTCCCGTTCTCGAGGATATACTCCAGAACCTGGTAGTGAGCCTGGTGAGTTGCCATGATGTTGCACGATTTCCTGAAGCAGTTTTTCATGCCTTTGTCCTTGGTCTGCTTGCAAATTTACGATCCATTTATGATATCAGGTCAAATGCCGAATCAGGATATGGAAGGGCGGATATTATCATGATTCCGAAAGGAGTCAGGTATCCTGTTGCTTATGTTATCGAGTTTAAATCAATTGAATCAAATGAGAATATCGACGGTTCAGCTCTCCATGCACTCAGACAGATTCGGGAAAAGGGGTATGAAACGATAGCAATGTCTTCAGGTATTCCAACTATCCGGGTACGAAGACTCGCTATTGTACTGCAGGGAAAACGGATCGCGGTACGCGAAGAGTGATGAGAAGTACTCAATAAACGCACCGGCGAACTGAAATTCCTTTTTTCATAAAAAGATTAAATTAATTTCTAACCGGGGCCATAGATTACAATGTGTTCATTAGATTTACTATTAAATATAAATCAGTTCCAACTATAAGCGAACATCTGAAATAAGTCGCCGGACATCTATCCAGATGACCAGTTCTTTCCTGCTCTCCCCCCGGTCACCTACTTCCTTTTTGATCACACCGAGAATATATCCCCCCTCTTCAGAACCACCCCGGGATGCCTGATCAATATCGCTGACTGGTATCGTAAGTACAGACGTTACTTCGTCGACCACTATCCCGGTTTTTTGGGAGGTAACAGTGTCGTCTAGAACGATAAACCGGAGATCTGCAGTGTCAGAATCCCTCGCTGCTGCAATCTGAAGGAGCTGGCGAAGATCAATAATGGTTGTAATCTCACCCCTGAGATCAATAATCCCCCTGATATGAGAGGGGGCATGAGGAAGGGGAGTGATTTTCGAGGCTTCTACAATTTCCCTGACATCAAAGAGATTCACTGCAAATTTATCATCTCCGATAATAAACTCGACAACCTGGATCTCATCCTGCTTTTCCTTATTTTCAACATGAGATTTAAAATCTGCAAGTTCCATTGTATCCTCATATTTTAAATTTCGCCATCTCTTGTGAGACGTCTTTTACAATCTCCTGGACATGGTCAAAGATATGAGTAACCTGGTCAACAGATGCTGAGATTTCTTCGGTTGCTGCTGCTGCATCCCCTGCCTCCTTTGCAGTGTTCTGGACAAGACTGCTTACTTCATGAACACTTGCGGTTACTTCCTCAACAGACGCAGCCTGCTCTTCGGCTGCAGATGCGACATCAGTCACATTGCGTGTGATATCATCGATCGATGCTGCAATACGTTCAAATGCTTCCAGCGTTTCTGAAAGGATTACTCCCCCTTCTGCTACTGATGTGCCTGCTTGTCCCATTGCATCATTAGCTTTGGCAGCCTTGGCCTGAAGTGTTCTAATCATATCTGCGATATTCTCAGCTGATTGGCGTGATTCCTGGGCTAGTGATTTGACCTCAGCAGCTACGACCGCAAATCCCCGCCCAGCTTCTCCAGCCCGAGCAGCTTCAATTGCCGCATTCAGAGCAAGAAGATTTGTCTGGTTTGCGATATCTGATATAAGACGGACGATCTTACCGATCTCATCCATTTGACTATTAATGTCTTTGACAATCAGGTCTGCTTCAGTGGTTGATCGTTTGATCTCCTCCATAGCAGCTTCAGTCTTCTGTGCTAATTCAACGCCGTTCTTGGCATACACATTTGCCGAGGTTGCGGTATTTGATACGACTTCAGCACGTCGTGCAACCTCTGCAACCGTGATCGTAAGATCCTCCATTGCTTTGAGAACCTGTTCTATTCCGTCCTCACCCTTGATCGAATTGCTACTTACCTTACCAGTGTTTACAGCAATCTGTTCAGCTCCTGCAGATACTTCCCTCATGCTCACCATTGCATGCTGTGCTTGTTCAGTAAGTTCATGAAGAATGCCATTTACAAGTCCAATTGCTTTTGATACCTCAAACCCAACATTATTAAGGGCATTCTTAAATGCAAGCCAGTCACCTGGCATCTTAAGCATGGGATCCACCTGGGCAGTAAAATTAAGGTGAGCATACTCCATACAAATCCGACGCGTCTCTTTGACAGGAATAAGTACGTTCTCAAGCGACTGGTTAATCCCTTCAAGAATTTCCCGATAGGCACCCTGAACTTTGGTCACATCGCACTGAATATCAAGATGACCTTCATCTGAGGCTTTTGCAAGTATTGCACAGTCGTCAATCAATATCTGCAAAGCATCAATACACCGGTTCAGCCCGTCTTTGATTGTAT
>CAZCSN010000013.1:0-6975 GCA_964501255.1 uncultured Methanospirillum sp. | reverse complement strand
TATATTCACCAAGGGCTTCCTTTGTGATCTTCGGCGGAAGATCACCTTTTCCGATACGATCAATATATTCTGCTGCAACACGAAGAGGACCAGTGAACGCATCGGCTGATTTATTAACACCCTCGATGATAACCCGGTATGCACCCTGCAGTCTGTTTGCATCACACCGCACATCAAAGCGACCTTCCTGAGCCGCATCTGCGAGAATCGCACTGTCATCAATCAATATCTGCAAAGCATCAATACACCGGTTCAGCCCGTCTTTGATTGTATTATATTCACCAAGGGCTTCCTTTGTGATCTTCGGCGGAAGATCACCTTTTCCGATGCGATCAATATATTCTGCTGCAAGGGTGAGGGAGCTGGTAAGGGTATCAAGCATGTTATTTATACCCTCTGCAAGCTGCTGATATTCACCGTCATATACCCATGGATCCACACGGGCATCAAGATAACCATTGCTCACCATTTGAAAAAGGTTGAGCATTTCCTTAAAAAATCCAGAATTAGAATCTTCATGTCCCATAATATCCAAAAAATATGATTATTTTTAAAAAATATAATTTTTTGTGGGTGAAAAAAAGCATAAATTAACCGCAAATCAGGTAATGAAAGAAAATTTATTAAAATAAAATGTTATGAAAAAACTCTAAAATAACGAAAGAGGATGACTTAGTTTACAAAGGAGATTAACCATCGGATGGATACCAATGGCACCTCAATTAGAGTTGTACAATGGGTCATTCCAATAAAAAGAACATAGAAATAACATTCTTCTTACCTATTGCACAACATATTTCAGCACTGAAAAAGCAGATATACGCCATCTGTATCCCGTGATAATTACGTGAAGATAATAGATGGATGGTCAGTTCCATGCAACATCACGATGTGGAGATCAAATCAAACTTTCTCAAATCTGACGGAAGAACGGTCCAGGTTCAGGTAACCGTGGTTCCCTGTGCCAGGCTGGAAAAAGAGGAGCAGATACTCATATTCAGAAAGATATCGTAATCATATGATCTATCGCATCTCATTGACTGATTTTATTTCAGAACCTGTAAGGAGGTTATTTGCCTGCATCGTACTACAGCATCATTATAATGCGTCAGAGATGATATATGAAATAACCAAAAATAATCATGACTTTGAGAAAACTGCCAATCGGGATACAATCCTTCCAGGAGATGCGAACCGGAGGATATGCATACGTTGATAAAACACCATTTATAGCATCCCTTGTCAGGGAAGGCAAGTACTATTTTTTATCCCGGCCACGCCGGTTTGGAAAAAGTCTCTTTATCGATACCCTTGATTGTGCTTTTTCAGGAAGACGTGATCTCTTTTCTGGTCTGTTCCTGAATCTGGCAAAATCCGGATGGGACTTCTCACACCGGTACCCGGTACTAAGGATTGATTTTGCAGGAGGCACATTGCGAAGTGGATCCGACCTGCAGAGCCGTCTGCATCGGATCCTGGATTTTTGGGAAACATCCTATTCCATAGAGCACACTTATGGATCCCCCGGTGATCGGTTATTAGCCCTGATACCACGAATCTCTGAAAAAACCGGATCTCAGGTTGTCATTCTCGTTGACGAGTATGATAAACCAATCCTGGATAACCTTCTCAATCCAGCCGTAAGCGCTGACATGCGGGAACTGATAAAAGATTTTTATGGGGCAATAAAACCCCTGGATGTCCAGGTAAAATTTGTTCTTCTCACCGGAGTATCAAAATTTTCAAAAACCGGTATCTTTTCAGGTCTGAACAACCTGAAAGATATCACCCTTGATAGCAGATATTCAGCAATCTGTGGATATACAGAAAAGGATCTCGAAGAAGTATTTGGAGAATGGCTTATCAGATTTCAAATCCAAGAGGTGAAAGAATGGTATAACGGGTATAGCTGGACAGGTCAGCCGGTCTACAATCCGTTCGATATCCTTCTGCTTTTTGATCAGGGGATCTACAAGGCTCACTGGTTTGAAACCGGGACTCCCACATTCCTCATGAATCTTTGGAAGAAAAAACCCCGTCTTCCTGCAGAATATGATGGTCTTATCGCAGGTGAGGAGCTTTTAGGCTCATTCGACATCGACACTATCAGACTGGAGACCCTTCTTTTTCAGACCGGATACCTGACAATCCGTTCATGGGTGAGTAATGCGGATGAGGGAACATGGTATACCCTTGGTTTTCCAAACCGGGAAGTCAGGGAAGCATTTAACAAACAGATACTCCTTCTCTTTGATTCAGGGGATCATGTTCCTCTTCCTGTTATTCGAACAACCCTTGAATCAGGTGACACCGAAAAATTGCGTACGATTATTTATTCATTTTTTGCATCTATCCCCCATGACTGGTACAGGAAAAACGAGATAACAAAATATGAAGGATTTTATGCCACCGTACTGTATGCCTATTTAGCAAGTCTTGGTTATGAGATTATTCCTGAAGATACATCCAGCAAAGGACGGATTGATCTTACCGTAAAAACGAAAACGGGGATATGGCTGTTTGAATTTAAAATAAAAGGTCATGATACACCGGATGGAAAAAGTCCCCTTGCCCAGATCAGAGAGAGAAAATATGCCGATAAATATCGTTCAGATACCAGAAAAATTTATGAGATAGGCATTGTTTTTGATCCGATTACCAAAAATATCGAAACATGGGAGGTGGGAGAACCAGAATTTTCTAATTCATGACTTTATTATTCACATCAGACATCCCAAACCCGACACGAACAAATCAGAAGATGAGTAAAAATATCTGGTCCTCAGCAAAGGTACCCTCTATCCAGGGGCCTGCCCAAAAAGATGAAATTAAATTTTAAACCGTTTCATCTCATCATTCGTAACCGTCACAACCTCATTGATCTCATTAATTATCGCCGTTATCTGTTCAACAACCGTGAGTGCTTCTTCTGCAGTTGCTGATGAGTTCAGGGCATCCTTTGCCGTGCTCTTGACAAGTCCGCTCATCTCGGTAATACTTGCAGTGATCTCCTCAAATGAAGCGGCCTGCTCTTCGGTTGCCCCGGCAACACTCGTCATATTATGACTTATTTCTGCAACTGATTCAGTCAGATCAGTAAACGCCTTTATGGTCTCCTGAACGGCACGTTCACCCTGGTCAATTGCAGAGCCTGCCTGATCCATAGCATGTACGGCCTTCATGCTCTGTATTTCAAGATTACTAATCATGGATGCAATCTTCTGGGCCGATTCACCGGTCTGGTTCGCAAGTGCTTTCACTTCACCGGCGACCACCGCAAACCCAAGTCCTGCATCTCCTGCACGTGCGGCTTCGATTGCTGCATTGAGCGCCAGAAGGTTCGTCTGTTCTGATATATCAGTGATGATCCCGATGATCTTGGTAATCTCAGTCATCTGGGACTGAATATCCTTAATCACAACATCGACCTCTTCAGATGAGCGTTTGATACTCAGCATCCCTTCTTCGGCACGTGCTGCAGATTCCATACCTTTTCGTGCCAGTTCATCTGCCTCAGCACCGGCCCGTGCCACCGCATCGACATTGGAAGAGACTGATGTAACGGTCGTAGTGAGATCCTCCATCGCACGAAGAACCTGTGAGATGCCCTCTTCACTCCGTTCGGCATTGTTCTTTGTCTGGTCAGCGTTATCGGCAATGATTCCGGCTCCTCTTCGCACATCATCAATCCCAACCGTCGCCTTATTTGCATGTACGGCCAGATCATGCATCTGACGGGTGACAATCTCAAGTGCTTTTGATACCTCACTCCCGATCGCATCAAGAGCCTGCCTGAAAGCGAGGAAGTCTCCCGTAACCGTGATATCATGAGGGAACCGGGCGGTGAAATCACAGTCTGCATATCGCTTTGACAGGGTTATCGCTCCGGTGAGCGGATGAATCAGGGCTTCAAGTGTCGCATTAAAGCCAAGTATTATCTCCCGGTAAGAACCGGTCAGATCCTTTGGATCTCCCCGGACCGTAAGATCTCCGGCAGATGCCCGCTCTGATAGCTCTTTCAGTTCATGAATGACCGATTGCAACGAGGAGAGAGTTGCCATCAGAGCAGGCGTGATCTGATCAGTTGCACCCCGGACAACCGGCTCTGCAGAGAGATCACCGGCGGCAATCTGGTGCATGGTCCCGACCACCTCGTGCTCAAGATAATCAGAGAACCGATCAAACATCCCGGCCATCTCGCCAACCTCATCCTTCCTCGTAAGGTGAAGACGACCGGATACAACTCCCTGGCTCATCTGTTCAAACTGCTCCATAACCTGACGAAGCGGAATAGTAATACTCCGCGTGACAACGACTGCAAATCCAAGAGCGAGAAGAACGGCAAGAATCCCCAGTACAATCATAATAGGTACTGTCCGATCCTTTTCAGCCCGGCCTTCCTGTGCGATTTTTTCAGCATTCCCGAGGATCCCGGATTTTAATTTTTCAAACGTATCCACCGTGGCACGGCGTGCATTTGAATGCTTTCCTCCATTTGCAATGGAAATCAGAGCTTCATTGGTCTTCCCGTCAGCAAGCAGGGAGGTTACTTCCTGTGCGGCAGATTTGTAGGTGTTCCACTGATCCTCAAATTTTGTCAGATTCTCACGTACATCGGATGATAATGATGCTGCTTTCAGTTTTTTGAGACGCCCATCAATCACAGCCATTTCATCAGCCATACGCTGCGCATCCTGTGCCCGTTCAGTTGGTATCGCCACAGTCCGGAATACCAGGGCACGGATTGAATTGAGCGAGGTTTCAATCTCACTGACCTCAAGCAGGGGGATTGTTCCGTCAGAATAGACCTTGTCCATTCCGGTGCTGATAGAATTCATCCCGACAAACCCGATTACTCCGACAAGGCCCATGAGGATGGTGACAATAATAAAACCACCAAGCAGACGCGGCCCTATCCGTATGTTTGAAATTATATCCATGATACTCATGATAATCACTGATACTTAATGTGAGTTCAGCTGTCTGACAAAAAATTACCTTTGTCAATGGTTATTTATACGAAAATTTCTTCATCTCCGCTCCAATCGTACTGACTACCTGATTTATCTCACTAATGACCCTGGTAATCTGGTCAACCACCGCAAGTGCCTCTTCACTCGTTGCTGATGAGTTCAGGGCATCCTTTGCCGTATCCTTCACAAGGAGGCTCATCTCATTGACACTTGCCGTAATCTCCTCAAATGATGCTGCCTGCTCTTCGGTTGCACTGGCCACCATCTCCATGTTTCTGGTAATGTCTTCGACCGACGTTGTCAGCGTATTAAAAATACCTAGTGTTTCTGTAAGTGCCGCACTCCCTTCTGCAACCGCCGTGCCAGCTTCGGCCATGGCACCGGATGCTGCATCACTCTTCTTCTGGAGATCACTGATCATATCGGCAATATGCTCTGCAGACTGTCTGGACCGCTGGGCAAGTGACTTGACCTCTGCGGCTACCACGGCAAACCCTTTCCCTGCTTCTCCGGCCCGGGCTGCCTCAATGGCTGCATTTAATGAGAGAAGGTTGGTCTGGTTTGCAATATCTGTGATCAGATCCACAATCTTTCCAATCTCATGCATCTGAGCCCTGATATCCGCAAATATCGTCTCCACCTCCTCACTCGTCTTGGTGATACTCTGCATCCCCTTGTCTGCTTTCCCGGCCGCACCAATACCCTGCTTTGCAAGAACATTCGCCTGGACAGCAAGTCCTGCAACCCGCTCTGCATTTGCAGACACCTCTGAAATGGTCCTGGTCAGATCTTCCATAGTCTGCAGAACCTGGTTGATACCATCTTCACTCCGCTCGGCATTCTGTTTGGTCTGGTCTGCATTCTTTGCGATCAGTTTCGCTCCTCGGCTCACATCATCAATTCCGGTACCTGCCATTTCGGCCTGATGTGCAAGCTGTTCCATCTCCTGTGCAATAACTCTGAGAACGTCAGAGACATTCATCCCAATCCTATCCAGTGCATCCCTGAGAAGGGCCAGATCACCCTCAATCTTCAGGTTCCGGTCAAACTCAGCAGCAAAGTTACCGGAAGCATATAAATTGGAAATTCTCTGAATCTCCTGAATAGCGGTCTGGACATAGATTCCGATGTTGTTCAGGGAGTTTTTAAAGAGGACAAAATCACCGGCAACATGGAGATTTTCATCAACCCGGGCGGAAAAGTCTGCTTTTGCATACCGCTCCGCAACACGCATTGCTTCTTTTACCGGACCAATAACCGAATCAAGGGTTGCGTTCACACCTTCGACGATCTTGCGGAAATCGCCCTGATGTTTTGTAGCGTCAGCACGGGTGTCCAGTTTCCCTTCTACCGCTGCTTTTGCCAACATGCTTGCATCCGCGATCAAAAGATTTACGGCATCAATACACTGGTTCAGGTTATTCTTGATCTCGTTAAAGTCTCCATTGTATGCGTCGGTGATCTTTGGAGGAATGTCACCTTTTGAGATACGATCTACATACTCGGCTGCAACATTCAGGGGACCGATAACCGCATCGAGCGTCGCATTGACACCCTCAACGATCTTCCGGTACTCTCCTTCATGCCTGGAAGCATCCGCCCGCGTATCAAGTCTCCCCTCTATTGCTGCCCTGGTAAGCATGCCTGCATCATCAGCAAGTGCTTTGAGGGTTTCAAGAGTCCGGATAAACCCGGGAACGATACGGTCCTGTTCAGAACGACGCTTCACTTCCCGGTATTCGGCAAGTTCTGTAAGATCCCCATGACTGATCTTCTCTATTGAACCGGCGATATGATTTACCCGGTCCTGAACAGCATTTACTGCTGAAGCAACCTCAGCAAATATCCCCTGATAGGAACCGGTCATGCGGAGGGTATGATCATTGACAGCCATCCGTTGAAGAGACTTATTTGCTTCAACAAGCCCCTGGAGACCGTCGATACACAGGTTGAGATTATTCTTGATCTCGTTAAAGTCTCCATGATACTCTTCGGTGATCTT
>CAZCSN010000012.1:0-45582 GCA_964501255.1 uncultured Methanospirillum sp. | reverse complement strand
ATCTGATACCACGGTCGGACTTGTATTTATGATCGACACACCGCTTACCGGATCAATAAGAGTAATGTGACACCCGTTCAAAAACCCTCTCCCGGATATCAGGATCTCTTCTGCCATATCTCCTCTCCTGCCAGTATCTGGTTGAATTCCGAAAACCAAGGGAGGAGGATTCGTAACAACAAAATACATCTCCTCCGGAGAAACCTGATCATCAACATTTCGTACCCTCACCCGGTACCGATCACCTCTGTCCATGCGACCAGTGAATGAGCAATGAATCGAACCCCAGAGTTGTGAAATAACAGATGCAGGAAATATTTCACCGTCACTTCCCTCCATCTCTACTATACATCCAGGCATAAACCCGCTCCCTGAAATCACCAATGAAAATGGTGCATCGCCAGGATGACCGGTGTCTGGAGTTATCCCTGTGACATGCGGAACTATGCCATAGACGATTTTGAGTGGAGTTGGAGACTGATATCTCGCCGGCCTGGTTGTTTTTATAACGAGGGAATATGGGCCCGGATCTGCACCGCTTAATTCAAATTTCACTGTCATTTCGGAGTTGGATTTCACTACACTGCTCGTACAACTGATGCAATTTGTTAATGAGTTCACCAAATCCACACCCCATATCTGTTCCGTCTGAAAACCATTCCCATACACAGTAATCGTAACCTGATTGGTATTAGGTACGGTTTCTGGAGAAAATGATGAGATAACCATCTCCGCATCCGCTTCAATAATTATAAACAGGAATACTGCTGTGAAAATTATAAGCTGAACATACCTGCGATCTGCATACATACAATAGAACCCAGATGGTAGGATTGTTCAGAATATGAATTACACGATTTTATCGTGAGAGCAAAATGTAATGATTTAAATATTATAATGGAGAGAAAATTGATTTTATCCAAGTTCAAACGTCGTGACACCGAAGATTTCATGAAGCGGTAATAAAGGGGCGGCTTTGGTATACATCCGGGCTGTTCCAAAGACAGCAACCATGGAACTCTCCTGAGCCATCCTGACTGCCGCGGAATTTGGTTCAGGGGTATCCAAAAAAATCATCTCACCGGGAACTGTTGCTGTAAGGCCTTCACATATCGTATGAGCAATATCAGGAGTGTCGGCAAATAGCGGTCCGATTTTATACCCTTCATAGCACTTGCGAATCACCCCGTAACCGGATATCTTCTCATCCCGATCCAGACAGACAAGGGCTGAACTTTCAGGTTGCGAGATCCATTTCTCCAGAAATACCTTCCGCTCTACCGGAAAGTGAGCGGTATCATATCTAAGAAGGGTATCAAAAGGAATATCATGCGCAGAGACCAAATCAGGCTGCTCTTTTCCGTCTAAAACCCCCTGCCATCTGATATTCCGGTATGCATACTGAAATCCTGCATGTGCGGCATACTTATCCTGCATCTCATAGACACCATCACCACCAAAATTCCTCTCCCCGGCATGAGCCCGCATGGCAGAAAAGATATCCCATCCGACTCCATGATGACGGTACGGCTCTTTCACCATGTAAAACCCGCCAAAAGAGAAGGTTTTATCATAATTTGTTGCCACACCGACACCAATTATCTCCCCGTTCTGATCTGCACAAAACCATCCGGCCGGGTCAACCGGGTAATGACAGGATCCATCATGAAGGCCCGGATTCCATCCCTCATCCCGTGCCCATTCAATAGGGATATGCACCTCATCTTCCCGGATATTCCGGATGGTATATGATAAAGTCATAGTAGGTAACCATTCCATGGATACGATATATGAGTCTGCCGATAGATGCGAATTGATCTTTTAAACACAATCAGTACCATTCCATTATTCCCCCATATAGAGCTCATGGGTTTTCATCCAGGGAGTGACATACATCAGGATTACCGGGGCTATAACCCCGCATACCACAGCATTACCAAAAAACCACCCGGTCATGATCATGGTGACCTGGTCTGCCTGAGCAATCCCCCCAAATACAAGGGTATATGAACCCCATATCGCTCCTGCAATGTTATTCAGCACGACAGCGAATATGAAAAAGATAGTTCGATCACGCCAGGATTTCAGGGCAGGATCGGCATGAAAAAAACGAAACGCCAAAAATGGAATAAGAACCTGCCATAAATCTGCTAAAGACCAGTACAAAGAGACATCTGCCGGAATTCCACTCAGCACTCCAGCTCCGATAACACAGCCGGCATACGCGGCCAGCACCCCCCAGATCCCAAACCAGAGAGCAAAGACGACCATAAAAGCCACAATCAGGTAAAAAGCAGAGACCCCGGGAACAATCGGATAGGAAAACACAAAATATTTCGCCCCAAGAGAGTTAATGCAGACCAGCAGAAAGAAAAGAGCCAGGTGAATAATAAACGGAGGGCCGATAAATTGCCCAGAATCACGGGCAGAGGATCTGTACTTCACAAAGCAGTAATTATGTAAGAAGGGGATATAAACATTTACCAGCGATTCGTATACAAAGGACAGGATGTCATGCAGGAAAACAGAGGAAAAGAGGCAAATCCACTTACTGGTGCATTCCTCATCTCTGTCCTCTTTGCACTGATCCTGTTTCCCTACTGGTGGCTGGCTGATCAATGGTCCGCTACTGTTATTCCTGATCCTTCAACGCACTTTACCTTTTCATCAACCACATTTCTCCTTATCCTGGCACTCATTGATAGTGCATTTCTCATACGATACTATCAGATAAGGCAGAAGAATGACCTCGCCAATGCGGTCGTCCAGATACAAAAAGGGGCTGAAAACTACCGGCTGCTCATTGAAAACGCACCATTTCCAATTGTTATCACAAAATATTCAGATAATACCATTATTGTCATCAATAAAAAGGCCGCTGAACTCTTCTCACTGGATCCAAAGGAGAAAACCGGAAAAACAGTCAGTTATCAGTATCTCAGTTCTGATGATCAGAAAAAGATCCAGGACATCCTGATAAGTGAAAGGCATCTTGCAGGATATGAGGTCTCATTTGTTCGTGATTCAGGAAATGTAGTATACGCCTCACTGTCTGCCGAGATCATCGATTACCTCGGTGAAGAAGCGGTATTTTCTGCCTTTGTTGATATATCCGAACGGGTTGCTCTTGAACAGGAGATTGTAAAACGTGAGGAAAAATTCTCAGTCATTTTTCATGAAGTCCCAAACCCCCTGATGCTCCTGTCCGAAACGGGAATAATTATGGATGTAAATCTTGGATTTGAACAGTTTTTCGGGGTTTTAAAAAGTGATGTGCTATCAAAACCGGTTCAGGAGCTTCCGTTCTTTTCCCATCTCAATCCGGGCGGGCGGCGGGATGGATGGGGCAAGAACATGCAGGAATATGAACTTACCCTTCCAAACGGAGAGAAACGGTTTATCCTTCTTCATCAACGGCAGATATTAATTGGCAGGAGCATACATACACTGCTGCTCATTCAGGATATTGATGAGATAAAACGCGGACAAAATGCACTTACCCAGGCAAATAACCAGTTGTCAATTCTGAACAGTGTTACACGTCATGATATTTTAAACCGGGTAATGGCCGTCATCTCCTACTGTGAACTGCTCCGGCATACAGTCACTGAGGAACCTGCACTATCATGGCTGAATAGTATTGAAAAATCAGGAACGGCGATTCAGACGCTGATTGACTTTACCCGTCAGTACCAGGATCTCGGCATTCATCCTCCTCTCTGGCAGCGTATTGGACAGATCATGAATAAGAAGAGTATCCGATCTCTTCTCACCAGTATTGCGGTACATCTGCCTGAAGAATCGTATGAGATATATGCAGATCCCATGTTTGAAAAAGTCCTGTACAATCTGATCGATAACTCTATCCGCCACGGAGAATGGGTAACGACAATTACTCTTTCGTATGAAAAAAAAGGTCAGGACCTCATTTTGAGATATACCGATAACGGAACCGGAATTCCTGATGAAGATAAGAAGAGAATATTTTCAAAAGGATTTGGAAAAAATACCGGTCTTGGACTCTTTCTCATCAGGGAAATACTCAGCCTGACTGGTATAACCATCACCGAACATGGGACGGTCGGGGAAGGGGTCATTTTTGATATGGTTATTCCGGCTGGATCCTATCGGGTGCAGGAACAGCAGAGACCATCAGAATAATGCCATCATGACCATGAAACCATTGAGGATTTCAGACCGGACCTGGATACTGACATTTGACGATGATATCTCGGTACTGGTAATTATAGGGAAGCGATACACAGTTCTGTGTGATACGCATCTGGGTCCGGAGTCTATGAGGGAAGTAATAGAATTCCTTGCATCAGTCCCTCACCCGGAAAATCTGTTTATCTTTAACTCGCATTCAGACTGGGATCATATCTGGGGAAATTGTGCTTTTCCTGATGCAATTATTGCCAGTCATACGACCTGTCGGAAACGAATGATGGAACGAGGGGCATTTGATCTATCCAGAGAGTGTGCAAAGACAAAAGGATGTGTGCAGATTCAGCTCCCCAACCTTACTTTTGACACCATGCTGGTTCTTGAAGATGATGACATTGAGTTTTGGTATGCACCAGGTCATACGATTGACTCATCTGTCTGTTTTGACCGGAAGGGGAGGAACCTGTACCTTGGGGATCTTGTCGAAGATCCGATCCCCTACATTGACTATGACCGGCTCGATATCTACATCAACACGCTTGAATTAATCATTTCTTTACCTGCAGAGAATCTGATTTCAGCACATTCCGGAATTGTTACCCGTGATCTCATCAGGTCAAATATTGCATATCTCTCCATGGTTTTAGACGGTATTCCCATTGATAGCAGTTCATGTGGGGCATATGCGCAGGTTCATCAGAGAAATATGAATACCCTCATTATGTTCAGGTATGAAGCGCTGGTTCGGGAGGTACAAAAAGACAGATACTCATTTGATGCATTCTGGGGACTGATTCCTGATCCGGAAGTACGAGACACTGAATCGGTTGAAACAAGTATGAAAAATTATCTTCACGAAATTCAAACACGGACTGAAAAAAATTTCTGACGTTCCCTTCACTTCAGATTGTTCGTAGCAGCATGGTGCTGCATGAATAGATCCTTTAAATCAGACTAAATGATGAATTCCGGAATGAGCAGAGTCATTACCAAATGAGACTTTGTACACACGGGTCTGATTGCAAAAAAATGCATGGTTTTTCAGTTTTTAAGGATGACAGTACTCCTAGCGGATAGTAAACTCAACATATTCAAGCTCTTTCTCGTTTTTCGGATCCCAGATGTTCGAGAGGGTGGTGCTTGGATATGCTTTCTTTTTTATAACATCCCAGCCATTTGGCATGATCGTCCCTGGTCGTTCAATCTCCATTGATGCATCATACACATTCATATGATAACTGCCTCTCTGGAATGGAACCTTCTTTACCTTTTCATTGATCTCAGCGGTAAAAATCATTTTTCCTGAAGAGTCTTTTTTCACCGGAACGATGACAAGAGCGTAATCATCAGGGATATCCACGGTCTGATATGCCTGGGTACCATCCGTATTGAACCGTACCATATTGATCCCGGTCTGATTCGTGGAGTCACCCGCAGATGACAACTCCTTGAATCGGACTTTACCGGCATTATCTTCCTTCGCATATGCAACCAAATCATCCCAGAACTTTTTTGGGAAGATTTCAATACCGATCTTTTTGACCTTGTCTATGGTAGTTGTTCCGGTGATGGTAAATTTCTCTCCGGCCGAAAGTGATCCGATCGGATCAACGGTAATATTCGATGCCGATGCAAGACCGGCCATACCAATAATGACTATGGCAACTAAACATAATTTTTTTAGAAGCATTATCTTCACCTGTTTCATATGAAGACATTCACATAAGGAACTGCAAACCTGATCTCTGTATTAATCGATTTTGTTTACATAAGGGGTTTCTTCTCACAGAGAAACGAGAGAGAAAGTCCTGATTTAATCAACAGAATCCGGGGATGACATTTTCTGTCATCCACCTTCAAAAATCAGGGAAAAATCAATACGTCAAAGTGAGCAGTATTTCTTTTCGAACTGATCATCACCAAGACAGGTTGATGCATTTGCTTCCTTATTACTATCCGGGAATATTTCTGTATATGCCATGTAATCATCAAGGTTATTATCGGTGATGGCATTCACAAATAATTGTGCAATATCAGCCAGTGAAGTATTTTTGTTCTCCTTCCAGGAAAAGAGTGAAATTTGTTTCCCATTCAGTGAGTAGTACACCATTTGAGCAGATAATGGATTATCAGGATAGATAGCCGTTACACCATCCGCTCCCGGCTGAATAACCACAACATAGTATGGAGTTACGGGCAGGGCATTTTTATCGATCCTGTATAAAAATGACCCATCAGACGTGACCGGTATCTTGTCAACAGAAAGGCCCCTTTCCGATATAATCCAGAGGGAAAGTTCGTCTCCGGATTTATTACAACCGGCAGTCCCTTCGGTGATAAGGTTCCCATCTTTGGTATAAACCATGACATCAAGACCACATCCATCGGTCACATCAGTATCATCTTCAGCTATTTCATTTAAGCTTTCTACGGACGTGATTGATTTTGCCATTTCAAGAGAGAGGTAACGATATTTACCAGATAACTCCGGATCATAAGTAAATACGAGCGAATACAAATGGGTTCCATCATCATAGAAATATTCACTCGTTTCATACTCACGATTGAGAATCATAGATTTGCGATGAATAATAAATCCGGTCTTTCCTGATATCTCGTATGTGTCTGTATCAATGACATCAGGTTCCTTTTCATAATCATTTTTCAGGATTTTCACCTTCCGCTCATCTAAAACACCGATTGACGGATCAATCCGTAGAATATGATGCTTATCAGGATCCTCTGAGGAGGTAATACCATAGGTTATTGAATTTCCCACAACTTCAGGCTCGGTGACATTAAATGAAACCGGTATAATGAATGAAACCCGCTCATCAGAAAAAACATCCCATTCAAGTTCATCATTTGCAAGTCCGGGAGCAAAAATCAAAAAAACACTCCCCAAAACCAGAAGGAAGAGAGTCAGAAATCTGGAAAAACGCATACCCTGAATTGAAACTAATACATAATAAAAGATGGGATAGTACAGATAGAAAAATTGAGATTGGGGATTTATTTTCCAGTACTCACCGTTGCCGACCCCCGTTGGAGGGCAATTTTTCCGGTCCTGACCAGCTCGAGAATCCCGTACGGTCTCAGCAGATCCTCAATGGCAGCAATCTTGCCACTGTCTCCTGTTACCTCGACAACGAGTGTCTCACTCCCGACATCAATGATTTTTGCCCTGAATATTCCTGCGATCTGCATAATCTCAGAGCGGGCTGTACCAGGCTCTGCCCTGACTTTTATCATGGCAAGTTCCCGCTCAACATGTTCCGAGTCAGAGACGTCCAAAACTTTAATGACCTCAATCAGTTTATTCAGCTGTTTTTTCACCTGTTCAATCTGGACATCATTACCTGTGACGACTATCGTAATCCGACTGGTTGCGGGCTGTTCGCACGGGCCGACTGCCAGACTTTCAATATTAAAACCCCGTCGTGAGAAGAGGCCGGTTACCCGCGACAAAACGCCCGGACTGTCTTCCACAAGGACACTGAATATATGGGACGTCATCCTCACTCCTCCTCATGCTCTGTATGATGCCCAACGATCATCTCACTGATATTTGCTCCGGCAGGAACCATTGGAAACACATTCTCCTCCCGTTCAACCCGAACATCAAGCACATAAGGGCCGGGGTGGGCAAGTGCAGTCCTGATAGCCGGTTCAACCTCTGAAACGTCCGTTACCGTTGCAGCCTCGATTCCATATGCTTTTGCAATCCGTTCAAAGTGAACCTCCGGCAGCTCGGTGTATGAGTACCGCCGCTCATAAAAGAGCTGCTGCCATTGCCTGACCATGCCAAGGAACCGGTTGTTTAAGACGATCACCTTTACCGGAATATTGTACTGGGCAACCGTCCCGAGTTCCTGTATGTTCATCTGAAATGATCCGTCACCGGCCAGAACAAAGACCGGCTGGTCAGGGCAGGCAAAATGCGCTCCCATTGAGGCAGGAAATCCATACCCCATCGTCCCAAGCCCGCCTGAACTGATCCACTGCCTCGGCCGTGTGAACTTAAACCACTGGGCGGTCCACATCTGGTTTTGGCCCACCTCACTGACAATGACCCCCTTGTCACCAAGAATGTCGGCAAGTGTTTTGATTACAAACTGGGGATAGAGTTTCCCATCCGACTTATATCGGAGCGGATGGTTCTTCTTCCAGTTGGCAACCTTTTCCAGCCACTCCGGATGCGGGCATGACTCCGGGATTTTCTTAAGGATATCGGTCAGCACGCTCTTTGCATCCCCGACAATGGGCACATCAGGCTGTTTATTCTTCCCTATCTCCGCTGGATCGATATCTATATGGATTATCTTTGCATGTGGTGCAAAGGCCTCAATCTTGCCGGTTACCCTATCATCAAACCTGACACCGATGGAGAAGAGCAGATCTGACTCAGTGATCGCATAATTTGCATATTCTGTCCCATGCATCCCCAGCATTCCAAGATTGAGCGGATGATCGGTCGGTATGCACCCAAGACCCATCAGGGTAGTAGTAACCGGCATGCACATCCGCTCAGCCAAAGTGACCAGCTCTGCTGATGCGTCAGATGAGATAACACCGCCGCCTGCATAAATGATGGGGCGCTGTGCCTGGAGGAGGAGGTCGACTGCCCGCTGGATCATCTTGCTATGACCCTGGTACTTTGGTTTATACCCCCGAAGCCGTGGCTGCTGATCCGGGCCGTCGACATCAGGAACCATTGCAGTACTGACATCTTTTGGGAGATCAATCAGGACCGGACCCTTCCGGCCGGTACCTGCGATATGAAATGCCTCCCTGATGATTCGTTTCAGATCCCGTGCATCGGTAACCAGATAGTTATGTTTGGTAACCGGCATGGTAATCCCGGTAATATCAGACTCCTGAAAAGCATCATTTCCGAGTAGTGATGTCGGGACCTGGCCGGTTATTGCAACAACCGGAATTGAGTCCATATATGCCGTTGCAAGACCAGTAACAAGATTACAGGCACCAGGGCCGGAAGTTGCAAGGCAGACACCGGTCTTCCCGCTTGCACGTGCATATCCGTCTGCTGCATGAATTGCGGCCTGCTCATGGCGGACTAGGATATGACGAATATCCGCATCATAGAGTTCGTCATAAATCGGAAGAACAACACCACCCGGATACCCGAAGATGATCTCGACTCCCTGTTCCTTTAAACCTTCAATCAGTATTTGTGCTCCGCTTTTCATGATATTCCCTCAGCAGACGGTTCATCCCGGTGATGACCGCCTCCACGCTGGCCTGAATAATATCAGTTCTGGCCCCGCGTGATGTTATGGTCTGTCCATCTTTTCTCAGTTTTACGGTAACTTCTACCATGGCGTCCGTTCCACCCGTGACTGCATCGACATGATACTCCTCAAGCCTGATGTCACCGGCGACTGCAACAGACTGCTGCAATACCCGGAGTGCTGCGTCAACCGGTCCGTCTCCGGTTGCAGCCCCGGTCACTTCCTTTCCGTTCACCTGCATCGTCACGGAGGCGGTCGGGATGACATTTGTTCCTGATACAACCGTATACTGCTTCAGCGAGATGACGGGCCTGCATTCAAGCAGCATAACTGCATCTGCTATCGCCATCACATCAGTATCGGTCACACGCCGTCCCTCATCCCCAAGACTCTTGATACGTTTGACAATCTCCTCAAGCTGACGGGGATTTGGCGAGTACCCAAGGTCCTTCAGGGCAGCTTTGACCGATGCAGAGCCCGAATGTTTTCCAAGAACAATCCGCCGGGTTCTTCCGACGAGTTCAGGAGCTATCGGCTCATATGTCCGTGAATCGCGGAAGAGTCCGTGGGCATGAATCCCGCTCTCATGGGTAAAGGCCATGGTTCCGACGATTGGCTTATTCGTTGCAAACGGAACACCCGTAAGTCGTGAGACCAGCGTAGATAAGGGATAGATCTTACGTGTATTAATTCCCGTGTCTACCTTGTACAGATGCTCAAGTGCCATGACAACCTCTTCAAAGGGGGTGTTCCCTGCCCGCTCGCCCAGACCATTGACCGTAACATGACAACAGGTTGCTCCGGCTTTTAGTGCGGCAAGGGTATTTGCAAGGGCAAGACCCAGGTCATTGTGGCAATGGATACTCAATGGTGCAAGACAGAGCGGCGGAATGATCTCTGCGGTGACCTCAGGTGTTAATACCCCGACCGTGTCGCAAAAACACAGCCGATCTGCACCATGCTCTATCCCTGCGGCATACAACGTTTTGAGAAACGCAAGGTCCGCACGTGATGCATCTTCACCGGAAAGCTCAACGATAAGCCCCCGCTCTTTGGCATATGCAACAGCATCCATCGCCATTGAAAAGACCTGTTCCCGTGTCTTTTGCATCTTGCGTTCAATATGGAGGTCAGATACCGGAACAACCAGATGCACTGAATCTGCCCCTGCATCTGCGGCACAATCAATATCCTGCGGTAATGCCCGGACATACGTGCAGGTTTCTGCAGCAAGGCCAGCCTCTGCGATGAGACGGATGGCTTCCCGTTCGCCCTCTGAAGCGACCGCTGATCCTGCTTCGATGACATGAATCCCGATGTCAGCCAGTGCTGTTGCTATCTCAACCTTGTCGGCAGGAGACAGGGAAACACCAGGAGTCTGTTCTCCATCACGAAGCGTCGTATCCAGGAATCGAATCTTTTTATCGGGCAATAAAACAATCACTCATAGGATTATACTCCCAACACTATGTCGTCGTCAGCATGCATATAAATTTTCCAAGAAAAAGGGGATCGTTTTAAATAATGGTGCATCAGGCAACATTTTTTGGTGCATCCATGCCGATGAAAACCGGAGCCTGATGATAATTTCCTAAAAACTTATCTGGCTTTTGCCTGGACCCGTGGCTCAATGAGAGTCCAGATCCAGTCAGCCATCTCGCGGATGTTCTTTGTCTGTATATAGACCTCGCCCGGACCGGTGATGTCAGTAACCAGAAACTCGCCACTGAGCAGTGTCTCTTTCCATCCGCCAAATTTCGTGACCTGGTACTGACAGCTATCACTAAAGGCAACCAGATGGAAGTTATCCACAATAAGCCGCTCTCCTGCTCCAAGCACATGCTTATCAATCGCTCCAAAGGTATTGATAAATAACAAACCCTCACCGGAGACCTTGATCATGAAAAGACCCTGACCAAACAGCCCCTTCGTAAAACCCTGCCACTCCACATCAAGGGTAACATCTTTTCCCGATGCAAGGTAGGCCGATTTCTGAATAATAAAACCCTTTCCTGGTCCGACCTGCAGGATGTCCACGTCCCCTAAGGGTGCGGCAGAAAAACCCGCTTTTCCTGTCGCTGTTGTAGCGGTAAAATCATTTACAAAAAATGACTGCCCTCCGATAAGTGCCATCCCGATTGATCCAAGAAGGCCTTTCTTTCGCATCCGGGTGTGCACTTCAATGGTTGGCTGCATCCAGCTCATCGAACCGGCTTCGGCAGTGATTGACTCACCTGGACTCAGCGTCACTTCAAGCAGCGCGTAGGACGGCTTATACTTGATCTCATACTCCATGATAATCTGATCAGAGACCTTGTCCTTGTATGAGATAAGAGCTCTGGTTCCGGGTCCCATCCAGGTGGTGCATGAAATGCGCGACAGTGCACCACACCCCTGAAGCGGATTTATCTGACCACTCTCTTAGCCGGATAAAAGGAAAAAAGATATCAGGTCCACCCTAATGATTGAGAAGAGAACAAACCAGAGGCCATCATGTTACAGAAATACTATGACAAAGATGCCGATATGTCTGCAATCTCTTCAAAAACGATTGCAGTCATCGGGTACGGGTCGCAGGGAAGAGGTCAGGCATTAAATCTGAAGGACAGTGGTCTGAAGGTCATCATCGGACTTCGCCCGGGGAAGAGCTGGGATCTTGCAAAAAGTGAGGGTTTTGAGGTAATGGAGGTTGCAGATGCGGCAAAGAAGGCTGACATTATTCAGATCCTTATCCCTGATGAGCTGCAGGGATCAGTCTACCGGGAGCAGATCGCCAGTGGACTGACCACAGGCAAGACCCTCATGTTTTCACACGGGTTCAACATCCATTTCGGCCAGATTGTTCCACCGGCAGATGTTGACGTGATCATGGTTGCACCAAAAGGCCCCGGACATATGGTTCGCCGGACCTATACGGAAGGAAAGGGAGTTCCGGCACTGATTGCAATTCATCAGGATTATTCAGGAAATGGAAAAAAGACGGCCCTTGCATATGCCAAGGGTATTGGAGCTACCCGCGCTGTGGTCTTTGAAACATCCTTCCGTGAGGAGACCGAGACAGATCTCTTCGGAGAACAGGTGGTCCTGTGCGGAGGTATGACCTCACTTATCAAGGCCGGATTTGAGACGCTTGTAGAGGCAGGATATGCTCCTGAAATGGCATATCTGGAGGTGCTGCATGAGACCAAGCTTATTGTTGATCTCATCTACGAAGGTGGATTTACCAAGATGCGCAACTCAATCTCAAATACCGCTCAGTATGGCGATCTGACCCGCGGACCCCGGGTTATCGGGCAGGAGTCATACCTTGCAATGCAGGAGATTTTAGAAGAGATTCAGAGTGGTGCATTTGCGAAAGAATGGATGCTTGAGAATATGGTAAACCGCCCGGTCTTTACTGCCCTGACCCGTGCTGATGAAGAGCACCTCATTGAAAAAGTCGGAAAAGAGATCAGGGCAACGATGCCACAGTTTCAGGATCTCAAATAAATGAGCGGATCCGGATTAATCCGGATTATTCTCTTTTTTCAGGGACACAGAGGAAGAAAAACCGTTCGATATCCGAAAGAATATCAGATGCCCGTTTTCGTATTGATCTGACACTGTCATCCCGCAGATTCATACCGCAATGTGCAAGGTTATTTCGAAGATCCGAGATCCTGGTCCAGATAAGTACCAGCTCTTTCCAGTCAGGGTACCTGATGAGATCGTCTGAGTACCGTGTTTTTTCATATGGTCTGTTCTGCATGGCAAGAGATCCGCCCGTAAGGGTCCGTGAGACCTCATGACGGATATCTGCATCTCTCCAGTCCGAATCAAGACCCATACGGATCATACATGACGTTATCAGGACCTCACGACCAAGGGTGACAGCCTGAAGAAAGAGACCTTTTTCAAGCTGAAATGCTATCAGACGTATCTGTTTTCTCACGTATTCACCCATACTCTGAGCCATATCCGGTTCTGCAGCCAGTTCAGAGAGACCCCCTGTTGCTGCCAGGACCGGAATGAGATATGGTGCAAACCGATCCAGTTCTTCGTTTATACCTTCAATATCATGAAAGGCTCCGGATGCTGCATAGAGCGCGTCAACAGGACGGGCGAGCCTGACCGCATCACTGAACTGCCAGAGGAGACTTGCCCAGCCTGTCAGTCTGACCGGGGGATTTGGATCTTCTCCTGACCGATGAATCCTACCCTGCAGATCATGCAAAAGCCTGTACACCGGCTCTGCATCAACATACCGGATGAGCGCCTGCACCCCGGAAATCCAGTCCAGGATATCCATCATCGGCCTGAGGTCAACGAACCGGCAAAACCCGTCATCGCCGGTTATTGGTGCATATATGACCCCTGCTATCGAGACTGAGCGTACTGACCGGAGGTATGACGCTGCAAGAAATGTCATGAATGGAAGAGAATGGCATCCTGCGGTAATATCAAAAAGGATATCTTCCTTATCCCTGACAGTATTGCAGATGATGCCAAACATCTTAAAAAGCTGCGACTCATCAGTTCCAAAGGGTATCCAGAGTTTGTGAACCGGGATGTTGCGACCTTCCAGTGCTGATGCAATGCCGGCCGCTTTTGGATCTGACAGGCAGATGATCATCTCATCAGGTTCATAGAGGTGAAATATTGCTTCCTGGACAAGATCAGTCTCAATGCAGATCGTATCCCTGCAATATCTCTTCTTCTCCCACAGGCCGGGACCTGCAAACGAGATACACCGCATCTGATTCATTCATTTGTCCACAGACCTATATGTACCTGAATATATAACGGGCAGTCCATGAAGATTGCATTTGTCTACGATGTGTTATATCCTGAAACGATCGGCGGGGTTGAAAAACGGATCTTTGAGATCGGAACCAGACTTGCGCAACGTGGACATGAAATACACCTTTTTCCCATGTCATCAGGAACGGAAAAAAACATCTTCGTTCGTGATGGCCTTATCATCCATCCGGTATGCAGACCGATGGGGCTCTATACCAACGGGCGACGATCGGTGATGCAGGCACTCTGGTATTCACTTCACCTGGTTCCGGTCCTGCTCAGGGTCAAAGTTGACATTATTGACTGTCAGAACTTTCCCTATTTTCCCGTAATCATATCCCGTTTTATCGGATTTATGAAGAGGGAGAGATGTGTTATTACCTGGCATGAGGCCTGGGGGGAATACTGGTATCAGTATCTTGGATGGGCAGGTATTGGAGGGAGGGTGATTGAAAAGACAGCTCTTCTCCTATCCCGCTATTCTGTTGCAGTATCACGTCACACGGCAGACCGAATGAGAAAAGAAGGCTTTCGGGGGAGAATGGTAATTGTCCCGAACGGTATAAACCTTCAGGAAATTCAGGCCATACGTCCGAACGAGCGATCTGCTGATATAATCTTTATTGGCCGGTTTATTCCTGAAAAACACCCTGAACTGGTGATAGAAGCCGTGAAGATTCTGGTACGGGATTTTCCGGATCTTACCTGTATCATGATAGGGGATGGTCCATTGATGGCAAGACTGGCAGAGATGATTCATGAACACAATCTGACAGAACATATTCACCTTCCCGGATTTATCAGCACCTATCACGAAGTGATCAGAACCATGAAATCCGCCCGGGTATTTGTACTGCCAAGCGAACGGGAGGGGTTTGGAATTGTGTGTATTGAAGCGATGGCGTGCGGGCTTCCGGTTATAACCACCGATTATCCGCTGAATGCAGCATCAGATCATGTTCTTCCCGGTTGCGGATATTGTGCAGAACCTAATGCAGATGATATCGCCAGCGGCATCCGGACATTTCTCTCGCAGTCCCCGGATAAATCCGTATTGGATGAGTATGTCATACAGCACGACTGGGAGCAGATAACCAGTGCTTTAGAAGAAGTATATGGCAGTCTCCTGTGTGAACATTTCAAAGATCAGCAGATATACACATAAAAAATGGAAGAAGAGTACTATCATGGAAGAGCGGAAATTTTCACTAAAGGGACATGAGATTACCGGATACATCATCCCTATCGGAGACGTTAATCTTGTATTTGCCAGGACTGTGAAGGGTCTTGTCGGGTGCGGTGCTGTTGATGTGACAGCCCTTGAAAAATTTAAAATCCCGGCAGTGAAGGTTCGTCCCTCAACTGGCGATTCGATTCGGAATATCGAGGATCTCATGAAGGGTTCCGTTGCGGTTGTAAATTCATATGCACAGGAACTTGGTATAACGGCAGATATGAGTGGTGAAGAGGCACTCATTGCCCTGATATAATCTTTTCACGAATGATGTGAGAACATCAGGCACTTATTTATGGGAGAATGAGATAATCAAAAGTATGTTTTCCCATATTCTCGTCGGTGTAGACGGTTCCAGAGAAAGCTTCCGGGCCCTGACCTATGCAATGACCCTTGCAAAAAAGTTTGATGGAACCATTGATGTGATGTACTCAATTCCTCCCCGTGTGTATGCAGAGCTTGCTGAACGGGAGGTCAGGATTGAGGAGCCGACAGGTGATGTGAAATTTATCAGTATGCTGCAACAGGAAGAGAATCATATCAGGGATCTTGTTTTGGATGTTGCAGCAAAGGAAGGACTAAGCATCGAATTTCATACCCGTGTCGGTGATCCGGTGGATGCAATGATGGAATATGTCTCCTCAGCAGGAGTGGATCTCATTGTTGTCGGATCATCAGGAAAAGGAATGGCTGACAGGTTAATTCTGGGAAGTGTCAGCACCGGTATTGTCCATAAAAGTCCTGTTCCGGTCCTGGTTACAAAACCGGAATCCTGAAAAAATTTATTTTCGCCTTTTCATGGGCGGTTGTCATAGATATTGCGATTGATTTTTGCAATAAAAACTGACCAGAGTGGCGTTAAGACAAGTATCGCCAGCCATCCAAGTACTGGAATCATCATAAAACCAGAGATGATAAAGAACAGAATACTGGTCAGGATCCAGACAATTATCCACATGATAATGTAACTTCCCCATCCGATCCCGTCAGAAATCCTGCTGGTGATCGCACCAACACTGAATGCATCCAGAATCCTGCCTGATCGGGAGAAATGCACATATGCCATATTCATGATAAGGGTGATAAGCAGGAACACAATCCCGGCAATGAGGATTCCGATACTGCCTACCATGAATCCGGCAATATGTGTGATCTTCCCTTCAGCAAGCAATCCGAAAAGGGCTGAAATAACGCCGAATGCTCCAAAAGCAACCGCAATTATGATCGCCGGTATCAGGTAGAGAAGGGTGACAATATTCACCTTCCAGCCGTCAACAAATAACCGGCCATACTCATTGATTTCCGGAGCAGTTTCACTTTCATCACCATACACTCTGACAAGATAGCCGCTGACGAGTGGGACAATATTGAGGGTGATCATCTGAATAAGGGAAAGGATGATGAGTACTCCCCATCGTTGGATATGATCAATCAGACCTGTTTTGACATACTCAGATGCATTAATAATAATTCCCGAATATGATGCCATGATACAACGTACATCTTCGAAGGGTAAAAGAGTATTCATGGGAGTAATTTGATAATCCGGAGTAGTTATGGACGATAAACGAGCGCGTGACAATAGTTATTGCATTCCTGGTATGCCATATATAGGTCAAGGAACGGGAATGGAGTTAAAAAATTTGATACAGGGGAGGCTGTTGCATGAATGATTTTCATTAGTATCATAAAGCAATTCTGCGTGTGAACTTATTTATTTAGGGCGTTAATTTACCTCATTGTATCACCAAAATTGATTTGTGCAACAGCCTCAATTAGATTTGTCAAATCTTTGCATATGGGTTGTGAGAACAACAAATTCATCTAATTAGAATCGTAATATTGGTTAGAATGATTGAACAGGATTCAATCGAAACAGCTAAAAAATGGATACTTCAAGCCCTACATGATAAAGAAACAGCGCAAGCTATCCTACAAGTGGAAGCATACGATACTGCTGCATTTCTGGCTCATCAATCAGTTGAAAAATTATTGAAGGGGATTATTATTTTAAAAGGAGGTCAGGTTCCCAAGCACCATCATCTTGATCTTTTAGCACAACAATTAGGGGTGTTAGATGAAATCCGTGATGATCTAGGAGAAATTCTTTCCGATTACCAAATTTCACGGTATCCCGATGTATCTGGAGATATTCCATATCTTCAATATTCTTTGAAGATCTCAGAAGAGAAAATCACTCATGCGGATAAGATTTTTGAGCGACTAAAAATGGAGTATATGCAGATTATATGAAAGAACAAAGATTTCAGGATCAGAGGGTGAAACAGTTTAATGAAGAGGCAGTTCCGGTTATAATTGAACATTTTAACCCTCAGCAAATACTCGTTTTTGGTTCCCGGGCAAAAAACAGTCAAAATGAGGACTCTGATCTCGATGTAATAATAATATCTGAAAAATTTAAAGAAATTCCCTTTACTAAAAGATACGGGCGTTTGTTTTCTTTGATTAAATTCCCAGTACATATCGATTATATCTGTTATACTCCTGAAGAATTTGAGAGTATTAAAAACCGCTCGATTGTAATAGATGATGCATTATCAGGCCCTGTAATCGCTCTGGTTTAATAAACTGAAAATGGTATTTCCGTCATAATATTAGATACATTCCCAAAACTGGCCATCCAGGGTTGCTTTTAATACCCCACAAGAAAAGGTAGACACCGCATTACAACACCGGTTAAAGAGTGATCCATGCCATTCCCTTAATATATCCTCATTATCTGCTTTTCTCAAACAGGTATTGCTCATCTGAATTGCGGACTGGTAAAACCGGGTTGCAGATTCACCTTTTCCAAGGATGAGTGGTTCATCCTTTTTACTATGTTCCAAAAACCATAGAGCAGATACCGGAACAAACCGGTTGGCAACCCTTTTTTTATCCATCAAATTTCGGATGAGAAAATCACTCCAGGTTGGTAATGGATGAGCATAGTATTGATTCGCAACCGGCACAAGTAGTACAGAATCTTCGCAGAGTGGATGCCAGGGTGGTGGAACACGCCGTGCACACGTGGATTTTCCTGTTCCTCCAGCGGCAGCGATAAGCATCCCAAATCCGTCTTTCTCTATGAGAGCCGCGTGGACCGGGATTCCTCCTTTTGGCCAGGTTGCCAGATACAAGGACTGAATGGATACAATAAAAATTTGAATCCGAACGTATCACAAGGTTTCAGGATCGTAAAAGAAATTACATGTACAATGACCAGCTTGCTCCAGCTCATGTACATGATACAGACAGGGACAAATGATCGCCTTATCCTTTTCTTTATCCCCGGACCGGATACGACAGGGGCAATAGCGCTCTCCATGCTTTTCAGAATTCCGGGATAATCCTTTAATCACAGCATTTGTCTGCTTCTCATCCGGATTCAGGACCCATCCTTTCGATCGGGAATACTCCAGCGCCCAACTACGTATTTCATCTTCAGTTTCTGCCACAGGATCTCCCATATACCTATCAACCCGCACAGGCTTGAATATAATGGCTCACCCGGATATGATACTCAATAATCCTTATTTCCCGGCATGCGGAATGATCCTCTCAAGAACATTCCGGTATGCTGTAATGACATCCCCCTTGTCAAACCGGTACACATCCTTGTCAAATGACTCGCCGGTCTCCTTATCCCAGAGCCGCATTGAGTCCATGCTGATCTCATCACCAAGGTAAATTTTTCCGGCCGCTTTTCCAAACTCAAGCTTAAAATCAACCAGCCGGATACCGCATTCATCAAAGAACCGGGACAGGACAGTATTTACTTTCAGAGCTATCGCTTTCACCTGCTTCAGTTCGTCAGCGGTCAGAATATGAAGGACCTCTATGAGATCGTCATTGATCATGGGATCTCCCCGCTCATCATCCTTATAGTCAATAGAGACCACCGGCCGGTCCAGCACGGTTCCTTCTGCAACCGGATACTTTTTCGTTATGGAGCCGGCGGCAATATTTCTGACTATGACCTCAAGCGGAATCATATCAAGCCGGCGGACAATCATCGTATCAGGTGCAGCCATCCTGATATAATGAGTTGGAATCCCTTCGGCCTCAAGCATCTTCATAAAAAATTCTGATGCGGTCGCATTCAGTCTTCCCTTGTCAGTAAACTGGTCGTGCTTGACCCCGTTAAAGGCGGTCATGTCATTTCGAAAGACAACTATCAGTTCATCAGGATTCTCACTCAGATAAACCGATTTTGCTTTCCCCTCATACAGGGGCTTTGCCGGTATCACGGATGTACCTCTCCTATGTATTATGTTCTCAAGCCTGATGATATCATCCCTCAGTCGGGGATGATACCACCCTCTCCGGATATACTTCGGATAAATACAGAGCCGCTCCTGAAGTGTGTATCCTTTTGTGAGGGCTTGTAGTTCTTCGAAAGCCGGCCAGGGATGCTCCGGGTTTACATAATCAATGGTAACCGGTGAGATACCTCCAAGGTCAGTCACCCCGCAGGGGAGGATTTTTGCAGCATCTGCCAGATTCGGAGGGATTTGAATTGCAATATCAGGAGGAAGGATCTCTTTTGCCATCCTGACGGTCTCCTGCATATCATGAAGGGTTGCACCGGGAAATGCACTCATGCCGGTTCCGGGCTTTGGACAGAAGTTTTGAATTATGACTTCTTGGATATGCCCATATCGAAGATGAAGATCCGCAATCACCGAAAGGGACTGTCTCCGGTCTTGAACGGTCTCCCCGATGCCAAGTAATAACCCGGTTGTAAAGGGAATTTTAAGCCTTCCAGCATCTTCTATCATTGCAATCCGCCGGGCAGGATCTTTTCCCGGGCAGTTGTGGTGAGCAGGGATATCTGCGGTTGTCTCCAGCATCAGCCCCATACTTGCATTCACATCAGCGAGATACCGCATCTCGTCGGCAGTCATAATTCCGGCGTTGGTGTGCGGAAGAAGACCAAGAGCGAGTGCCTCCTCAGCCATTGCATGACAGTATTCAAGGATCGAGGAGTATCCGTACTGCTCAAGGAAGGGCATAAATCCTTCCACTTCTTCAGGATGCTCTCCAAAGGTAAAGAGCGCCTCGGTGCACCCGGCCTCTGCTCCGCGCCGGAGTATCTGCACAACCTCTTCTGGTGAAAGAACACAGCCCTCTCCGGGCGGGCGACGGAAGATACAATACCCGCAGGCGTTTCTGCAGACAAAGGTAAGAGGCAGAAAAACATTCCGCGAATACGTAATGACCGGTGACATGTACCAGTATTGTGTGTACATGATCCTTATGGGGGTTTTGAACACAGAGGGAAAAGACGATCCCTTTTTCCATTCCGGATGGCAACGTTTGTTTCAAAGATGCGAATACCAGTAGTCATCCCCTATAAACCCACAGATCCAAAGACCCGGCTTTCCTGTATTCTGACCGGTGAAGAGCGGCAGAGTTTTGCATATATGATGCTCCGGGACGTGGTGGACGCGGTAAAATCCGCCGGGTGCTCCCCCCTTATTCTGTCAACGGCTCCCGTTCAGCTTGATGATGTTCCGGTCCGGATT
Source organism: uncultured Methanospirillum sp. (assembly GCA_964501255.1). Lineage (GTDB taxonomy): Archaea > Halobacteriota > Methanomicrobia > Methanomicrobiales > Methanospirillaceae > Methanospirillum. The sequence continues at coordinate 24,622 of CAZCSN010000012.1, read as the reverse complement.
TTAAAAGAAGGGCTCAATGAGACAATAAACGGATTTTGTGAAGGAAATGAGGAACCTCTGGCAATCGTCATGGCAGATCTGGCCCTTGCTGACCGCTCATCTATCCTTGCCCTTCTCACATCAGGAGGAGATCTTGCCATCGCTCCAGGGAGGGGGGGAGGAACCAATGCAATCTATATCAGATCTGCACAGATGTTCCAGGCACAGTATTATGGAATGAGTTATGAGAAGCATGTAAAATATGGAACTGATAAAGGTCTGATGGTAAAGATCATCGATTCATTCAGGCTCTATTGTGACATTGATGAGCAGGACGATCTGATTGAGGTGATTATCCACAATCATGGGCATTCACGGAAATGGCTTATGGATCACGGGTTCGAAATCGCTATGAAAAAGAGCCGGATTGGGGTGAAAAGACCGGGTTTTGAGTAGCACTATGAACCAGGGTCAGGAAGCATCATTCCGGTCTTTGGATCATATGTCATCGGGATTGTCATACCCAGACATTCGATGATCATCGCTTCAATCAGGATAAAAGCCTCTGCTTCTCCCCGGAGACAACCGGTAAGAACCTGATTCCCACGTCCTGCTGATGTGTGCAGGTGTATTGCAGGACCGTCCTCTCCGGTTCTTATCATGCCTGTCCCGATCAGTTCATGTGCAAGAACAACAGGTTCGGTGTGGGGTACTGGCGGTAATTGATCAACAGTGGGGCCGGTTACCAGTTCTGCATTTTTTATCGCCCCGATAAAGTGAATGAACCCGGCACTGATCCCCTTGTCCCTGACAAACGCAGTGATAGTCCTGATGGGATCTTCACCATGTTCTATGTGAAGATAAAATATCCTGCCACAGGTTCCAGAGCTGTACTTCATCCAATACTATCTCCTTTCAGAACATGTGTACTCATTGATTCGCTTATGTGTATCATTTCACCCCTTTCATGCCATCATCATGATATTCACGTCTTGTATACGAGTATTTGTCTGATATCCCTCCCTGAAGAACGATATAGTACCATTCATAGATAGTATTCCAGAACCCGAACTCATGATACCGGCGAAAATCAAATCCTACTTTCATACCTGGAGCAAATCGTACCTTTCCCATCTTTCGCATCCGTACTGCAATCTCAAGGTCATCTCCGGCATCCATAATCCGGTACATTCCTGCTTTGAGGAGGGCATCCTTTCTGAATGCTGTATTGCATCCAAGGGTGTAATAATATAGTCCTGAATGGGCCCCAAACCGTATCAGACTGTTAAAGAGAAGTGCATACCGTTTATTTACAGAATTGTGTTCTATCGGCGTTACCGGTCCGAAGGAGAGAACAACGTTTGGATCCTGGAACGGGGAAATCGCATGTTCTATCCAGTCCGGCACAACCACGCTGTCTGCATCAGTGGTAGCGACAATGTCAGAACGTGCCCGGAGAAACCCGTCGTTTCGTGCCCCGGCAACCCGTTCAGACTCCTGAACAAAAACCTGATCTGCATACTCTTCTGCTATTTCACAGGTCCTGTCATGAGAACCACCATCCACAACAATCAGCTCATACTGATCACGAGGGATGGTCTGATGGATTAATGCTTCAAGACTCCGTCTTATACGTTTTTCTTCATTATATGCGGGTATTACAACAGATATCATGATTGGACAGGGGATCTTTTATGAAGGTAACACTCTTATCATATACTGGTATTCGCTTCCATAGAATATTTATTCCTGATATGTCCGGAGTGTGTCCGGATGAAAGGAGACTGATGTGAAATTATCATCCCGTGGATTATTTGCTCTGTCACTCATATTCAGCCTGACAGTTATTCTCTTCGTATTCGGGGTCACATGTACCGAAGAAACCATTGGATATATCCTCTCATTTAACCTTCTCTTCCTGTTTTGTGCCATTTGTTGTCGTGTGCTTGCTCTCGCTCTCTGGGCAGCAAGGATAATCCTTCTGGCCAGATCCCTTGGATACCATGTTGGTTTTATACACTCTCTGAATATGGTTCTTGCAGGGCTCCTTGCAGGAACGATCACACCGGGTCAGGCAGGAGGAGAGCCCGTCAGGGTGCATGAACTCTACCGTTGCGGGGTAAAAGTGGGGGATGCAACGGCAGTGGTAATTATGGAGCGGGTTCTGGATGGGATCATTCTGACCGGAATGGGTATCATCATCATGCTGATGACACGGGAGATCTGGAGCACATTCAGCACAGGTCTTATCCTTCTCATCATTGCAGCCTGGATCTTCCTTCTCAGTTTTCTTTTCATCCCCTTTCTGGCCATGCGGTATCCGGTCCGTATGAAATCTCTCATACTTCGTCTGGTATCCTGGATTATTGGAAAATTATCACATACACGGTTTTCTTCTTCAAAAATCTGTGCATGTGCCGACGCAGAGATTGATACCTTATTTGATGGTTTCAACCGTTTTGCCGGCCCTGCACGATGGGGTCTTTTTGCCGGGGGATGCGCTACTGCATTCTTCTGGGTGACCGAATTTCTGGTTGCATCAGTTATCCTGATGGGCCTGGGTCTTGATCCGTATATTATTCTTTCATTCTTCTTTCAGATCCTCATAGCCATTATTATGATGATTCCAACCACACCCGGGTCGTCGGGGATTACCGAACTCTCGACTTCATCCCTGTATGCACTTATTGTACCGGCAGGTATGCTTGGGATATTCGTTCTGCTCTGGCGGTTTGTGACATTTTATCTCAATATCATTCTTGGAGTAGTTGCAGGGATGTGTATCATTCACCGGGAGATTACCTGCAGAGCGGAATCGGGAGAAGAATTATGCGACAACAAAACGGTGGATAACGGGAAAAGAGGTGACGAAGAGGTTTAAATCCGGTGTACTGCTGCGGTTTTCTGCCCGCTACATCCGGGAGAGGGATACGCAACCTTCTCCCACCGGTCAAGTACTTCTGATCCTTCAATAAATGCAAGATCATGACGTTTTGCATATCGGATTGCATCTTCTTTAGACAGGGCATATCCTGATTCATCATCAAGCATCTCACATATCGTAATACTAGGAACAATACCAGACATCTCGGCCATTGCAACCGACAGTTCTGTCTGACCATGACGCTGGGACAAAAGGTGCTCTGCCGCGATAAGTATTGGCATATGACCAGGAGTCCGGAACTGCTCCTTAAATGTTGCAGGTTCTCCATTCAGAACTGCCTGCACTACTTCTGAAATGGCATTGACGGTTTTTGTACGGTCACGATCCGTAATGCCGGTAAATGTATCCCGGTGGTTGACCCACAGTGAGAACGAAGAATTATTGGACGGGTCATACGGGATATCTCCCAGTTTTTCAACCATGGCACAGTTTCGGAGGACTTCACGGGCAAACGCAAGCCCCAGTCTCTTAGCTGCCATGAACGGGATTGCAGTACAGATAAGACCCCCTGCATCGTTTCGCATCCGGCAGATATCACGGGGGGTGATCATATCTGAACGCATGGCAAAATCAGTCTCTCGTTCACGATCATCAAAATCATACAGCAGGACTATCTCACCCTGCCTGAGTGCGGTAAATGCATCTTTTGTCATAATGTCACCTCTATTGTTACTTCATCGCCATCATTGAGAGAGAATCTTTTTCGGAGCCCTTCAGGAGCAACAATCTCGATCAGTTCCTCCGGATAGTGGGTCCGCCCGGGAATGATGATACCACAGGGAACATCCCTGATAAAACAGGGAAGACACCGTACATCGCCAAATGTCCGGCCTTCGGATTCAAAGCCATGCACAATCTTCCAGTCAGCACTCGAAAGCCGTTTTCTCTGGAGAGCCGCGCCAGGAAGAATCCGAATATTGAGGGTCCCTGGAAATGGGGTAAAACCCAGTATTTCCTGGAACTGTTCAGCATAGGGACGAAGGCTCATATAGTATGCACCCTCACCAAGCCCGGACTGGACGGTTCCATTGAGCAGCAGAGATTTCTCCTTTCTGCCAAATAACCGATAATAATCACAGTATTCCTTTCGAAGGGCATCTTCTCCTTCAGGGGAAATGGTCACCTGCTGCCCGTCTGTTCCAAGAACCCGGCTGATGAGATGTTGCTGCTCAAGAGAACGCAGTCTTCGGGATGCGGTCTGAGGGCTGAAGCCAAGCTCAGACCCAAGACTTATTGTTTTGAGGAAAACCGGAGTGTTCAGACCTCCCATAAGAGCGATCCGTTTGAGACATTCCAGATCCTCGGGGGTAACCATGATATCATATGTGAGATGGATCCTATTAATGTGTTTCCATACATGAGGAACTTATCAGATATGGCATACTCACTGTCCGGATCAATGGATACGGATTTCATGAGAATCGGTAAACAATATTTCCAGTACAGGCACAATCATACCAGTCTTCAATACATTTCATACAGAACTATTCTTTCTGATGATGGCAGGATGAAACCATGTCTGAAACAGGTGTACATTCCGGAATATGCAAAAGGTGCGGGTATTGTTGCAGGTACATGGGTGATGTTTTTGGTATCATGGAGCAAATCGGACCGTTTGAATACCGGATTCAGTATCTGATAACCGGAGTTCAGCAGGTTGTTGCCATTGACCCGGACAAAAGAAATATCTTTTTTTCAAAAACCATTCTGGATAAACACCCTCTGGCATGTCCATTTCTCAGATGTGACGATCACGGAATGGCATTATGTACCGTTCATACGACAAGACCTGATCTCTGCCGCATGTATCTTTGTGAAAAAGGTAAAATATCCGGATAGTATTTCAGGTTTCACGTTGCATTGAAATTAATTTTTTCAACGGTATAGCTGGATTATGATACCTCCGTTTTTTCCGGTGTTTCTCTTCCAATTGAATCGCCTCTTTCGGACAGAGGTTGATGCATGCCAGACAAAAGAGACAATGATGCTGCCATACCGGCCGGTCGTCCACTATCCGGATATTTTCTGCAGGACAGACCTGGCTGCATAGCCCGCATCCGTTACAGGTGGCATCGACATGAAATCGTGTATCAATTCCAGGAAGACTCCGGATGAACCGGGGATACAGGAAATAATGGAGAATCATAGAAAGAAGCGGAAAATGAGGTTTTTCTGATTTTCCTGATTTGATGCTGTCTGCAATACTTTTGATTTTTTTGTCTGCTTCGTTCAGGAGTTCCATTTGCTTCGCCTCATCCGGAGCACCACCATAAGGGATGTAATTATCAACCATCGGAACCATCCATCCTGCATGCAACGATGTTCCATTCTCTCTGAGCAGGCGATCAAGATGCAGAATCGCAAAATTCCCTAACCCTCCGGACGTGGCGAGTGCAAAAATACAGGAAACATGTGTAAGCGAGAGCCGGGGGATAAACTCTGCAACCAGAAGTGGCACACCGCTATAATGTACCGGAAAAATTATGCCGATCCGGTCAGTACCTGGAATAATCGGACCGGCCTTTTTCATGTGTACCGGAATCGACTCGATAACCGTATCACCAAGTTGTTGTGCCAGTATTTCGGCTGCTGCAAGGGAGTTTCCGGTTCCAGTAAACACATACAATGTTGTATTCATACGGGGTACTCTTCGGGAGAGTACTTATAGATACTGGCAATAAACCATTTTTCATCTGTTTCAAAAAATTGATTTACACGCAAACCAATATACCCTGTAATCTGGTCTTTATATGATTTCTGTGCTGTTTGTGGATGATGAGCCTGATCTTCTTGAGATCACAAAACTTTTTCTGGAAAAAACCGGGGAATTTACGGTATATACAGCTCTTTCAGTAGATGAAGGATTTCAGGTATTACAGGAGAGACCTATTGATGTTATCATCTCCGATTACCAGATGCCGGGAAAAGACGGAATTGAGTTTCTGAAGCTGTTTCGATCCCTCCCGGACAAGCGTCCTTTTATTCTGTTTACCGGGCGGGGGAGGGAAGAGATTGTCATTGAGGCTATTAACAGCGGTGCAGATTTTTATCTGCAGAAAGGTGGGGATGTCAGGTCTCAGTTTGCAGAACTGGCCCTGAAGATCAGGCAGGGAGCGTCACGCTATCATGCTGAACAACAGCTGAAGAAAAATCATGAAGAACTTCAGGCTGCATATGAAGAACTTGCAGCTTCTGAAGAGGAACTCAAAGCCAACTTTGAAGAACTCTCAGAGAGCAGACAGGCTCTTGCAGAAAGTGAACGAAAACTTTCAGATATTATAAATTTCCTTCCTGATCCTACGTTTGCTATCAATTCCAGGGGGCACGTTCTGATATGGAATAAAGCGATTGAAGATATGACCGGCTGTTCTTCCGAGAGTATGATAGGAAAAGGGGAGTATGAGTATGCCATTCCGTTTTATGGAGAGCGAATACCAATTCTGCTCGACTATATTATATCAGGTCTTCCCCCTATTGAATCGAGATACTCACACATTCATTATGACGGTACCAGAATATCGGCAGAAACTGCATACCCGAAACATCACGGAAAACCGATGATTGCCTGGGTTGTCGCTTCACCCCTCTATAATGAATCCGGGGAGATTATCGGTGCAATCGAATCGATCAGGGATATCACCATTCAAAAGGAGAATGAAGAAAAATTACGTAAAAGTGAGGAGTTATACCGGAGTGTCATAGAGAATATCCAGGACGGATATTACCGGAGTGATAAAGACGGAAATCTGATTCTTGCCAGCCCGAGTTTTGCAAGGTTATTTGGATATGATTCGGTTGATGGGGTATTATATCGTCCGATTGCAGAGACGTTTTATTATAACCCGAAAGAACGGGAGACCTTTTTAAGAAAGATTCGGGAGACCGGGTTTCTGGAGAATGAAGAGATAACAGTCAAAAAGAAAGACGGTACTCCGTTTATTGTCGGAGTCTCAAGTCATTTCTATTATGATCAAAAAGGGGATATAGCGGGTGTTGAAGGAATATTCAGGGATATATCAACTGCAAAACAGATTGAGACAGAACTTCGTGATAAAGAAGAACGGCTTATGATGATAGTTCAGAATGCTCCCTTTGGAGTTCATACATACACATTGCAGGAAGATTCACGGCTTATCCTTTCCGAATCCAACAGGGCAGCAGATATGATCCTGGAAATAAATACCCGTGAGCTTATCGGTAAACCATTAGAATCAGTTTTTCCCGGCATTATAGACACGGATATTCCGGATCTGTTCCGACGGGTTGCCAGCACTGGTGATAGTATTACCCAATTTCGTTTTGATTATGAGACCGGTGATAGGAAACGCAGGATCGAACTTAATGTCTTTACCATGGGGAAAGGTAGCATTACAGTCTTTTTTCAAAATATATCAACAAACAAGGAGTGAAAAAAGACATACATGTTCCAAAGGCAAAACAATATCATGCATCTGCTGAAAATTTTATTTTTTCATCATATGAGACGAAATACTTCTCCATGACTGGTTTAAGACATTTGCCTGGGGTTTTTTTAATATTGTCTCCCACGCTTCTACCTACCACAATATATTGGGTTTAGAGAGAACGCCCAGTCTTTCCAACTGAAAGAGTCCAAAGTCAAAAAAGGATGAAGATGTAACCATGCCGGGATTTATATCATCTGAAAAACGGAGAGAGGCTGAACAGCGTACCATTTCCAATGCCTGCATGCGGCTTGGGTCTCTCCCCCTGCGAGGCGAATTGGGAAAGGCTATCGCTGATATCGTCCTTACCTATGCTCCAAAAGACCTCAAAAGAATGAAAGTGAATTTTTCAGATAAAATAGAAACGTTCTCACCGGATTACAAAAGAGAACTGGAAGAATCCATTGCGGCTTTTCTTGACGGAACATATCAGACGATCCGGCTGATGAAACAACAGGGTTCTTTTAAAGCACTTTCACAGCCGGTGCGGGAGGACGCCAGGACATACTGGAGCATGGTCAAAGAACAATGCTCGTCAGATGATGATGTCAAAAACCACCTTCGATTCCTGAAATTTCTGTTGTCTGGTTTTTGCATGTTCGTTCTGGAAATCCCAGGCCATCCCGTCGGAATGCCATTTCCAGGTGGTGATACGGTCGATTGTATTGATGGAAGATATTACTGTCCGGTCAGGACAAAGGCACATGATGTAGATGCTGCTCTCTGCCCGTTTTGTCCTGCAGAACAGACACCAGAGGTCGGATACTTAAAACCGCCGGTAAAGGCAAGTACACATCGAAAACAGGAGTACATCAAAAAGATCTATGACTATCATCATTTCAACGGGTAAGATATACTTCTGAACTTCACGACGTGAAAATACAATATAGTACATCTACACAAAAAATCACATATATTGAAAGATTTGACAGAAAAAGCAGAAACCAAAACCTTATCCGTCATACTTATCCATATAAGATGCTATCATGAGTGAAGAGGCACAAATGAATGCCGAGATTGATGCAGCTGTCAGGAGTATGCCCTGGTGGCTTGTTATGGTATGGGGGATTATGGCGGTTATTATCGGCCTTATGCTGATTACCACGCCTTTGATCACCACCTATTACCTGGTTTTATTCATGGGAATATACTGGTTTGTGGGAGGGATTTTTACTCTTGTCAGTCTGTTCAGTGACAAAACAAACATGGGATGGAAGATATTCCTCGCAATCATCAGCATTCTGGCAGGAATTGCGATAATGGCCCAGCCCCTGTTTGGATCAATTATTGTCATGACAATGCTGGTGTTTTTCATCGGATTGTGGGGTATCCTTATAGGTGGAACCAAGCTCTATGAAGCATTCAGATCAAAAGATGCCGGAGCGGGAGTTCTTGGAGTATTAAGTATCATCTTCGGTCTCATCCTGTTGATCTTTCCATGGGGAGCAGCACTTGCCCTTCCCCTGATTGCGGGGGCATTTGCCCTACTGGCAGGGTTATGTGCAATTGGAGTGGCTTTTCAGGTGAAAAAGGCCCATGCCTGAAATATCGCCCCAAAAATACTTAGCCAGCCTTCTCACCTTTTTTGACTAAATATTACAATAATATCAGGTGAAAAGAGAGAACAGGGTTTATATTACCCGTATCCAAATTCCTCCAGCAACAACGGAGTCATTATCGGTAAAATAATCATAGATGCCATACATGAGATTATCTGAAATTATTTCACATATGGTACAACTATCCCGGCGAAATAAACGGTTTTATTATCAAGACCAATTACTCCGATACCTCTTTCATTCCTACCTCTGTGTGACGAAAATCCACAATAGAGCACCCGACCTTCCTGCTTAGTGATCTCTGCATGGGCGGTTCTAGAGCTAAATTTTCCTTCATGATGAGTATAATCCCCGCTTTTACCATCTTTTAATAATACAGCACCTTTTGCATCGACAATCCAATGACCTGTCAGATTCGGGATATCTGATACAGCATTATCACCTGCAGGTTACTGTAGCATATCCACAAGAATATCCTGCAATGAACAGCAGAATTTCAAAAACATGACACATACTTATACTAATTCTCACAGTTCACTATCGTTTCAAGGCATATGAAACGTTTACCATAACTTTCCGGAGGGAATCTCAAAATCAGTTTTTTCAGGGAGAGAACCGATCTTGTTATATCCAAATACAAATAATCATTCCGTGTTTATATATGAGATTTCATTGGGTCTTACTGGCATTTTTCTGTCTCTTTTTAATCTGTGGGACAGGGAATGCAGATAACAGGAATGATGCATCGGAGTATACCATCGCTCTTCATGAGAAGGCAAATAATACACCGGCCTGGGAAAATAATGACGAGGATTTTGATTTTGCAACACGGGGATTTATCGCGACAGATGACCCGCTAACCATTCCTTCAGTATATCCAGAGTATACATCATGGGACATGGAGGCATACAAATTCCTGAACAATCAGACCCGTCCGGATACGATTAATCCACTTTTGTATAGACAGAGTCAGTTGAATACAATTAACGGGCTGTTTGAAGTCACCGACGGGATCTACCAGGTACGAGGATATGATGTCACCAGTATGAGTCTCATCAAAGGAGATACCGGGTGGATTGTTATTGACCCGATGACATCTGTGGAGACTGCAAAGGCGGCAATGGAACTGGTAAATAAATCTCTCGGAGATTTTCCTGTAAAAGCAGTCATCTATTCACATCCTCATGCTGATCATTACCAGGGAGTGAAAGGGGTAGTCTCCGAGGATGAAGTAAAAGCAGGTGATGTTCAGATTATTGCCCCTGAGCATTTCATGGAACATGCTCTCAGTGAAAATGTATATGCAGGAAATGCGATGCAACGAAGAGCAACATATCAGTATGGTATCCAGCTTCCAAAAGATGCAAAAGGTAACGTTGATATAGGACTGGGAAAAAGCCCGTCAGTCGGAGTTGCATCGCTCATACCTCCAACCCTTGACATCACCCATACCGGACAGAGAGTTACGATTGATGGGATCGATATGGAGTTTCATCTGACTGCAAATACTGAAGCACCGGTTGAACTTGATATTTGGTTCCCTCAGAAAAAAGCCCTCCTGATGTCAGAAGACTGCACGGCAACACTTCATAACGTTTTAACACTCCGTGGAGCACAAGTCAGGGATCCGCTCGCCTGGGCAAATGCTCTGGATGAAGCCCGACAATTATATGGAGAACAGGCAGAGGTTGTTTTCTGCTCCCATCACTGGCCACGATTTGGGAATGACAAAGTAATAGAACTCCTGGAAAACCAGAGGGATTTGTACAAATATATCAATGATCAAACGCTGAATCTCATAAACAAAGGATATACCATGGATGAGATCGCGAGTATGATAGAGCCTCCCGAATCTCTTAAAAAATTCTGGTACACATACGGGTTTTATGGCCAGATGTACATGGGAGTCAAAGCAACCTATCAGAAATATCTGGGATTTTATGATGGAAATCCAATTAACCTGAAAAGACTTCCACCGGAGGAATTTGCCACATATATGACCGAATACATGGGAGGAGCAGATACCGCCATGAAACGCCTTCAGAAGGATTATGATGCTGGTAAGTATGAACTGGTTGCCTCAATTGCACATTACCTTGTCTTTACTGATCCGACAAATATGGCTGCACGGGAGATAGAAGCTGCTGCACTTGAACAGCTTGGATATCAGAGTGAATCAGGAACTGCCAGAAATGCCTACCTTTCAGGAGCACAGGACCTCCGGCGGGAAGAACCAGTCAAACAAATGAGTGGGATATCCCAAGACATCATGAAGGCCGTGACCCTGAGCCAGTTACTTGATTACATCTCCATCCGGGTAAACAAGGAGAAAGTACATGGTGAAGATTACCAGATGAATGTAATCCTTTCGGATTCCGGCGATAAGGCGTTGATACAAGTGAAAAACGATGTGCTTGTGTATTGGGTTGATGTAATATCTTCAAAAGCAGATGTAACCGTTACCATGCCAAGAAAAAGTCTTGAACAACTTGCCCTCAATCCAGAAACTCCATTGGATAATGTTACCGTAACTGGAGATTCAGGAATTTTCAGCCGTTTTGTTGGAATGCTGGATGTATTCAATCCAGGGTTTAATATTGTCCTTCCCTAATTCTTTTCCTCTTTTTCAAAATGATAATAACCTTTATGCCAGCTCATAACAGATTCACAGTAATTGTCTCCAGCATAGCAGCATTTTGAAATTTTAAAAAAAAAGTGGAAGGGAAACGAGGTACCATGCATGAAAACCGTCTTTGTCAGAAAGGAGCGATGTGTCGGATGCAGGCATTGTGAGGTTGCCTGTGCCATAGAACACTCAAAAGGTAAGAATTTACTTTCAACGATCCATGAGGAAACAAAATCGTACCCACGCATCTTTGTAGAGGTCATTGATAATTATTTAAAATTCCCGAACCGGTGCAGACATTGTGACCCTGCCCCCTGTATGCAGGTCTGTCCAACCGGATCACTGTATCGGGATGTACCTACTGGTTCTGTTCTTATCGATTATTTAAAATGCATCGGATGTGCGGTCTGTGCAATGGCATGTCCTTTTGGTATTATCCAGTTTCAGAGGATTCAGAAATATGAACTGAACCGTGAAGTGAACGCAAAATGCGATAATTGTATCGGAAGGCTTGAGGGAGGAGGGATTCCGGCTTGTGCAGAAGCATGTAAGACTGGTGCTCTTGAATTTGGAGAGATAAATGACCTCATCAGAGTCGCCAGGACGGATTTTACTGCCCTGATAATCACATCTCATGGGGATGACAGGGAAGTGCCGGCAATTCCTGAAAATATCAAAGCATTTCAGGCAGTAATGGAAAAACTCGCATCATTATCATAAAGGGAAGGACACCATATGACAGATCATGAAATCAGAGAGATCGCAGAACGAAGAGCAATGGACCGCACAGACCAGGAGATCATCAGAAAAACCTGTGATGAAGGAATTGTAACAGTCTGGGATCGGTTTGCCCAGCAACAACCCCAGTGCGGGTTCGGACAACTGGGGGTCTGCTGTAATAATTGTGCCATGGGTCCGTGCAGGATCGATCCGTTCGGAGGGAAGACCTCACTTGGTGTCTGCGGTGCAAATGTGGACACCATTGTTGCCAGAAATCTGCTTGATGACCTGAGCGTGGGGGCTGCTGCCCATTCAGATCATGGGCGTGAGGTCGTCCAGGTACTGCTTGAAACTGCTGAAGGTCATGGACAGGGATACCAGATTAAGGATATAGAAAAACTTCACCGGCTTGCCACCGAATATGGAATTCAGACAGATGGACGGGATACACATGATATCGCAAAAGATCTTGCTCTTAGTATCCTTGAAGAATATGGCACCATCAAAAACAGAATCCAGTTGGCTGAACGAGCTCCACACCAGACAAAGGAGATCTGGAGAAAAACCGGGATCATGCCCAGGAGTATTGATCGGGAGATCGTCGAGGCCATGCACCGGATTCATATGGGCGTTGATGCGGATTATACAAATCTGCTACTCCATGCGATGAGAACTTCACTCTCCGACGGATGGGGGGGTTCCATGGCTGCAACAGAATGTTCAGACATTCTATTTGGTACTCCAACCCCCCTCACATCCATTACAAACCTTGCAACAATCAGCAGAGAGAAAGTAAATATTGTCCTTCATGGCCATAATCCCCTGCTCTCCCAGATGATTGTCAATGTCGCAGAAGACCCTGACCTTATAGAAATGGCTGAAGAAAAGGGAGCAAAAGGAATCAATCTTGTCGGAATGTGTTGTACCGGGAATGAACTGCTCATGAGAAGCGGCATACCAATTGCCGGGTCCTTTTTTGATCAGGAGCTTGCAATCGCTACCGGGGCTGTTGAAGCGATGGTTGTTGATTATCAATGCATTTACCACTCTATTCCACTCACGGCCGGTTGCTATCATACAAAGGTCATCACCACCAGTACCAAGGGGAAGATATCAGGAACGATATACAAAGAGTTCAAACCGGAAAATGCCCGTGATACTGCTCATGAGATAATAAAACTGGCTATTCTGAATTTCCCAAACAGAAACCCTGACAGGGTCAGAATACCTGAACGGCCCATGAAGGTGATGGCCGGGTTCTCTGAAGAGACGATCAGAAAAGCCCTTGGGGGGACATACAAACCACTTATCGATGCAATCGTTGCCGGTACTATCAGGGGATGTGTGGGTATCGTCGGATGTAATAACCCACGTATAAAACAGGACTATGGCCACATTACCCTTGCAAAAGAACTTATCAAACGCAATATCCTGGTAGTTGAGACCGGATGTTCGGCCATAGCCTGTGGAAAGGCAGGTCTCTTAGTTCCTGAAGCGGCTGATCTTGCCGGAGAAGGTCTTGCATCGGTCTGCAGACTGCTTGGCATCCCTCCGGTTCTGCATATGGGATCCTGCGTTGACTGCTCGAGAATTCTCGTATTAGCCGCAAATATTGCAAAAGAACTCGGGGTTGGGATCGGAGATCTTCCCATTGGTGGAGCAGCTCCCGAATGGTACTCCCAGAAGGCTATCTCTATCGGGACGTATTTTGTTTCATCAGGTGTCTACACAGTCCTTGGTATCCCGCCAAAGATCTTTGGCAGTAGCAATGTTCTGAATCTGCTCGCCAACGGAATAAAGGGGATTACGAATTCTGCATTTGCGGTTGAACCCGATCCCCTCAAGATCGCTGACCTCCTTGAAGCAGAGATCAACCGGAAACGAAAGGCACTAAACATCTGATCTGTCCCTTGCGGAGAGTATAATGGATGAAAAGATCCTTGATGGAATTATTGAAAAATACCCCCATCCTTCCGGCAGAATATTAGGAATTTTACGGGAGATTCAGATCCTGGAACGACACATCCCAAAGGATACCCTGAAACAGGTATCAGAAAAATTGCAGGTTCCTCTCTCTGAACTCTTCGCTCTTGTTACCTTTTACTCATTTTTCAGTCTGAAACCTGTTGGGGAGCACCTGATCACCGTTTGTATGGGTACACCCTGTCACGTGAAGGGGGCAGAAAAAATCCTAAAGACCCTGGAGGAACATCTCGGATTGTCAGGAGATGAACAGAATGGCAGATATCTTCAGACAACACCGGACAATAAGTTCACCGTTGAGATTGCACGATGTTTTGGAGCGTGCAGTATGGCTCCGGTGCTCCATGTTGACGGGGACCTGCATGGGTATGTGACACCTGAAAAAATTCCGCAGATACTGAAGATGTACGGGTGGAACCAATGAGGATACAAACACCTGAAAATCTTGATTCTCTACGAAAAACAGGGCTTACAAAAATTCAACCAGGAAAACCGCGGATAGGGGTTGGGACATCATCATGTGGGATAGCAGTTGGAGGCATGGCCCTGTATAACCGGCTATATGAGATAATACAGACGAAGAGGCTTGATATCATGCTCGTGAAAACCGGTTGTATCGGATTTTGCAAAGAGGAGCCGATTGTATCGGTACGTATCCCCGGATATGCCCTGGTTCTCCTTCATAATGTCACACCGGATGATGCAGAACGGATCATCTCCTCTGCCATGAGGGGGAAAGTGCCAAAAGACCTGGCCCTGTGCACTATACCGGACTGGGATCACATTACCGGTCATATCGTCTACGGAAACAAATCTGACGATATACGAACATATGAAGAAATACCTTTTTTTGCCCATCAGAAAAAAGTAATCCTCCGGGATAGCGGTCTTATTAATCCGGAGGATATTGATGAGTATATCGGGATTGGGGGATACTTTGCAGCCTTTCAAGCGATCTCCTGCATGGAGCCCGATGCTATCATTGATGAAGTGAAGCAATCCGGTCTTCGGGGACGGGGCGGGGCAGGTTTTCCCACCGGGCTCAAGTGGGAGATAACAAAAAACGCACCCGGTGATGAGAAATATATCGTCTGCAATGCCGATGAGGGAGATCCTGGTGCCTACATGAACCGCAATGAGATGGAGAGTGATCCTCACATGCTCATTGAAGGGATGCTTATCGGGGCTTATGCGATGGGTGTTCATGAGGGATTGATTTACATCCGGGCAGAATATCCTCTTGCCATTCAGCGGCTTATGATTGCTCTTGACCAGGCACGAACATACGGATTGCTTGGAAAAAATATCTTCAATTCAGGATTTGATTTTGATATTCAGATTGCAACGGGTGCCGGGGCATTTGTATGTGGTGAATCAACTGCCCTGGCAGCGTCAATTGAAGGAAAGACCGGAAGACCACGCCTTCGTCCCCCCAGACTGACCGAAAAAGGGATATTTGGAAAGCCGACCGATCTGAATAATGTTGAGACCTGGTGTAATGTCCCGGTTATCATTGCAAAAGGTGCTTCCTGGTATTCATCCATCGGGGCAAAAGGGAATACCGGTACCAAGGTCTTTTCACTGGTCGGAAAGGTTGAGAATGTCGGGATGGTCGAGGTGCCGCTCGGAACACCGCTGCATTCGATCATCTATGATATCGGAAATGGGGGAGCAGATGGAAGGGAGGTGAAAGCGGTTCAGACCGGAGGTCCGTCTGGTGGATGTGTGCCGGTCAGACTCTTTGATACACCGGTTGATTTTGAACACCTGAATCAGGTCGGAACCATGATGGGCTCGGGCGGGCTGGTGGTTATGGACGAGGATACCAACATGGTTGATATCGCCCGGTATTTTATCAATTTCGCTTCAGGTGAATCATGCGGAAAATGTGCCCCCTGTCGGGAAGGATTAAAGCATATGCTCCTTATTCTGAATCGTATTTCCGCCGGGAAAGGAACCCGTGAGGATATTGATCTGCTCAAAGAATTGTCCGAAACCGTTCAAAAAACATCACTCTGTGGCCTTGGGCAGACTGCACCAAATCCGGTCCTGACCACGATGCAGTACTTCCCTGAAGAGTATGAAGATCTTATCACAGGAAGGGAGTAATCACTATGTCATTATCTGGTCAGAAAAAGCGGATGGTGACAATTACCATCAACAAAAACCAGTATCTTGCTAAAGAAGATGAAATACTCCTCCTTACCCTGATGCGGTACAATATTGATGTTCCGCACCTCTGCTATGAAAAATCTCTTGAACCCTATGGTGCCTGCCGGTTATGCATGGTTGATGTGGTAACATGTGGAAAGACGACGATGACTCCCGCATGTACCATCAAAGTTCACAATGGCCTTGAAATTCTGACCGATACCCCGCAGATCATCAGACACCGAAGCATGCTCTTTGAACTTTACCTTGCAGAGGCACCAAAATCAGAGATAATCAAAGAGATGGCTGCAAAATACGGGGTCACAAAAACACGGTTTCTCAAAAAGATTGTGCATGATGATCCGCTCATGGGAAAATGCATATTGTGTGGATTATGTGTCAGGGTGTGTCATGAGATCATGGGCACTTGTGCCATCAATTTCATCAACCGGGGGCCATATACGGTTATTAATACACCATTTTTTGAACAGACTCCTGACTGTGCAGGATGTGCTGCCTGTGCACAGGTATGCCCGACACATGCAATTGTCTTTGATGACCGTGGATCTGACCGGGTCATGCAATCATGGTCAGGAACAACGGTTCCTCTTGCAACATGTTCATCATGTAAGAAGGCGTTTGCTCCGGAAAAATTCTTGCACACGGTTCTGAACAATCTTGATCCCCCTGTCATCGACGAGATAAGATCCCTGTGCCCGGAATGCAGACGCCGGCATTTTACCAGGAAGGAGATCAGAAAACCCCGATACGCTGATATCCTGGACAAAAATAAAGGATAATTGGAGCATGAGCACGCAAGGATTTCGTGTAGTCATTACCGGAAAGGGAGGTGTAGGGAAGACAACCATAACCTCACTCCTCTCTCATCTTTTCGCACGGAGAGGGTATTCGGTATTAGCGGTTGATGAAGATCCCCAGATGAACCTGCCGTACGCTCTCGGGGTTTCTTTGCAAGATGCTGAATCGATTATTCCACTCTCAAAAAATCTTGATTATATTGAGGAAAAAACCGGAGCAAGGCCTGATTCCGGATATGGTCTCATGCTCTCTCTCAACCCGGACGTGTCAGATGTTGTCGAACGGTTTGGAATGAAGGGACCGGATGGAGTGAGCATCCTGGTTATGGGAACCGTGGTAAAAGCTGCCACCGGATGCCTTTGTCCGGAGAACACCCTGCTTGATGCGGTAATGAGGCATATCAACCTGCGGGAAGGAGAGATAATTCTCATGGACACGCAGGCAGGAGTTGAGCATTTCGGTCGGGCACTTACAAAAGGGTTTAATCAGGCAGTTCTGGTTGCTGATCCGACATTTAATGCAGTACAGGTCGTAAAGCATGCGGCAGAACTTGCCCGTGAACTGGAGATCCAGGATATCCACCTGGTCATCAACCGGATCAGGTCTCCAGGAGACATTACACGGGTAGACAGAATGCTTGCCGATTGCGAGGGAATGTTTTCCGGGAAATTTTATATTCCGTACGATGAGATGATGCTGCTCTATGATCCTGATATACGGCCAATGCTCGATGAACAGTCAGAGTTTGTGGATGGTGTCAGGGAACTTCAGATGTCGCTTGAGATGCATGGGCTGATGAGAGCGTAATAACCCACCGATGAGTGTAAAGGCCCATGTTGACCGGGCACACACACTGTTGTGATACTCATCAGGATATCATTAGTAGTGAAACGGATTCAGGATACATAGCAGATTTTATTTTATGAACGTCCCGTTCCGGTATTCCTCAAATGCCTGATCCACTTCTTCCCGGGTATTCATGACGATCGGGCCTCCCCAGGCGATTGGTTCCCCAATCGGTTTTCCGGACAGCCATAAAAACCGACAGCCATCTTCTCCTGATGTCAGATCAAGAACCGAACCGGGGGCAAGCAATGCAAGATTGCGGTTTTTTAAAAAGACCGGATCCCCGATACCGATTGTGCATCTTCCTTCAATTACATATAGGATCCCGGTATAGCCGGGACGGACCTGATGATAGAACTTTTCGTTTGAAGGTACAAATACATCAAGAAACTCCGGATCTGCAATAATTTCACGAACCGGACCGGTTAATCTCCCATATGTTCCAGCAATCACCAAAATTTTTGATCCATTCCCAAGAGTGTCCACAGGTATCATATCCGGGGAAATCTCCTGGTACCGGGGAGCATGGAATTTTTCAGACCTTGGAAGGTTAACCCAGAGCTGAAATCCGCCCATCTTTCCATGAACCGGTTTTGGCATCTCCTGATGTATTATCCCGGAGCCAGCTGTCATCCATTGAACTGCTCCTGCACCAACAATTCCGGCATTCCCCATACTATCGCCATGCTCAACCATCCCTTCAAGCATATAGGTAACCGTTTCTATTCCCCGGTGCGGATGCCAGGGAAATCCTTTCACATAATCAGCCGGATTATCCCCTCTGAAATCGTCAAGCATCAGAAATGGATCAAACCTGGGGATCTCATGATATCCAAAGGCACGATGCAGCCTGACTCCGGCCCCTTCCCAGGTTTCCCGTGCAGTCAGAATTTCCTGTACCGGTTGGTTTAACCCCATAACTCATAATCATCTTTGGACGTAATAATAATACTCGCATTCTCCAAAAATCAGTCATATTTTATTGGGAGAAAAATACCGGCGGTAAAACCGGACATATTTTACCACAGGTCAGAGTCTGAGCAGAAATATGAGTGATAAGACCCATATCATGAGGGAAAAATCCTGATAAATGATCTATGGTCTTCCATAAAACCAAATTCACGTCTTCTAACAAAATTCCATGTTTCTTTTTTATTTTATTGAATTTATCCACCGATACAATTATGAACATTATCAGCATCTATACCCATACCACATCTGTAACAATATACGGGAGAGAAAGATGCTCATCACATGAATTATTCCTCTCTGGAAATTCCGACCGTCAAATAATGGAAGAATTCCCAAACCAGGTGTTACATATGCGGACAATGAATCAGAGAACGAAGAAAAAAGCACATGGAGAATTGGTATGAGAAAAAAACTGGTATTAGTATCTATCATTATTCTTCTGGGTCTGATAACAGGAATATCCTTTGGGGAAACATTCAGCGCATCATTTCCAGAAGGATGTATCGGATGTGTAGATGGCATTACCAAATCGGATAGCATTATCCAGACAATGCCATTACCCCAGGGTGAACTGGAACTGACTATTGACACAAAGGTGTTACCACGACGAACCCTGGGTATTGTGTGTGGACCATCAGATTTCCTGTTCCGCGGATGGGACAAAGTATATCCTGAAACATGGTATCGTGCCCCTGGTGATATTATAAAAAAAACCGGCACCCCAAAATCTGAAGGGGATCCTGATGGTGTTTGTGGTATTGAAGGTCAGGAACATATCGTTCATATGGTAACCCGTCTAAAACTGACTGATCCGATCCTCCTTGAGATCGCCATGGATCCCCCTGTTGAGTACCACGGTGGAGGCCCGGCATGGCAGTATGCTCAGCAAAAAGAGATCACAATCTCGTACACTGTCATAGGAGATGAGAAAGTTACACCTGAACCAACCAGAACAGGGAGGGGATCTGATACCTGTTCAGTCGACAGGATATACAATACCAATCAGGGAACATTAACTCTGATACAGGTTGGATCAGATGTTTTTGGAACCTATACCCATGATAAGGGAGAGATATCAGGCACACTCACCGGTAACACATTCAGGGGAACATGGTCAGAAGCTCCTGAGTACGCACCACCTCATGATGCCGGAGAATGTGAATTTGTATTCTCAGATAACTGTCGATCCTTTACCGGACACTGGCGATATGGATTTACCGGTGCATGGGGACCATCAGCACAATGGTCAGGTTCATGGAGTGGTACAGAAAAAACATAATTATTTTTGTATTTTCAAATCATCGGCCATTCCATGTGGATGGTGATACCATCCCCTTCCTGTTGTTCCCCGGATCATATTCGGATGAGCGGATACAATTGTTCATCTCAGGCATCAAAGATTTCTGATATCAGTACAAATGCCTGCAATTACTGATTCATCTGCAGATGTTTCCCTATCAAGAACAGATGTTCCGGCTATCGCAAGACCTTTCTTTTTTAACCGGTCAACAAAATGAGCCATAGCCTGCGTACCACTCTCTGCACTCCGGCACGTCATAATCGCATACACCTTCTTATCCTGACATCCCGTCAGTGCATCAATCGCTCCATTGATCACCGGAGTAGGTTTTCCTGCCCAGACCGGAGATGCGATGATAAGAATATTATATTCGGATACATCGATCGTTTGTGGCCGTATCGGATCGGAAAGCCCTTTCATAGCCCGGTAACATCCCTTTGGGACTGCCATAAGGCCCGAATATTCCTTCTCCGGAGTTACCTCAATCATATCGGAACCAAGAATTTTTGAAAGATGTCCTGCAACTCCCCTGGTGACGCCGGAGTGTGAGTGATAAATAACAACTGACTTCATATCTGCAACCTGCATTTATAATCTGAAAACCTGTAAAGCACAAATCCATTTTTCAGAATACGGATACCATAATGCAGACTCTGATTTGATCTTCTTATCAGATATCCATTACGGGTAATTGGTTTTGTAGTAATCCGCAAAGATACTGATATCTCATCCGGTATGAGAGTCTCAATACTCAACCGGAAAAATTCTGTTTCGATACCGTCAGTCATACAAAATTTCATTACCCGGAATATACGATAATCTCACCATGAGACACATTATCATTCTGGCCTATATGGTTTCAGTTTTAATTCTCCCGCAGTTCGTTCCTGCAAACGCCGCCACGATACCAGATTATGGGACATCTGTCACCTTTGACGCTGAAACAATAGAAGCAATGAGAAACCTGGCATTCAACCTGACATCGTGCCCTGAAATAAACGACTATTATGCGTTTGAAAATGACTCATCTATAGCAGAAGGGTGGATCCTCTATCCCTGTGATGCAACCAGGATCATGTCAGCCTTTCCTCATCTTTCCTGGAACACGGATAAAAAAGTTGCCGGTTACTACTTCAGAGATTTTCTCGGAGGAAACGCAGTATTGCAGGTCGTTGATACGAATGAAAATCTCACCATTCCGGATAATATATCACAATCCTCAATATTTGGAAATCTGCCTCCCGGGGACCGGAACTTTTTGTCATATGTGAGCGGGGACCTGACACCTGTGTCATATCTTGAGGCTTCCATCCTGTCCCGGGAGATACCAGAGATTGGAGCATTCTGGCATGGCATCACCTGGGGAACCCACACCGTCCTCGACGACACCATTATCTCTTCGGATCAGGACGAAATAACGGGATATATCTCTCAATTGCCAAATATGACGATTCTTTCAGGACCTGACTGGAACTGGACAGAGGAGATGCCAGAAACCTTTGACCCGACCGTAATTATCGGAGATGAAACCATTACTGTCAGATTTTATACCCATACAGGACTTCATGAGGAGAAGATCGTCAGACACACCGATGTATTTACTCCTGGCTCTTATACGCCAGTAACGAATGATACAATAATCGCGACAGGGCCGGCAGGATTTCTTTTTTAATTTTTCTGAATATACCAGACCTTCGAAATAATTATCAGTTCGTCAGAGTAATACATCCTATTTATGGGAGGGCTAAAGATTTTGAACGCTTTTTTGATTATTGGTATCATCTTCATCACCCTGGCAGGAACAGTGTGTGCCTATGCTGACGAGCAGAATGTCTCATTGAACATATGGAACGGTTCATGGGTATCGGAAGAATATTATCTCCTTATTCTGCAAAATGGAACTTCCATCGCAGGGAGTTATGAGCCAAAGAATATTGAAAACCGGGATCCGGGTGTCCTGAAAGGGACGTTGTCAGATGATGGAAAGACATTCTCTGGTATCTGGTCTGAATCAGGAACAATTTCACTCACCATGTCTGATGATATGATGTCTTTTTCAGGGACCGGGTCAGTATATCAGAATGACAGCCGTACACCATTCGGCTATACCAGTACGGGAAACCGGACAAGTGAAGGCATCCTGAAAGAAAATCCCTGGAGTGGAACATGGGATACTATCCACAACACCTATACTCTCCTTCAGAATGGAACCACTCTCTCCGGTACATACACTCCCAAGAACCCGGATGCAGACGAACCCGGATTTATTGAGGGAATAATTTCAGAGGATGGGAAAATGTTGAACGGTTTCTGGTTTGAATCCGGTACATTCACCTTCAGGATTTCAGATGACGGGAAGAGGTTTAACGGAACATATACCAGTTCACTCTCCGAATCTGCCATCACCGATACCTGGAACGGGGAGAAGACAGAATAAATCACCAATCTGCAACCAAAGACTGGAAATATACCAAAAACCCGACACGTCTTTTTTCGCTATACTGGTGCTCTGATTTTCATGCAGATGAATTTTAGGAGCGATTTAAGTTCCTCGTTACCAAAACCGGACGTTCCTGAACACATTATTTTCCTAACCGGAACCTGCCATCAGGGACTTCAATTTCAAACCGGCATCCACTTCCATACCGGCCCGTTTCTCTAATGGTAATATCACATAACGAAAGAATTTCCCGGGTAAGGAATAACCCATATCCGGTATTTTTTCCATACCCTCTCTCAAAAATAAGTTCTTTCTGTGTATCTGGAATGCCTATACCATCGTCCTCAACAGTGATGAGATATCCCTTTTCTGACACGTTTCCCCTGATTTCAATCTTTGTCAATTTTTCACCATGACGGATGGCATTTTCAATCAGATTATAGCAGACTTTTTCAAAGAGTGGATCACAAAGGACAAACACATCTTTGATATCACACAAGACCTGGACATCTCCTGTATCAATCTGATGAGTAACCCGCATAAACATAGCCCCGACATCGTGCCATTCGGGAAGCCGGACTCCCAGCTCCTGATACATTTTTGTAAATGCCACAAATTGTTCAATTTCTGTCATGGAACGCCGGATACGATCAATGTACTCTTTTTGCTCCTGAAGTAACGGATAATCATCAAGGAACGATAAAAATGCCTTTGAGATCATGATCTTATTCAGGATATCATGGCGGGTGATGCCGGATAAGAGATTCAGCTTTCTGTTCGCAACAAGTAATGCTTCTTCTGCTTTTTTAAGGGTGGTAATATCACGTATTGATTCAATAGCTCCTACGATATTACCATCCTTATCATGCAGCGTTGCAGCAATGACAGAAATGTATCTCATCTCACCCGATTTTTCAATCCAGTAACTTGTCTGTATCAGATTATCAGACCGTTCAATTTGTGTATATAAACCATCATGGGAGATCTCCGGATGTAAGGCAAGATCAATAAGCAGGGGGCGTTTTGTCGGATAAACGGATAAGGAATATTCATAATCCCCCTTTCCAATCATCCTCTCAGAATCAAGACCGGAAAATTTCTCCATCGCACGATTCCAAAAGAGAATAACTCCTTTCTTGTCAATAACAAAGGTTGGATCCGGGAGTAACTCAAGAATCATCTCAACCCGGGCATACGCTTCACGAAGGGCTTCTTTCTCTGCAGAAGAGATAATGGCCTGTCGCTCTATGGTGATATCGCGGATATGAACAAGATTTAAAATCTGATCATCAGTTGTGGTATTCGTAACCCTGATGTTGAGATACTGTTCATGATCCCCTTTCTCTCGTAAAACAATCCGGCTTTCATATCCTTCAGGACCGGTCGTATTCGATGACTGAATCATCTGAAAAATAACCGGTCCTACCTCATCAAATAATTCTGAAATATTCTTTCCTCGTGCATTTGAGTCCGATATTGAAAACATCTCTTCTGCAGCATGATTCATCTCAAGGAGCGTATTATCTTTGCACAGAATAATTGCGTCTGCAGAAGCCTGAAAAAGACCCATATATCGCTCTTCACTTGCTTTCAGCGAGGAAAACATCCTCTGCAGCCGTTCTGCCATGTATTTGAAGGTATGCGACAGTTCACCAAGTTCATCATTCCGGTCAAGGTCAGTCCATGAGGAAAAATCACCATGAGCAAGCGCTTTTGCAGAACGATTCATCGCCAGAACAGGCCGGGTAATATATCGTGCAAGAAGGGCTCTTCGTCGTTTCAAGTGGGTATGCTAAATTCAAGTTGACCGTACCTTAAGT
>CAZCSN010000011.1:0-47724 GCA_964501255.1 uncultured Methanospirillum sp. | reverse complement strand
CGCACCGGTGTGGCGTTTGCGCTGATGGTATCAGATATATTGCCGTCCACCTGATCGATGTTGCCGGCCTCGTGCCTGAGGCACATACCGGTAAGGGACTTGGAAACCAGTTCCTTGACCATCTCCGGCAGGCTGATGCCATCATCCAGGTCATAGACGCGAGTGGCAGTACCGACATTGAAGGAAATCCGGATAATCCGGGGACCCATGATCCCCTTGAGGAGATCCCCATGCTTAAGACCGAGATGGCAATGTGGCTGCATGGAATCATCGAGAAGCACTGGCCTAAGATGCAGCGACAGGCCCAGTCCAGATCATTCTCGATTTACGCCGGTCTTGCCGAGATCCTGGCCGGCCTCTCCATACGGGAAGAGCATGTCATGGAGGCTGAGCGTGAGGCAGGGATTGAGCTTCGGCTGACCGCCGCTGCTGATCTGATTGAGTTCTCGAAAATCCTCATGCGGGAAGCAAAACCGATGATCGTCGCTGGTAATAAGGCAGACCTGGCCTCACCTGAGCTGCTGTCGCGGGTGAAGAGCGCTGGTGCCATCCTGACGTCGGGTGCTGCTGAACTTGCTCTCCGGACCGCAGCAGCATCACACCTGATCTCGTATCATCCGGGTGATGCGACATTTTCGATTCCTGATGAGGGAAAACTCAGTGAGGCCCAGAAAGCCGGTCTTATGAAGATGAAGGCATACATGGATGAGCATGGGGGAACGGGGGTGCAGGAGATCATCAACCGTGCCGTCTTTGAACTGCTGGATATGATCGTTCTGTATCCGGTCGAGGATGAGACACACCTGACCGACGGACAGGGACGGGTGCTCCCCGATGCCTTTTTGATGAAGAAAGGTTCAACACCCCACGATCTCGCCTATCAGGTGCATTCAGACATCGGGAAAGGATTTTTGTATGCCATCGATGCAAAGACAAAGATGAGGATAAAAGAGAGTGCGGTCTTAAAAGATGGTGACATCATCAAGATCGTCAGTACGGCAAAATAAATCCGCATCTTTTTATACTAATGAGATAATATAATGGATTATCTATGGGCGGCGAGGTGTATCAGGCCCAGGTTTTAAAGAATTTCTTTGACACGATCACAGGTACCGACAGGAATCTGACCCGGATATACATGTGTGTCATCAGCCTCGCCAAGCTACGCGGTGAAGATGTGGAGACGATTGGGCACCTGGTCGAGCAGTTAAAACAGAGCAAGGTAAAAAAAGAGCTCTCTATTGATGTGCTGGATTACATGTGCGGTATCGCATCAGAACTTGAGATCACTGCGGTGAAGACTGCATTTGGTGTAAAAGAAATATCAGAGGTTGTTCAGGACTTTGACTCAGTCAGTCTGGACAGTCTGTAATCATTTTTTTTCTTCTGCTCTTCTGAATCTGTTATACCCTTAAATGTCCGCAGATCCTACATACTCGATATGAAGGTCTGTATTATGTGCGGCGGCGAAGGAACACGCCTCCGCCCGCTTACTTTTGAACGCCCGAAACCATGTATTTCAATCGTCAACAAACCTTCAATAGAACATCTGGTATCCCATCTCTCAAACCTCGGATTTCATGACATCATCATCACGGTCGGATACAAAAGTGATGCCATAGAGCAGGCTCTTGGAGACGGAGCCCTGTTTGGTGCCAGGATCAGCTATGTATATGAGGAGTCAAAGCTCGGAACGGCCGGAAGTGTCAGAAATGCCCGGCACCAGCTTGGAGAGAAACCCTTTCTGGTCGTTGGCGGGGATCATCTCACCGATATCAACCTTCTGGAGTTTTACCGCGACCATCTGAAAAACTCACCGATTATTACGATCGGCCTTATCAGTGTTGATGATCCGTCCGAGTATGGTATAGCGGAGATTGATGTGGATAACCGGATTCGCCGGTTCAGAGAAAAACCAGGGCCGGGAGAGATCTTCTCAAACCTTGCCTCAACCGGTATGTATGTGTGTTCCCCGGATATCTTTGATTATATCCCGGATGGTGTGAAGTTTGACTTTGCCAAGAATCTCTTCCCTCTCTTAATGGAAAAGGGGATGATCCTTGACGGGTGGCTTGCACGGGGGAACTGGTCAGATGTCGGAAGCCCGGCCTCCTTACGGCAGGCTGAAAAGTGGCTGCTCCAGGAGATGAGCTATGCAAATATCTCCGGTGACATGGATATCAAGAATGCCCATATCCAGGGTCCGGTCGACTTTGGGGGATCAATCTATGTCGGATATAACAGCAGGATAATCGGGCCGGTTGCCATCGGGAGCGGGACATCGATCGGTGATAATGTCCTCATCGGGCCGTACACATCGATCGGAAAGAACTGCATCATCCGCAATAATGTCAGAATACTCTCCTCATCGCTCTATAACCGGGTTGTCATAGGTCAGGGAACATCTGTTTCCGGAGCGATCATCGATAATGATGCAATGATAGGTGATTCATGCAGCATTGAGCATGGTTCGGTCGTCGGGCCCAGAACGGTCATCAGAAACAGGGTAACGGTCCATTCAAATACCCGGATATGGCCGGATATGATAGTCTCTGATGGAACAACCGTGACCGAACATATGCTGAACGATGCTTATGATACCCGGTGCGAGGGATCCTGAGTATCTGGGTTTACTGGCCCGATTCCTCCAAACCGGTGTGTTCCTGCAACGAGCGGATGGCGGGCATAATCCATGATCTGAATATCATCAATGGTCTTCAGGTTCATCGCTTTTGCCGTCCGTTCAAGACCCAGTTCAAGATCCTCCATGATCTCAATGATATATGCCTCCAGGATCTTGATCCCAAGCCGGCGTGCTGCAACCGCCCGGTGATGCCCGTCAACCAGAATGAGACGGCCGGGTTTTTTTATTACGATAACCGGTTCGGCAAGCCCCTTCTTTATCTCATAAATCCGACCCTCCAGCTCATCCATATAGATCCGGGACTGGGTGGGAAGGAGCATATTGACCTGTACCGGGCCTTTTGAGAGGTGCGGTTTTATCTCATGGAGCCGTTCGATGGTGTCCATCAGCTTGTAGACCTTTTCAGGAGAGACATGCTCTATCTGGGATCGCACCACATCGGTGTTTGAGATGATTCCCAAAAGCTCATTCTTCTCATTTACCACCGGCAGTTTCTGAATCCCGGAGCGGATGATAACCCGTGCCACGTCACTTATCGCCATCTCCGGGTCGGCAACGATGAGATGGTGGCTCATGATCTCCCTGACCGGCGTGTCCGGATGCACAAAGAGAAGATCCCGTGCAGCAATATAGCCGACAACGATATTTCCGTCAACCACCGGAAACCCGTCATGAGAGGTGACCCTGATTGCATGAATGACCTCCCGCGCGGTCGCCGTCAGGGCGATCGTGTCCACGTCGGTGGTCATGTAATCACGGACCCTCTTTTTTTCCATACGAATCTACTCACCCTTTGCAGGTATGAATCCATCGTTTCTGCCAGAGGGACGTGCCCGAATGCATGACCGGTCAATTACCAGTTGTATCCTTTATCTTCCGGCAGGGATTACGTAATAGGAATGAAAGGATTCCGCCACCAGCCTTCAGAAAAAAAGGAAGAGAGAAACTGGACGAAAATTGGAATCGTCGCAGTCTGTGTTCTGATGGCTGTCTTTATGGTTGTATCAATGTTCGGTATGTCATGGCTGAACATCTTCACGCAGGCAAAGCCGGGGAACACCGCACTCGTTGATTTTACCTTCCGTGACGCGCAGGACCGTCCGGTTGTAACCAGTGTCCTTTCTGTTATCACCAAGGCACAGGACCCGAAGGTCATGACCTTTAAGGCCAACTCGCTCCCGGTCAGGGTCAATGTCTCATCCGGCGAGGACCTTATCCCGATTCAGGTGGTAAATCCGTATAATGAATACGGCGTCATGGAGTTCGGTCTTTTCGGGCCGGAAGTTGATATGATCAGTAACTCAATCGCCGGTATGGGTGTAGGGGAATCAAAGGTTCTTACCTATCCGTATGCCGGACAGATGTCACGGAAGATGAGCATTGAGCAGTTTGTCAACATCACCGGGGAGAATTATGCAAATGTTCAGAAAGGAGATCAGGTCCCGTTAGCCTTTATCGACCAGCCGCAGATCCCTCTGGACAATACAACGCCGACGTCATATCTCCGGACTGCAACCGTGGTTGACCGGGATGCATCTAATATCACGTTAAATTACGGATATCCAACGGTTGAGATAACCCTGACCAAACTGACCACATCATAAACCGGTTATAACCGGTAGGCATATATCCGCTTAATGCGGTTTGCCACTTCATACTTCCCCTTTCTTCTTTGAATCATTCCGTTCCTGAGGCAGATATGATCAATTCTGGCCCGGATTCGATCAATTGATACAATCTCATCAATGGTAAACCGGTCATCTCCGTCACAGGCGACGAACAGGGGTATTGTCTTTTTTCCGTCATGCACCGATATCCGTACGATCACCTCATCGATGGCCCGTGACCAGATGGTGTCAATCTCTTCAGCAGCAGCTTTCGTAACCCGCTTATCCCCAACTTCGAGGGACATGATCTCAACACCCGCCCCCTCGCCATCATCACGCTCGGCAACGATACGATCACCAACACTGACGTTCTCTCCTTTCATCAGTTCAGCCCGTCCGACATAGGATTCAGCCTCCCTGCTTACGATTGTCCTGACATAGATAGGTTCGGGTTCCGGAGGCAGAGGTCTTCGGGATGTCAGTCCGCACACGGTGCAGCGGATGATAAGATCGCGTGCTTCGCTCAAAACCTCCTGTTCTGTCTCTTCTTTACAGGTGGCACAATACGCATCTACCAGATCCATTGATAACACATGGAAGAGAGTGTGTAAATACATGGTCAGGGAGGAAGAGTATCTCACGGCCTGCGGGCATCCGAATATAACGGCAACCCATCGCACAACATTTGAGATAACAAAAGAACACGAGCTTTCCCTGGCTGGCAGCTGCATTATCGCAGTGGGATCAGACAAGGGAGCGCTTGATCTCAGCCGCCGGTTTCGTGATACACTGCAGCAGCCGGGTTGCCGGCTTATTACCACACTCACCTGTGGTCCGTATACAGTGCAGATATTGTCCCGGGGAGATCCTGGCCTTTCTCTCACTCATCCGACTGATCTGGTGTGGCGACGATCAGCATACACCTGTAATCGGACGATTGGAGTCTTATCTGATCATACGGCCCGTGATCTGCCCCGTGAGATGATTCATCTGCTTGCCAAAGGGGCAGAGCTGGAGGTTATGCTGGTTGCTGAATTTTCTGACGGGGGGTAGGGATTTTCCCTTTCAGTATTGGTAAAAAGTCAATATTTGGGAATGATATATAAATATCCTCACAACAAACGTGTAGTAGTAATTCGAGATGGAGGATTCATCACATGGATAAAATGGGACTTGGAATGTTAATTGTCGGCATCCTGCTCGTTATTGGTGGTGCCTATGGGATATGGTATTTCCTTCCTGATGTCATCAATGTCGTAAAGGGTGCAATCGGGATTGTTGCATTACTCATTGGTATCATGCTTGCCGGTATAGGATTTATCCTCGTCAAGGATTAAAATCAAAGGAAAAGCAGAGATTTCTCTGCACAATATTCTCTTTTACATACGTCGGATGACGTGTATCTCAACCGGAATTTCATGCCGGTCCTTTGTATGAAACCAGAATGTCCGGGGAATGGTAAGACCTGCCAGCACGGAAGCGGTTATGACACCTCTGCTCCCGATATATTCCGTGATGAACGGCCCGGATCCGGCATTAAAGATGCCATAGATGACATCCGCTTTTAAAAGTGCCATATCAAGAAACGGCCGGTCGGCATGTTCGGTCTGTGCCCCGAACGGAGGATTCATAAGGACGGTGTCACACTCAGGAATGAGTCCCCCTGCCTCATTGTCGGTAATATCTGTCCTGATAAACCTGATGCTGCACCCAAGATCCCGGGCATTTGCTTCAGCTATCCTGATCGCCTCAACATCATCCTCAACCGCGACGACCTCAGCTCCAAGGAGTGCTGCTCCAATCGCAAGAATACCGGTTCCGCTTCCAAGGTCCAGTACGCTGCGGCCGGTAATATCACCTGCAAGCATTGCCATATGGATGAGCCGTGCAGCAAGGGGTGCCGGTGTCTGATACTGTTCCCGTTCTGCTGAAGGATTGTCAAAGCCTGAAACCCGCTGAAGCAGCATCTCAAGTTGTCTGAGTTTCATGATATCTCATCCACCTGGTAATTCTCAAAATCCCGTACACCACAGACGATCTCAAACTCTGATGGTGTCAGAACCGGTACAGAAAATCTGATCTGATCATCATAGGCAAGTCGGGGACAGGCGGTATTCACATAGCAGGGAAACCCGAGATTGAGCAACTGATCCGGAGTAACCTCCCTGAGCATGACCTTGTATGCCTTGTCTGAAAGACTGCACAGGTGATCAGCAAGTTCTGATCTGCACTGTCCGGTCTTTGATGAGACGATAATCCCATAGGATTCTGCATTCTGTGCCTTCTGAATCAGGCCGAACCGCACCCTGAGTAACCGGTCCGCATCCGGCTCCTCAATCCTGCCGGTAATAGGATCGCATGCAAACACCCGGGCACCGGTTGCAAGTTTTATTCCGGTGGGATGAAAAAGTCCGGTCCCAAGAAATATGATCTCTTCTGTCTGTGTTTTTCTTGCCGCATCAAATGAGCACCCAAGGACCTGGCCGCTACAGGGTGTCCGTGGCGATGGAGGGGCAATGACCGGCTCAATCCCGGCATGGCGCAGGATTTCTGCCGCATCAGAAAGAAGATGAATATGCTGGACTGTTGTGACCAGTCCGACTTTTTTTCCGGCCAGCCTGGGAATAACCCGGGAAATCACCGAGAGATCCCCGTCAACCGGCCAGAGTTCATAGAGTATACCCCCGGTCTCATCAACCGGTGTATGACCGATATGAACGAGAACATCTGCCATATCCCTCGCACAGAGATCAAGGTCACAGGCACCATAACAGGGATCACCACTGATAATGACCTCATATCCCAGCTCACGAAGTTCTCCGGCCAGCCGGGGAATGATACGTTTTAATCCTTCCGGAGCCTGAAGTGCGACGGTATGGCACTTCTGTTCCTTGAGCCGCTGGTGAAGGTCAGGCAGACTGATCAACGATTCTCACCGTGTCGGTCACTTCAATAGCGACCAGATAGGAATAGGGGAGTTTCAGGGTCGGGTTTCCTTTCCTGATCACAAAAGCGATGTCCACTATCTCTGCACCAATACTCTCCAGTGCCTCGATAATACCGTTCATGGTTCCGCCGGTGCTGATAACATCATCAACGATGACGATCCGATCACCCTTCGAAATTCCGTTGATATACATCTCGCCTTTTGAATAACCGGTGACCTGACAGACATCACACTCGCCGGGAAGACCGTATCTTCGTTTCCTGATGATGTTGACCGGAATATCCGTCATCAGGGAGATGGCTGTTGCAATAGGAATACCCATCGCTTCTGCGGTGACGATATATGTGACATCAGTAAGATTGAGATGTCTGATCATACCGACTGCAATCTCACGAAGAAGTCTTGGATCGATATCAGGGATGCCATCGGTGATCGGATGAACGAAATAGTTATATTCACCTTTTTTTACGATCGGGCAGGTAACAAGTGAATCAGTCAATATGGGATACATATGATTCTCCAAAATCTGACAGGAAGGCTTCTACCACATCGCGGGTGACATGCGGCATACAGACGATCCGAAGGTCGCCCTTTCTGGTATATGAGACGGTCCATGGAGCGGGTACACTGACATGCTCAAAGGTTGCAACATTCACATCAGGCGTTACTTTCCGGTGGACGCCAAATGCTTCCATACCCTCTATCACCCGTCTTGTATTCTCCATGCAGCCGGTAACGAGTGCTTTCATTCCTTTTCGCCCAAGGTATGCCATTACTGCATATGCTGCAGCAACCGATGCACCCGGTCGTGTTCCGGTCAGGCTGTAGGCCTGTTTTGTGGTAAGGTACGGAGTCTCCACAAGGAGATTACAAAAAACATGCTCATCCCGCACCATCAGGACACCTGATGGGATGGTGCTCATCCCCATCTTATGTGGATCGACAGATATGGAACCGACACCAGGGACTGAGAAGTCAAAAGGCGGGGCATGATCAAGAAATGGCAGCACATATCCGCCAAAAGCGGCATCCACGTGAAGATGAATCCCCTCCTGTTCGGCAATCTTTCCAAGGGCCGGGATGGGGTCGGTCATGCCATATTCGGTGGTCCCGGCAACACCAACAATACAGCAGGTATTTGAGTCAATCAGTTCTCCGGCTGCATCGGTCTGCATCCGGTACTGATCATCAACCGGGGCAATCCGCATCTCAATATCCATCATCCCGCATGCTTTCTCAAATGAAAAGTGAGCAGACGCAGGAACAATGATGTTTGGCTCTTTTACCTCTTTTGTCTTTTTACAAAACCTGAGTACCTGGATGTTTGATTCGGTCCCGCCTGATGTCGTGCAGCCACCGGCTGACGGCTCATGATAGAGTTCTGCAAACCATCGGATCAGCCGGTCTTCCAGGTCTGCGGTCCCCGGAAATAGCCCGGGATCACCAAGATTCGTCTCCATGAACAGATTGTGTGCCTCTACGGCAACCGGGTGCGGTGTTGTGCACATGGACGAGAGGATATGCGAATAGGAAAAATCCTCCTTTCGTTTTGCCTTTAAAAAACAGAAAAGTTCGTCGGCTGAGAGGCCATCAGCATCCATAAGGTCTTCTCGCCGCATCAAGGATGATCCGCTTCTCGGTCCGTGCAACTGTCTCGCGGATCTTGGCAATCGCATCGATATTGGATGAGACACTGGTAATGCCGTGTTCGACAAGCCAGGTGACCATGTCAGGCTCGCTTCCTGCCTGACCACAGATGGAGACCTCAACCCCGCCTTTTCTGCAGGCCTGGATAGCCTGATCAATAAGAGCAAGGACTGCCGGATGCTTCGGCCAGTACATATCGGTGACGTTCTCATTATTGCGGTCAATGGCAATGGTATACTGGATCAGGTCATTGGTTCCAAATGAGGCAAATTTGATCCCTGCCCTGATAAAGTCCTCAATAAGAACCGCACTTGCCGGAATCTCGATCATGATACCCAAATCAACATTCTCGACATCAACCCCCGCCTGCCTGAAGAGTTCTTTTGCCTGGATAAACTCGCGGGGGTGGGAGACCATCGGGAACATGATACCAAGATTGTCGTACCCCAGATCCCAGAGCCGTTTGAATGTATCAATCTGAAGTCTGAACTGGGCCGGGCTCTGAAGATCACGCCTGATTCCACGCCATCCCAGCATCGGGTTGTGCTCGATCGGCTCGTTCTCCCCGCCCTGCATATTCCTGAACTCATCAGTGGGTGCATCAAGAGTTCTGACCCAGACCGGCTTTCCGGGGAAGGCATCAAGTACAACCTTAATCCCGTTCATCAGTTCGGTAATGAACTCCTCTTCCCGGTGATTCTGGATATACCAGTTCGGCGTTTTATTCAGGCCAAGGATAAGGTGTTCAATCCGGAGAAGACCGACACCATCAGCACCAGTAGCTGCTGCACGTTGTGCAGCCTCAGGCATGGATACATTGACCTTGACTGATGTTGCGGTGATGATCTTTGCCGGTGCAGCGATCGCCTGGACATGGGTCAGCTGGGACTCTGGTGTCTGCTGTGCTATCACACCGTCATAGATAAGCCCCTTCTCCCCGTCGACGGTGATCATCTGCCCGTCTTTTAATATCCGGGTTGCTTTCCGGGTCCCTACTACGGCCGGTGTTCCGAGCTCACGGGAGACGATAGCTGCATGACAGGTCATTCCTCCCTCATCGGTTACAATGGCTGCAACCTTTCTCATTGCCGGCACCATGTCAGGATTGGTCATTCTGGTGACCATAATGTCACCTTCTTTTACCTTTCCAATATCCCTGACATCTTCGATGATAATCACCTGACCGCTTGCAATACCTGGTGATGCACCCTGTCCCTGAAGGATGACTGTTTCAGCAGTTCCGGTCTTTTCTTCTTTCTTCATCCCTGCTGCACCCTTAATTGTGGTAATGGGCCTGGACTGAAGAATATATATCTTATCTCCCACAATAGCCCACTCCATATCCTGCGGTACCCCGTAATGCTCCTCTGATACAATTCCATAGGTTGCAAGTCGTTTCACTTCATCATCAGAGAGAATCTGCTGTTCCTGACGTGCCTTTTCAACATTCCGGGTGATAGTCCCATATGTGCCGTCAGCAACTATCTCGATCAGTTTGGGTGAGATGAGCCGGTCTGTCGTCCGCTCAAGCCGGCGATCATAGACATAATTGTCCGGGGACACGGCCCCTGAGACGACAGCCTCACCAAGCCCCCAGGATCCTTCGATGATGGTCAGCGGCTCGCCGGTCACCGGATGTGAGGTAAACATGACTCCGGCCTTTTCAGATGGAATCAGCTGCTGCACGACCACAGCGATATTTACCGTGTGGTGATCAAAACCCTGTTTTGCCCGGTAGTAGATGGCACGGGCACCATAAAGGGATGCCCAACATTCATGAATTCCGTTCAGAAGGTTCTCAATCCCTCTGATGTTGAGTATTGTCTCCTGCTGTCCGGCAAAACTGGCATCAGGAAGATCCTCTGCAGTCGCGCTTGACCGGGCGGCAACAACCTCTCCTGTCCGGGAGAGTTTTTCGTATGCGATCCCGATCTCGCTCTTGAGGTCTTCGGGCATTTTTGCCTGCAGAACCAGATCCTTGGCCTTTTTTGCCGCAGATTCAAGCGCATCATTATCATCAACATTCAGTGATTCAAGGATTGAATAGAGGGGCTCTTCAAGGCCCGTCCTGACTAAAAACCGTCTGAATGCCTGGCTGGTAACGACAAAAGCCGGAGGAACGGGAAGCCCGATGGAGGCCATTTCCCCAAGTGAGGCACCTTTTCCGCCAACTGATGGGATATCCTCTTTCCGGATCTCCTCAAGCCAAAGAATGTCTGGAACTCCCGTCATGAAGACTAACCTGTGACTATGTATTCCATTTGACTTGTAATAGAGTTTTTTCGATAGCTACCGGTTCATATCCTGATCCGGAGAGCAAATGAAATGTCAGATGACATGAGAATGGATATCTATATATGTTTGAGTTTACCACCTTATAGAGCACAATCCCGCCTTAACTCAGACTGGTAGAGTGCGCGGCTGTAGACTGATTTGCCGTTTGAGGCAAGTGCGCAGCTACCGCGATGTCCCCGGTTCAAATCCGGGAGGCGGGATATGCCCAGCCCAGATAGTGTAGTGGCCTATCATGTCGGCCTGTCACGCCGACGACTCGGATTCGAATTC
Source organism: uncultured Methanospirillum sp. (assembly GCA_964501255.1). GTDB lineage: Archaea > Halobacteriota > Methanomicrobia > Methanomicrobiales > Methanospirillaceae > Methanospirillum. Next base: position 36,314 of record CAZCSN010000011.1, on the reverse strand, counting down.
CGATCTGGGCGTCTCATTTTTCCGGCAATCTTCTATAGTTATCATTCCAATACCTATGAAGATAATTCCGGTGCCGTCCATGAATACGAAAATTCCTGTATTATTCAGTATCAGTCTGGTGTTATTGCTCATATTCACAGCATCGGCAGATATTCTCCCGAACGGGACCAACACAACGAACAGGCAGATACCGTCAGAGACTTATCTTGAAGTCATCGGGTCGATGTCTTCCCACCAGCAGTACCAGCTGGAGACAAGCAGTCATGGAGGTCATGAAGGAGGATTTCTCTATGACGGAGAGCGTGTCTCCTCAGTGGTCTATAAAAGCGATATGACTACGAACGGAGGGTACCTTGCACAGAGCAAGGGCCTGAAGATTGACGAGGGTCCACAGCAGAAAGGGGCATTTAACGTTGACTCCAAGATTGTCTCCACATATCTCACTGATCCCGAGATTGGAAGTAAAATGACCGCTTCTGACTCACTTGAGATGTTTAACTCCGGCAATTATACCAAGGTCAATCGTTCGGTGAGAAACCCGCTTGTTGCCGACATCATCGGTGAGTATGTCGGTGGGTTTAACAGTTATTACAAAGGAGCGTCTGCGGTGGATATGACCAGTGGTCAGATAGCGACGATGGCCCGTGCCCGTTCGGTCGGGACTGATAACACCATCCCTGCCGAGCTCCGGTATCTGATCGGAATTCACCCTGACATGTCATCTGGCATACCCTATGCGGCAGGAACAGCAAGCACTGAATTTGCCATGACCAATGAGGAAGGAGCACCTTCAAATACGACAGACCTTGCCTCGACCAAGAAGATGAATGATAAAACAACGGTCGACGGTCAGATATTCACCTTCGGCAAATCATTTACGGTAACGTCGGGTCTCTCCCCGACCTAATCCGTTCAGGCAGGAAACATATTAGTACACGCTGACAAACCAGTGAGCGTGCAAATCATGACGCAGGTACGCGTTTTCATCCTCACAATACTCTTCATCTTCACCACTCCGGTTCTCATCACCGCCGATTCATTCTCGGTGGCCCCTGCTTTTGAAGATCATGTGAGTGGCTCGACAAATCTTATCAATATGCAGTCATTTGCTATGGAATCAAAATTGAGGATTCGTGCGGTCGGTGGTGAGGGAACTCCGGCCGGAGTTGAATACATGGTGAGTATCTCACCGATCAATGGGACTGATGCCGCAATCGGTACAGTAATGACAGATTTTCATGGTTCCATTCTGGAAGGACGGGGAAGTTCGGAGAATGCGTCGGCACAGAATGAATGGCGTGATCGCTCAAAAGTGAGCGGGGCAATTGTAAACTTTATGAAGTCATTTACCTATACCTCAGGAATTACATTATGACATCGGCCCGGTGGAGATACCTTCTAGGATTTGTTATCCTTATGATACTGACATGCACGATAGTGCAGGCTGCATTTACATTAAAACCAGCGATGCTCCCATCTCCACCCGGATTCACCCGCGGATGCCACCCGTCATATGATGAGTTTGTGATCTCAACACTTGCCGCTGATTTCACGTCTGACCGGACAGAGGGCGATGCGCCATTGCGTGTCAGGTTTTATGATATCAGCTATGGGTTTGCGGATGGGCGGTTATGGGATTTTGGAGACGGGAATACGTCAACTGAAAAAAACCCGGTCCATACCTATCGTGAACCCGGAAAATATGACGTCTCTTTGACACTCTACTCAAATTACACCTATGAAACCCCGATGGAAGAGTATCTGAATACCAGCAGAGGCCAACTGACAGATTTCATGTGGGGCAGCACTGATCGTGAACTGGATTATATTACTGTTCATGAACGGGGGTCCGGTGTCAGGCAGGAGGTTCCGGAAGGTTGGTATCCGCAGCCAAAGAACCGCGTTGAGATGCCGTCCGGGGCTGACGGAGCCATCGGCAGTGCCTCATTCAAAGCAAATGAGATCACCCTGTATAACAGTTCGCAGGGATATCTGACCGAACGGGGATATAAAGAAACACTTGATATAAACGGGGCATATTACCTGGTAAAAAGTGTCCCGTATAATACCGGATTCTAACCTTTTTTATTGATTTGAATGCTCAGCTCTACAACACATTATCTGAAATGCATACTTTTTACAGTCATTATTACAGGATTTTTCCTGGTCTGCGGATGTGTCGAAGACCGTCCCATTGATGTCCGGAATATTTCCACCAATCTCACCATGCAGGCTGAGGAGAAGGAACAGAATGGGAGTGCCATGGAGGCCTTGTCCCTGTATGATGCTGCCATCAGACTTGAATCATCAGATCCGTCTCTCTGGCTGAAGGTTGCCAGTCTCCTCTCAAATGAATCACTGGATGATGAGGCGATCATCGGATATTCACATGTCCTTACCCTTGATCCGAAGAACAGTACTGCACTTATCGGAAGAGGCAGGGCATATGCACGGGAAGGAGATCTTGAAAAAGCCTATGCAGACATGAAAAATGCAACCATTCTGGATCCAAACAATGCAGCAACCCATGCAGGCCTTGCCGATGTTCATGTTGCCATGAATGAGACCAGGCAGGCACTCGCCGAATATGGCATCGCAATCAACCTGAGTCCGAAAAATTATGAATATTATGTAAAACAGGCAGAAATTCTGTATAACGCCGGCCGGTATAATGAAGCGGCAAAGTCATACGATAATGCCCTGAAGTTAAACAGGAAGGATGCCGTATCATGGCAGCGTCTTGGCGAGATGCTCCGGCTTTCGAACCGTCTGGAAGAAGCAGCGATAGCGTATGGCCAGCTGAATACCCTTGTGCCTGATAATCCGGAAAATCTGTATATCCAGGCCGACCTCCTTGAAAAGACCGGTAAATACAAGGAATCCAGAGATATCTATGCACGTCTGGTAAAAGAGGATCCAAAGAATGTGGATCTGCTCGTTGCCCTGGCACGTGTTCAGAATGTGCTTGGAGAGTATGAAGAATCAGCTGCGATCTCCCGCAGTGCACTGATGATAAACCAGAGTAATGCAGATGTCTGGGCAAATCTTGGGTTCTCATATGCCAACCTGAAAAAATTTGATGCATCGTTTGATGCGTTCAATCAGTCACTGAAAATTCAGCCGGATGATCCGATTACCATAACCAATGTCGGATTTTTACTGATGCAGTCCGGCCGGTTTCAGGATGCATTGTACCGGTTTGAGAATGCGACTCTGATCGATCCGGACGATCCTGCGACCTGGATGCAGAAGGCACGTGCAGAACTGGCCCTTGGAAAACGTGATGAGGCACTGCGGTCTGCAACCCGTGCAACCAAATTGTCTCCGTACTCCTATGACGCCTGGTACCTGCTGGGAGATGTTGCAGCGGTGAACAAACAGTATGACGTGGCAAAGGAGGCATTTGAGACAGCCCTTCAGATCAAACCCCTGAAAGAGGATGCATTCAAATATCTCGTTGAGGTCATGCGTCAGCTCAACCAGGCTTATGATACGATTCATTACTATGATCGGGCGATTGCTGAAAATCCGGATATTCCCATCGCCTGGATGAGAAAAGGGTATGCAGCAGACCTTGCAAATGAGTATTCAATAAGTGAGGATGCATATGCCCGGGTGGTCAGGATTCAGCCTGACAATGCAGAGGGCTGGACCAATCTCGGGTTTGCACGGTTCCAGCAGGGGAATTATTACGGAGCGATCGCTGCCTTTAATGAAACACTGCGGATTGATCCAAATCAGCCGGTCTATTATGTAAACCGGGGTGCTGCATATCAGAAGATTGACCTTCTTGATGACGCATATCAGGACTTTTCAAAGGCCCTGGAACTTGATCCTGAAAACCGGGATGCCCTGTATGGAATGGGAAAAACCCTCTATAAGATGGGAAAAGTCAATGAAGCATTCCCCTACTTCAAAAAAATAGGAGAGAATCTCTATATTGCCAGGGTATATGATTCCCTGTATCAGGGCGTGACCTACTTCTCCAATAACTGGAACTACTGGCGGTACTCCTACCAGTGGTGAAGATATCCCTTTTTTTGCAGGACGGTGCCATCCATCACAATATCCTGCTGTGCGGTTACCCTGCCGATACGTGTTACCGGAATGGGAAGGTCTTTGAATTTTTCTTCCGGAATGAAGAACAGAAGTTCAAAGTCTCCTCCTCCATACAAGGCGGCTTCACGTGCCCTGTTCTGATCCGTATCCATTGGCACGGGGATGCATTCAGCTGATATCTCCATGCCGACATGCGATTCAGCTGCGATATCATAGAGGGATATGGCAAGTCCGTCACTGATGTCCATCATAGCCGTCGCACCTGCCAGCCGCGCAGCTATCCCCTCCCTTACCCGTGGCTGTGGTTCACACAGATCCCTCCAGAACCGGTGATCACCAAAGAGCCCCAGAATTGCCCGTCCCAAAGTCCCGGTCACACAGATGAGATCACCTGGCATCGCCCCCCGCCTTCTGACCGGCTCTCCATCCCTGATGATCCCGATCCCCGTTGAAACAATGGTCAGTTCAGCATGTGCATCAAGATCTCCTCCGGCGTAGGTGGCCCCGTATGCATCGCAGCAGGCATACGCTCCCCGTACAATCTCTGATAAACGGTTCTCATCATCAAGACCAATGGCGAGGACGATCTGTACCGGCTCTGCTCCCATTGCAGCAATATCTGATATGGTGACCGCAACCGACATCCACCCGATCTGCCAGTCTGTCATGCCCTCCGGGAAGTCGGATTGCCGGTGAAGCATATCGGTCGAGGTCACCAGAATGCCGCAGGGAAGACGTAATATCGCACAGTCGTCTGCGCAGGTATCAGCCCCGCAGACCGGTCGGATAACATCCAGAAGTGCACGATCATCCATACGTCATTTCACCTTCCGCTCCCGCTCGGCAAGGTATTCCTTCATGAGCGACTCCAGCATCTCCTCACCTTTCCCTTTCATGAATTTTTCGTGCTCCGCAGCAAAGTCAAGGAGTGCATCACCATATGCGGCCTCATCACAGGTTCCGATCTCCCCTTTTACCTGGATCTGAAGATCCGTTGAGAGGACAACCGGCAGGTTCTCATGGAAAAAGACATCACGAAGTTCTGTGCTCAGGGTGTCTGCTGCCTTTTCATGTACGATAACCGCTTCAACGCCATATCCGGCAAGCTCATGCACGATACCCTTCCCCCATGAGGCAAGGGTTTTCACATAGAGAATGTCACCAGGCTGAATACCAACCCGTTCTATGAGCAGGCGGACACTCTCACGTGAGAGGTCAGGAAGCACCTTGATTGCACGGGTTCCCTGAGTCCGTAATTCATCGGTGGTCTCTTTTATTCGTTTCAGGCGACGCTGTAATTTTTTATTGTTGCGCTCCTCCTGCCTGAGCCGGTGCTTTAAGTTTTGGATGATCTGATCCCGTTTGATGATCTCAGGCTCTAAATTAATTCCCCTCTCCCGCTCCGTCTTCATGCCTGAAATTTTTCTGGACAATGCCTGGTTTTGTTTTTTAAGAGCTGCTATCTCCTGCTGGAGATCTGATACCAAAGCACGGAGATCCTTGACGGTTCCATCAAGAATTCTGACCCGTTCATCTGATGTGTCAAGACTGACCTCCGGTTTCTTCTCATGAGCTGTCTGTGCCTTTTCCCTTCTTCCGCTCAGAATCTGTTCCAGTGACTGCCCCCGGATAATGCCGGCCCGCACCTCGTCAAGGTCGATCCCCGGAGGTACCCGTTTGAGTATTCCTGAAAATTTATGCCTCCAGTATTTGTACGCCTCGACCGCTGCGGTGAGGGCATCCCGTTCATGATCATTTGCATACCCGTATCTGCCGGCAAGTTCATACTTTGTCTCAACCGGAATGTCCTGACGGGGAGTGTACGCAACAGCCTGAAACGCACGGCGGATTTTTTCCACCGTAAAGGGCATGGGAACGACGTCAGAGGCAACAATCACCGGTTTTCCCAAAGACCAGATCAGCTCGATGACATCGGCCATGGTCATCTGTCGTGAGCTCTGAATTTTTACCAGTTCTCCGCTCAGATCAAGTGCTGCAATCCCGATGGTTGTTCCGGGGTCAATGCCGACAATAAGATATTTCGGCCTCTTTGTGAGGGGACGGTACTGGATACGGTCAAGCCGCTTTCCGGAGAGCCTGATCTGGACATCACCACCACGTGAGGATGATACCGGGATCTGATTCCGATCCTCCCTGACATGAAAGGTGACCCGTGAAACCCCGCCAAATGCCTTGTACTCTTTCTTCCAGTATGAAAGCCCCCTGCTCTGGAGATCCTGCTCAACCTCCCTGGCATATCTGAGGACATTTCCATGGATCTTCCTGGCATACCGGTTCTGACTCCATCCTCCTTTTCCAGGCGACCGGTTTCTGGTGATGGTAATCTCGGTCTCTTTCTCAAAGGCAACAACCTCTACCCCCGCTCCATGAAATGCCACCTGTGCCGCGGCACGAGCCTCCGCATAGGGATCAAACCGATCAAATGTTATGTTGTATCGTGCAGCGACCTGAATAAGTCCGATCTGCCGGTCACCCCCGGTTACGACCACCAGTTTTGTTTTCGAAGGGAGTTGTTCCAGAAACCGGTACAAATCCTGGGTATGAGGAGCAATCTCCTGAACTGAGTCGACTGCCAGGATATCAGGCTGATGCCGGTGGACCAGGCGGATCAGGCGGTGGAGTGATACGGAAAGCTCATTCTGGATATCCCCGTCCTCTATGATGACGAGGGCATATTTCGGCTGGACCGTTCGTGACCTGACCGAACCGGTGATGAGATCGATACCAAATATCAGCACCCGGTCACCAGACTCCTGACTTCATTCATATCAGAAGAGATCCGGTACCGCCGGTGGAAGAACTTTGTGATGGTCTCAAGGTCATGTTCCAGGATCTCGGCAGCATTTTCGTGGTGAGGTGATACCCACTGCGGCCAGTCGATAATCCAGACCTTCTCACCATCAAACATGATATTATACTCCGAGAGATCTCCGTGAATATAGCCGGTGCAGTATGCAGCCCTGATCTGCGAGAGAATCTCGTCAAGAATACTCTGTGGTTCTTCCAGCGAGCAGTCCGACAACCGATCCCCCGGAATATATGTCATGGCTATGACATTTCTGTTCATGAGCAGAGGAGTTGGTACCCTGACATGATTCTGTAGCGAACATAAAGCAAGATACTCCTGTTCGGCTGAATAATGCGAAGCTAAAACCCAGGGACAGTGCTGTTTTTCCGGGAGGTAGTTTCTCCCTTTCCGGACCGTCTGAAATGACCGCTGCCCAATCCGGTGGAGTTTCAGGATGACCGGGCCGGTTCCGAGTGCCTCGTATACCCGCGATTCCTTCCCTTCACCGATGCATGTTCCAAGGGCACTGATAATACCCTTCTTTACCAGGTACGATATTGCAAGGGTATCATATCCGTTAAAGATCAGGCAGTACCCGGGATATGGGACCTGTGAATATTTCACCATGCCTTTTTCCATCAGGCCTGACAGCCGGTAGTGTACTTCACTCGTTGAAAGGCGGGTATTGCGGACCAGTTCCTCTTCCGGAACCCATGAATACCTGTTCATCAGGTACTCAAGAGACTGGAGAACACGAAGCTCATATTTATGGAGGGATTTAATATGGTCTGCAGAAAGGTCCATTCACGTATTATTTTATAATCAGGGTATGTTATAGTGCATCGTATCAGGAGCGGATGGATTGCGAAAAATCCGGTACTGCTCCAAGGATTCATACGGTTCGCAGTGGATGTACAAAAGATGTATCATCCCTGAATATCAGGGTCTTTGTTCTGAGAGCATAGTATGCCTGAAGAAATATGTGCCAGGTGCAAATCCCCATCTGTCCTGTATCAGCAGTATTCCGGTCGCCACCTCTGCGCTGTTCATCTCGCTTCAGACGTTCTCGTCCGGATAAAGCGGAGTATCCGGCTTGACGGCGGCCTTGGAAAACGATCCGTTCTTGTGGTGCTCTGGGAAGGATGTGCCTGCCTGTGTCTCCTTTCTCTTCTTGGACAGATTATTAAGGAACGGCCGGGTATGGAACTCGTCCTCCTGCGATACGCGGATTCCAGGTATGAATTTCCTGGTGCGCTCCCTCCCCTTTCGTCTTCTGTCAGGATTCGGACAGAGCATATGAAGGGGGAACCAATACAGGATGTCGTTCTAAGAACCGGGGCGGACCGGCTGATTCGGTGTATCACCCGTGACGAAGCTGCAGAAGAGGTAATTGATGCTCTTCTTTCCGGAAGATGCAGGGAGCTTCTCTCCGATTCTGATCTCTCCCCTGTCATCAGTCTCAGCCCGCTTCGGGAGATCCCCTGTGAGGAGTTGCGGCTTGTTGCAGAGCATCTGAACATCCCCCCGCCATCCACTGGTGAAAGTGGGGATACCCATGACTTTCTGGCATCCCTTGTCCGGAATCATCCCTCAGTTCCGTTCTCCCTGATCAGGTACAAAGACCGGTTAGGTGACCTGGCACGACAGGGCCGGATGCAGTGATATCATCAGGGTCACTCTTTTCTCCTTTTTCGATAAGGTACTGGGTACGTATGACACGCTCTCGTGATCCGGATTCCATCATCGCCCTTTTGCAGGATGTGCTCCGGTCCAGTTCTTCATCAGGCTTTGTTATCGGGCTCTCAGGTGGAATTGATTCAAGTGTTGCAGCAGCACTCTGTGTCCGGGCAGCCGGGTGTGGCCATGTACAGGGGTTCTTTCTCCCGTCTGCGGTAACACCGTCACAGGATGCCGACGATGTCACCCTGCTTGCAGAATTTCTTCAGATTCCGGTGCTGACCATACCTATCGGTCCGTTTATTGACCAGTACCGCATGATGCCGGGCTTTACCGAAACATCATATCTGGTCGGAAATCTCATGGCACGGACCAGAATGACAATTCTGTACTATTATGCAAATCAGATGAACCGGCTGGTGTGCGGGACCTCAAATTATACCGAGTATGTGCTTGGGTATTGCACGAAGTATGGTGATAATGCAGCAGATGTCCAGCCTATCATCCATCTGCAGAAGTGTGAGGTTTGGAGCCTTGCAGAGCATCTTGGCATCCCCCGAAGGCTCATTGAAAAGACTCCCTCAGCCGGGCTCTGGCATAACCAGACTGATGAGAATGAACTGGGGATGAAATATGAAGTCATTGATGAGGCCATTTCACATCTTGAGCAGCAGGGCTGGGTACCGAAGACGGTGGAAGAAGAGTGGGTTATAGAAAAAATGAAACGGGCAGGCCACAAACAACGACCGGCCCCTCAGGTGAACAGGTAGAGTTTTTCGTATTCGTTCACATATGAGCCGGGGGCATTTAAAAAAGCCAGGCTTTTCTCATCACCGATGCAGGCATACAGTGTCTTCCCTGGGAATGGTGCGGGAAGTGGTGTCCCATTACAGATCACCTCTCGTACGGGGGCGATGGTATCAGGATAGCTGGAATTTCTCTCAATCCTTCCATCTGCAAAGACATAATATGCCGCCCCCCGCATCTTCTCAAACGGAAGATATTCACTGGTAAAGGCAGAGGAGACGAGGTTTGCCATGAGCAGGGTGTCTGATGACGGGTTGATGGTCACATGTCCGTATCCGGGGGGAATGAGGACAAGATCCCCTTTTCGTGCCCTGACAAGGATGATATCTGAGAGATCCTCTTTCTGGAGCAGATAGAGAGCCTCCCCCTCCAGCACCTCGTAGATCTCCGGATACGCATAGCCATCCGGAGCCAGCTGATGATAATGACCTTTTGTTTTAATCCACTCCCCACAGATGATCCTCCCCGGGATTTTCGTGATGTCATATCTGATCTGATGATCAAGCAGCCATCTTTTGTCATCTTCAGTCTGCGAAAGACCACGATACATCTCATATGCAGGACCTTCACATCTGCAGTCAGGATCTGCCATCACGGGGATTAATTCACGCAAGTCCCTGATATCGGGGTGTGTCAGTGGGATCGTCTGCATGTCAGTTCATCTTCTCCTCTTCTACTAAAGTCTTACGCATTTTTCATGCGTCTCATAGATCTGACACAAATTTCATGGTTGAAATGTCGCAAAGCCCCTTCATCGCCTGCATATGAACCGGTATCCCCTCTTCCCTGAGAGCAGCCACCCAGTTTGTGCCACCAAGAGCTGCAAGCCCCATGTACTGCGGATCAACCGCCACCCCGAGGCAGGGAGTATTGGGAAGACCAAGATCCAGTATGCCGGTAAAGTATCCTTCCGTCAGCTCCTCAAGAACCTCTTCCACCTCATCCTCAGCCTCCATATGGCACTGCCTGATATTTCCGAGCAGGCTGCCGTTCCCGTCCTTCATGACCTGGCGGACCGATGTTATCTCCTGGGAAACGAGCACCTGGAGGGGGTCTATCGTGGTATATTCATATTTGATAAGGTGTGTAAACCGCTTGGGTATGTTATTTGCAACCTCGACAACACCCCCCCCAATCGGATTGAAGGGAATTCCACGCTGCAGGAGCAGTCCGTCAAGGGTGGTACTGCACAAGGTGAGAATACCGATGTACTTCTGGGGAACAATATAACCGTCCAGTTCCTCTCCCGGATGCAGCAGGCGGATGAGGCTGCTTGGTGAGACTCCTGCCTCGCAGGTTGCGCGAAAGACTGATACGGCATACTCAAGGTCTTCCACACGGACGAGTGAGAGATTATACACAACAGTTCCGGTTCCCTGAACAGGGTTGAACGTAACCTGCATTGCAAAATCCTCAATCTGGTGGCTGACAAACCTGAGGAAATCACTCATGACTCATTGTACGAGCCCGGAGATAGAAAAATATTCTTTTTTTGGACGGTAAACAGTACGGTATGGAGCAGAGAACCAGGGAAAAGGCATCACGGGCAGTTTCAGATATCCTAAAGGCGGCGGGATTTGACGTCCATAATGCACCTGCGCCCCTGGATCTGTCTGCAATCCGAAAGAACACCTATCTTCTGGTCATGTGTTCTGATGATCCTGACGAAGCTCTCTCATACTCTGATACGGAGTATACCATCCGCGTCGGTCAGGAGGAGAAGGTCTGCGAAAAGCTTCTGGTGACCTTTAATCCGTCTATTACGGCAGACAATTGCATCGTCTGGTATCCGGAGGAGTTTGCCCTGTATGCTGGTGAAGCGGTCCTTGCCAGGGTTCTTGGGAAGACGCTTCTTCTTCCTCTCGATGGCTGCGAGGAGCCCGGTCCGTATAAAGCGCGAAGTCATCATGAGAGTGAGGGGGCTGTCAGGATACCCCATCTGCCGGTCCGAATCCATCGTGACGAGGCAGAGGAGAAGGCCGGTATTCCAGGTGTTGCAACGCTTCGTTTTCTGCCGTACTGGATGTTCCGGTATACCTGCAGAGGGAGTGCAGGGTACAAGGATCAGAATATTCAGTTTGACGGGACCGGTTCCGGGGCAATGAATGCGATTAATGGCGCGCTTACCGATATAGATACAGATACCATAACGAGAAGAGAGATCCCAAACGGAAGTGAGATTACCAAACCCTCCATCTCCCGTGCTGAGGCTGAAGAGAAGATTATCAGCCATCTGATCCAATCCATGACAAAGCGGGTCAGGATCAGACAGGTGAGAGGGGATGCGATCTTTTACGAGGAAAAAAACCTGGCTCCTGAGCCGGAGAATATATCCCTGGAACTTCGGGAGATCTATATCCCGGTCTGGCATATCAAAGGAAAAAAGATCGTGGAGATAAATGCCTACACCGGTCAGCGTCTGGTTGAACCACTCGATGACGGGGTTGAGGTCTTTTAAGATGACCCTTCCTTCAATGCCCGGTACCGGGCAGTCACCTCTTCCACATGACCTTTTACCTTCACTTTTCTCCAGACAGCCCGGATAATGCCTTCCGGATCGATAAGGAATGTTGATCGCTCAACACCCATGTACTCTTTCCCGTACATCTTTTTCAAAGTCCATGCTCCGTATGCCTCAATGACCTCATGATTCACATCCGAGAGCAGGGTAATCTTCAGGTCATGTTTTTCGATAAATTTCCGGTGACTTTCCGTGGTGTCAGGACTGACTCCGATAACCGGAACTCCAAGGCCGGATAATTCTTCATACACCGCTGAAAACGCGAGGGCCTCCGCAGTACATGCAGATGTATTATCCTTTGGATAGAAATAGAGAATAAGCCATGAACCGCGGTATGATGATGCATGGTGGATCGCCCCGGTGTGATCAGGGAGTGAAAAATCCGGTGCACGATCCCCTGGCATAAGACCTTTGTTTGTCATATAATTCATCTTCTTATTCGGACTGATACAACATACCATTAACCGTTCGGAGATCCAATTGGTACTGCCATTTTTTGTTTGCTGTGGAGAATGCCCCTCATGCGTCAGTCAGTATTTCATCACCTGATTATTGCTACCGTCATTTTTACCATCCTGCTGATATCAGGCGTGCTACTTGCATCTCATATGGCCGTCATGCAGGGAATCACCGATGCAGAACGGGCGACTGCACCGGAAGTTGCCCAAAAGGTCATTCAGATCCTGAATATGGAAAAGAAGAGCCTTTCGATATTCACTCATGACTGGGGGGTCTGGGACGATACATACCGGTTCGTTCAGGACGGGAATGAACAATATATACAGTCAAATTTACAGGAGGGCACATTCTCATCAGCACAACTCAATATTGCCGTTTATATGAACGCAACCGGAGGCGTCATATATCAGAGAGGATATGACTACCGGAATCAGACTGACCTTCCGATCCCTGATGATGTGTACTCCTCTCTTCTCCGGTATCACCTTCTTGAAAATCAGGATCAGCACGATCCGAAGACCGGTATCATCCCACTCCGGTCAGGACCTGTTCTTATCTCGGTGCAGGGTATCTATCCGAGTGATGGCTCAGGTCCGCAGGCTGGCTTTCTCATCTTTGGAAGGTACCTTGACGCGGATCGTATCCGGGAGATATCTGAAATATCGGTATTTCCATTTCAGATTACGGGTCCCTATTCTGACAGGGAAGAATATGCCGGTGACAATCCGCTCCCGTATGCATATCTGGATCCGTCTCTCCAGTCATTTGTCATATACAGTGTAATATCAGATATTTCAGACAACCCTGCATATCTGGTCAGGACTGAGATCCCGTTCCGGACTCCCTATACTTCTTCCCTCATTATCTCCCTTATTATAACAACCTCCCTCATCTGTGGTCTTTTTCTCTCTGCTCTGATCCTCTATTATCGCCGTTATTTCCTCAGATATCTGGAAGGCATTACCCGGATCCTTGATACAAAACAGAATTCAGACCACTGTGATACAGTCCTTTCACGTGCTCCGGCAGAACTTAACCCCCTTGCGCAGGCTGTTGATAAGACAGTCTCAACTCTTCGCAGGCATCAGGATGAACTCGCCCGGACACAGGAAGAACTTGCAGAAGCTGAAGAACGAATCAGGATCCTGTTTGAGCATGCACAGGATGCAATCTGTGTTATTGATGATACCATCATTGTTGACTGTAACCAGGTCTTTTCAGGGATTTTCCAGAAGGATCGCGGGGCCATCATCGGGCAGGATATCCATCGTCTTGCAGCTGAACTTGACGCACGATACTCAGCCTCGTTTCATGGTTTTATCCAGCAGATTATCTCTCATCATCCCGGTTCGGTCACCAGATTTGAGTGGTCTTTTCCGGATGTGAGAGAAGATGATTCTGGTGAGATTGTCTTTGATATAATTGTCAGGGATATCACATTTCACGAAAAAAGTCTTCTCTTCATAATTGCCCGTGATATCACCCGTCAGGTAGAATTTCAGCATAACCAGGAACGACTGCTTAAGCGGCTTGAACAGAACCTCGTTCATATGGGCGCTTTAAACGATCAGATACGAAACCCGCTGACTATCATATCAACGCTCATTGATGAAGGAGAATGCCCGGAAAAAGATCGGATAATGCATGAGATAGAGAGAATAGACCGGCTTATTGATAAGATCGACGACGGGTTTATTGCATCTGAAAAGGTATGGCAGTATCTTCACAAAAAACGGGATAATTTACAGGACCTTGATTCCTGATGGTTCGGATAAAAGTCAGGGCGATCGGACGGGTAAAAGAGCCCTTTATCAGGGATGCAATTGCCGACTATGAAAAGCGGATCAGTCAGTACTGTCAGATTGAGTGTGCTGAATTTCCTGAAGCTCCTGTTCCGGATGCCCATCCCTCAATCATTGAGAAGGCGTGTGTAATTGAAGGTGAGAGGCTGTTCTCTGGTATTGGGGCACAGGAGTATGTAATTGTCCTGGATCGGATGGGAAGACCGGTATCAAGTGAGGGATTAGCAGAGATAATAAAACGGTGTGAGGTTGAAGGCCCGTATCAGGTCGTCTTTGTTATCGGCGGACCCTATGGGTTGTCTGAAGCATGTAAAAAGCGGGCTGATATGATTCTGTCATGCTCTGCGATGACATTTCCGCATCAGCTTGCGCGACTTATACTGTATGAGCAGATATACCGTGCTTTTTCCATTATCCGGGGGCAGCCCTATCACCGGTGACGGGTGATTGCCTATTGTCTTATATCAGGTGGAGCAGGTTGATCTGATTCCCTGTTGTCTGACCTCTGGTATGGGGGGATATCTGATATGTCCGGAGTTTTCAATAAACTCCAAAGCATTTGATGAGAGTTCGATAAGATGCGTAATATCCTGCCAGGGTTCAGGGTAGACATGCTGATCCAGCCATTCCCCGTCACCCGTCGGTTCATATGCAATCTTTTCCATTTCAAGTGAGAAATCCGCATCAATACCTGGTTTATTCCCCCGGGGATCGAGCCGGATCCATTTATCAAGTTGTTCAAGGTATACTGCGGTAAGGCCATGGAGCACCCAGCTCCCGTCTCCACGACGCACCCGCTGATAACAAAGACCGGCAGGAATCCCAAGCGCCCTGCATAATGCAACAAACAGGTGAGACTTTCCAAAACAGAGCCCATGCCCGGCGGCAAGAACATCGGTAGCATTCCACATCAGGTCAGCTTGACCGGCATCAACTGTATGAGCGATCGAATCCCTGACCCATGTATAGAGTGTTCTGGACCGTTCGATATCATCTGATCCGGAGTTGGTTATTGTTCGTGCCAATGTCCGTATCTCTGCATTTGTGCAGTTAATCACCCCGGAGCAGGAGAGGAACGGAGTGATAGATGCGGGTGGGATTAGTGGGGGGAGGGGCATCTTCTTTCACCAACGTGATAATCTCAAAGGCGGACCCCTTCAATATTTCGATCTGAACATCTCCAAAATTTTCGGAAATGCTTTTGTCAGAATCAGACGATCAGACTATTTCACCCTGCGATTACATATCAGATACCGGGATGGTATATGGATTCATGAGCACCCTGAAATCTCCGATTCTTACCGATTTGTATGAACTGACGATGATGTATGTCTGGTTTTTGTCAGGTACAGTAAATAACCGGTCCTGCTTTGATCTTTTTTTCAGAAACTGTCCGTTTCATGGTGAATATATTGTTACGGCCGGAATAGACGACGCGCTCTTATTTCTTCAGGATGCACGGTTCTCAAAAGAAGATATTGCATATATCCGCTCATTAGGTCTTTTTCATGATGCATTCCTGTCATGGCTCTCTGAGTGGCGGTTTGACGGGTCGGTTTATGGAGTACATGAAGGAACAGTTGTTTTTCCTGGCGAACCGGTACTCAGGGTACAGGGGCCGATCGGTTCGTGCCAGCTGGTTGAAACGGCTCTTTTAAATTGTGTCAACTTTCCGTCCCTTATCGCAACAAAAGCAGCCAGGATTTGTATGGTTGCAGGATTTGACTCGGTTATGGAGTTTGGAGCCAGGAGAGCACAGGGGCCTGACGGGGCTCTGACGGCGTCCCGGGCAGCATATCTTGGAGGCTGTATGGGGACATCCAATCTGGAAGCGGGGAAAAAATATGGTATTCCGGTGAAGGGAACCCATGCACACTCGTATGTAATGTCATTTCCTTCAGAGCTGGATGCATTCAGGCGGTATGCAGAGGTCTTTCCCCATACAACAATCCTGCTTGTGGATACCTACGACACCATCAGGAGTGGTATGGTGCATGCCATAGAGGTCGGCCGTGAGATGAAACGACAGGGAAGCATGCTTGCCGGCGTAAGACTAGACAGTGGTGATCTCCTCACCCTCTCAAAACAGGCACGACAGATGCTTGATGACGCAGGCCTTTTTGAGACCAGGATTGTGGCATCAGGGGACCTTGATGAGTACAGGATCGCAGAGCTCAAACGGCAGGGTGCTCCCATAGATCTCTTTGGTGTCGGAACCCGGCTGGTAACTGGTCATGAATCGCCTGCCATTGCCGGGGTATATAAGTTGTCATCGATCGGGCAGGCACCCGGTGACAGTCAGATGCGTATGAAAATCACCGATCATACCGATAAGACGTCCCTTCCCGGCATTAAGCAGGTGTATCGTTCCTATGATGCTGACGGGATGATGGCCGGGGACTGTATTGAACTTGAATCAGACGGTGCTGATCTTCATGGATGTGTTCCATTACTCTCCCCTGCCCTACAAGACGGGTACATCGTTCGGCCGGTCCGGCCCCTTGATGAGATCAGGAAGCAGGTTATTGCGCAACTTCAGACAATACCAGCCGGTGTCGTCAGGATAGAAAACCCTGAGCGGTATCCGGTATCGCTCGGTCCGGCACTTGCAGATGCACAGAAAAAAATAATTGACGGGTATTCAGGAACCTGGTAACCCGGATGCACTGTTATTCTACAATCTGACTTTCCGCATACCGGTCCTCGGTTGCAAGCAGAAAGTCTGATGACATATGCAGACAGTCTTTGGGACAGATATCATTACACTGACTGCAAAAGACACACTGGGTTATCCAGATCCTGATCCGTTTTGTCTCCGGAATAAATTCAATTGCATTAGCCGGGCAGACCCTGATGCACATTTTGCACCCGATACAGGTGTTCCGGTCATAGAGGATCTTCCCCCGGTATTTAACCGGCGTAGGCACCGGCGGATGAATGGCAGCCTTTCCTGCGGCAACTGCCTCCAGAAATCCGGTGATCGTCGGTGGCAGGTTTTTAGCCGGGAAGAAGTTGGTTGCCGGTTTTCTGAAGAGCTGGCGAAGCACCATCGGGACTGAAGGGAGTTTTATCATGACAGACACCCCCACAGAACACTCCCGTCAAGTATGATGAGTACCATTCCGATAAGTCCGATGGTTGTCAGCCATCCCCAGTAGAGGGACACCACGGTATTAATCCTGAACCGTGCCATGACCACCCGCACCAGTGATACCGAGAAGAACATCACAATGATCACCTTCATGAGGAAGAAGAGAAGGTCTATCCCTGCTCCCAGGGATCCTGATACCCCGATGACCGGAGAGAGGTTCCAGGGGAAGAAGAGGAGAACGGAAAGACCTGCCATTGCAACCAGCTTTGCAGCCATGGAGAGGGAGAAAAGTGCGAGGTTCCTGCCTGAGTACTCAACAAGAAGCCCTCCGCACAGCTCAGTCTCTGCTTCAGGAGTGTCACAAGGGATTCTCGATAATTCGGCAGGGGTCACCCAGGCCAGAACGATGAGGAGAAGGATACATCCGATAATACCAAGCGGTCCGACAACCGTCCAGATCGGATGCGCAGCGAGCGTGTTGACTGAGAACGGCATTACGAGTCCGGCAACCGCAAGTCTCCAGGCGATCGCAACAATGGCGATGGCAAGCGGGAACTCGTAGGCGATCATGGTCACCATCTCACGCTGGGCCCCGACGCTGGCATACGGAGAGCCTGATGCAAATCCTCCCGCAACCATGGCAAGGGCCGGAACCGTCAGCAGGTACATAATCAGAATAAGATCCCCATACTCTCCGACCATTGGCAGAGGTGTGCCAACCGGAAGAATACTGCCAAGCGGGAGGTACACGAGCACCGTCACTGCTGATGCAAATGCCACAATGGGTGCTGCGTGAAAGAGTGCAGGGATTGCGTTTGCCGGCACAACCGAGTCCTTGCAGAGGAGTTTTCTGATATCTGTAAATGGCTGGGTGAGAGGGGGGCCCTGACGCATCTGCATCCGGGCAGCACATATCCGGTCAATCCCCATAAGAAAGAGGCCGGCGATAATCCCAAACAGCGTGACAAGAACAACACCTGCCACCAGAACGGGAAGTTCCATACTCATGCCTTAAGCCTCCGTGTCTTCTCAACCGACAAGCGGTGCAGATGCTCTTTTGTCAGTATGCCGGCATGCCCCTCACGACTGACTACCGCCACCCGGTCAGTGCATGACATACAGGGATCGATGGATGCGACAATGATGGGAATATCAGCAATCTGCTCTCCTTTCAGGATCTCAACCCATGCCATCTGATTTGAATAGGTGGATGCCTTCACCTTCCACATCTCCGGCGCTTCCTGTTTCCCATTCATCCGCACATAGTGCATATCCTCACCACGGGGCGCCTCTACACGGGCAAATGCTTCACCGGATGCCTTCTTCAGGTTCATGAGCAGTTTTGCATACTTCTCTTCGGCAAGGACCGGGCCGTCCGGCATCTGTTTCATGCACTGCCTGATGATGTCAATTGATTGTTTTATCTCAAAGATACGGACGACGATCCGATCATAGACATCACCGGTTGTTTCACTGCTGTAGATATCAGGAAGTACCATATCAAAGTCAAGATCCCCATATGCTGCATAGGGGGAGTCTATCCTGACATCCATCGCAAGCCCTGATGCCCGTGAGGTTGGCCCGACGGTTGCAAGTTCAAGAGCCCGGCGTTTTGTAAGAATTCCGGTGTTCTTACACCGCATGGCGATCGTTTTGTCATGAAGGAAGAGATTGATCATCTTCTCAAGAAGGCCTTCGTAGTACCGGAGCGCCTGCTCAAGCCGGGGAAACATATCAGGGGTGATATCGCGGCGTGTTCCGCCAAGCATAATGATCCCGTAATTGACCCTGTTTCCGGTGATATACTCGATAACATCCACCGACTCCTCCCGCAGCTGCCAGGCAAGGTAAAACAGGGTGTCAAATCCGAGCTCATGGGCGGCCACCCCTGCCCAGAGAATATGCGACTGGATCCGTTCAAACTCGGCAATAATGGTCCGGACATAATATGCCCGGTCAGGGACTTCAACCTCTGCTATCTGCTCCACGGCCTGTGCAAACGCAAGGGCATGATGAACGCCGCAGATGCCGCATATCCGATCACAAAGGTGGAGGATCTGAACCGGGTTTCTCCGCATCCCCATCCACTCAATCCCCCGGTGAGCCCGGCCAGGAGCAAAATCAACCTCTTCAATGACCTCACCATTCATCGTAAAAGTAAAGTTGATCGGCTCTTTCAGGGCCGGGTGAATCGGACCGATGGGCAGTTCATATGGTGCTTTTTTCTGACTCATTCTGCTGCACCTCCTGATGCACGGGGAGATTCCGGCTCCTTATCCGTCGCCGGTTCAGGTTCTGCTACCGGGGGAGCAGCCCGGTCGGTAGGGCGATCCACTCTCCAGAGTTCTTTTACCATGGACTGGGGAATGCCTTTGTCATCCTTTCTCCAGGGGTATACTCCGTCTGGAAAGTCATCAGGCAGGAATATTCTCCGGCTGTCAGGTATTCCGTCCACAATGACACCGATCATGTCCTGTTTCTCCCGCTCCGTATAGACAGCACCGGGTATCAGTCCTGATATTGTTGGCACACGGGGGTCCGATTTGGGAACCTGGACGGTGAATACAACATTTATCTCTTCGTGTTTTCCACCAAAAAACACCTGAAGGTGATAGAGAAGATCGATCATGTCACCATTATCAGATGCTGCAATGACCCCAAGATGGGGATAATCGATGGAGATGAGGAGAGCGACAGCATCAGTGAGTATCTCACGGGGCACCGTCATCCACACCGTCTTCTGGGGGAGTTTTTTTGTTCCCTCACACCACTCCTTTACCAGCACATTCTTTACCTGGGATCCGAATCTGGTGACAAACCGGTCCGCAAGTTCCTGTGGTGTCATGGTTGCTCTCATGATTTCACCTCCTTTTCAAGCCGTTCAAGTTTTGCAATCGCCTGCACCACCCCATATATGATAGCCTCCGGCCGGGGGGCACATCCGGGCACGTATACATCCACCGGGATGACCTGGTCGAGCGGGCCGTCAAGATTATAGGACTCATAAAACACTCCTCCTGACTGACCGCAGGTGCCGACACACATGACAACCTTTGGTGCTGCCATCTGGTCATACACCCGTTTCACCCGGTCTCTCATCTGGTGGGTGACCGGACCGGTGACAAGGAGAACATCCGCATGTCTGGGTGATCCGACCAGTTTAATTCCAAACCGTTCCGGGTCATACCGGGGACAGAGGGCAGCGACAATCTCGATATCACATCCGTTGCATGACCCTGAATTCACATGAAATACCCAGAGTGACCGGTTAAATGACGGAGTAAGTTTCATTTCAGGATCACCACCACGATGAGGACAAGAGCCGTAACAAAGAGATATGCGAGGAAGTAATCAGACAGATTTCCGGTATGGAATGGTTTAATAAATCTGTAGTATCCTGACAGGGCCTCTGTGTATCCCCAGTACAGGTTTCCAGCCCTGATATGAACTGCTTCTTTTTCAGGTTCGGCATTTCCTGAAAGAAACGGAGCGGTTGATCCGGCACTGGTGTCATAGGTCTTCTCGCCCCGTGACCAGATGAGCCATCCGATAATAAAGGCGATGGCAAAGGCAATCACCCAGAATATTGCATTCCATGCTCCAAAGCCGGTTGACAGGGTGAATGGTTCGATCATTTATGCACCTCCGAGGACCGCAGATATGTATCCATGATAATCCACCAGTGCCGATGCTGCGGGAGCAACCAGCATGTCGACCACCTGCTGTGGGAATAATCCAAAGAGGACCACCAGGCATGCAAGGATCCCCATGGCAATCAGCATGGGCAGTGGTGCTTCTTTCACATCCTGGTATTCGGGGAGCTGGGGGCCCATGAACATGGAGTGAAAGACTTTTACAAAGGATGCAAGGGTGAGGATACTGACGACCATGGCAATGACGGCGAGAAGGGGATTGAACAGGAATACTGACTCATAGATGAGCAGTTTGGATGCAAACCCGTTAAATGGTGGAATACCTGCGATTGCCAGCGCCCCGATCATAAAGAAGACCATCGTCCATTTCATGGTATGCCCAAGACCCCCGAGCCGGTTGAGGTTTCTGGTTCCGCACCGGTACATAATGACACCGGCGGTCAGGAACAGGAGGCCTTTGTACAGGGCATGATTCATAATATGAAACAGACCTCCCTTCAGTGCCATCATCCCGACACTCTGGGAGAGACAGGTACTTGAAAGGGCGGCAAGTCCCACCCCAACACCAAGCAGCATGTATCCGGTCTGGGAGACGGCATGATAGGCCATCAGCCGCTTCACATCCTTCTGCGGAATTGCCATCGTGACACCGACAAACATCGAGAGTACTCCAAGAATAATGATCACCCACCCGACGGTGAGCGGGTTGATCTGACCGCCGTACAGGGTAAAGCAGACCCGGAAGAGTGCATACAGACTTGCCTGTGAAGAAACAACCAAAAAGGCCGTAATTGCCGATGGTGCCATGGCATAACTGTCCGGGGTCCAGAAGTGCATCGGGACCGCTCCGCACTTCATGGCAAGAGCAGTAAAGAACAGGACAAATGCGATGATATCAAGACTGGTCAGATGCATCCGGTCTGCAATGACCGCCATATTGAGGGAGTTATACTGGGCATACAAAAGGCCGACTCCGACCAGAAAGAGCATGCCTCCAAGGGTTGAGAGTGCGGCATATTTCAGTCCAGCCTCTGCTGCAACTCCTTTATCTATCCTAAATGCCACAAGAGCAGCTCCGGCAAGCGAACTGATCTCAAGGAAGACGAAGAAGTTAAAGAGATCACCGGTTGCTATCATCCCGTACACACCGGCAATCAGGAGAAGCAGAAGAGTAAAGAATCCGTCCTTTCCTGATAGCTTCTCCATGCTGGATATCGAGTAGAGGGTGATACAGAATCCGACAATTGAAGCGATGATAAGCATGAAGGCGTTCACAGGATCGATTGTGAAGATGATCCTGACGGGAATGCCCCCGGAATCAGGCGGGATCACATGAGCGAGTGCATCTACTCCGAATGTATAGACAACAGGCCCGCTTTCGAGCACCCGTGATGCAACCAGGAGTCCGCAGAGGGATGTAAGGGTAGTAATGATGAGTATCCAGATCGTGCGTATGGTATCTCCTGCACGGTAGAGGATCGGGGTTAGAAATGCTCCCAGCAGGGGGATTGCAATAAGAAGTCCGGGGAGATTGCTCAGTAGTATATCCATGATTTACCCCTGCAGTTTTGTGACTTTCCTGACATCGGTCGTCTGATAATACCGGTATATGACCATCACCATTGAGAGCAGCAAAGCGAGAGTTGCTACACCGATTACAATACTGGTCAGTGTCAGAGCCTGGACTGTTGGCATGACCATCGCAACTGATGGCGCCCCGGTAAAGATGGGTGCAATGCTGTCCCACCGGTAGCCGAGTGCGATAAGGAAGAGGTTTACACCAGATTCCACAAGTGATATCCCCATGATCATCTTTATCAGATCCTTTTTCATGAGGATGGCATACAGACCAATCAGAATGGTTCCTGCAACAACCAAAAACGGGAGATTGTCTATCATTCTCCCTCCTCGCGGGATCGAATTCCGCTTGTCATATATAAAATAATGATACTCAGTCCTCCAAGGACCTCAATTCCAACAGCAATATTCATGATGGGGATGGTTCCGGCGGTGTTTAAAACCCCCGGGTTTATTCCATAAGGAACTGCCTGACCAAACAGTCCTCCTGCCCCGTTTAAAAAGTTCATAAAAAAGAGGTAGCCGAGTGGTATGGCAGCAAGGGCGGTTCCAATAAAAACAACAAGGCCGGTTGTCTCGCATGACTGAAATGTACTCTTTTTGAACCATGCAAGAAAATCGTCCAGCCTGTACGCGACAATAAGAAGGATAAATCCGGTCGCGATAACTGCCCCTCCCTGAAATCCACCGCCTGGTGTCAGATGTCCATGAAGGACGACGTAAAATCCGAATACGGTGATAAACAGGAACATGACGTCCGCAGTTGTCCGGATGAGTTTACTCAGACTATTACTCATACTCGTAATCCTCCCCTTTTTTTCGAAGTCTGAAAAGGACCCCTACTCCCGATACGGCAGTGAAGAGGACACAGGCCTCACCAAGCGTATCAAAGCCTCTGAAATCAAAGACAATGGATGTTACAATATTATTTGCTCCGGTCTGCTCCTGGCCGTGTGCAATGAAATAATCATCCATGTCAGACATTGCCGGGTTTCCGAAGGGCAGTGAGACCGCTGCAAAGAAGAGACTACCAGCGAGCACCACAAGAGTAAACCATACTGCTTTGGATCGCATCATGTCACCTCCTGGTCATGGGTTGCTCTGATAGCGATCATGTAAATTGCGGTTGAAACCCCGGCTCCGACTGCAGCTTCGGCGATTGCGACATCCGGTGCCTGGAGGATGTAAAATTCTATCGAGAGGAGAAAACTGAACGCTGCAAAGGTGACAGCGGCGGCAACAAGATTCTTCTGCCAGATGATCAGTGCTGCGGTGATAAGGATTCCAAGGAGCACGAGGATATGAATTGCATCTATCACAGGCCTGCCTCCGAGAGTCTGTCCACAACTGCTGGTTTTGGTTTTTGCCCGCTCCGGTGGGCAGCCCGGGCAATCGCATGAGAGCCTGCAGCGTTTGTAATGGCAAGAGCAAATACCGCAATAATGGTATGGGTGATAACCATGAGGTACTGGGACTCACCTGAGCCCAGGTATTGTGAAACTGCAAAGACCACTACTGCAAGGCAGAGGAAGATACTCCCAAAGGTGGTTGCTTTTGTGGATGCATGAAGCCGTGTGTACACATCAGGGAATCGTAAGAGTCCGATGACACCAAGTGCATTGAACAGAAGGCCAATGGCCAGAAAGATGAGTATTATCGTATCTGCTATCATCAGAGATCACCTCCGATATGTTTTGCAATATACAGGGTGGATACAAAAGAGAGGAGGGCATACACGATAGCAACATCAATAAAGATATACTGCTGATACACCACCCCAAGAAGGATCATGATGGCAACCGTCAGGGTATTGATGGTATCCACCGCAACAACCCGGTCCGGGTTGGTAGGTCCGAGTATCAGGCGCACGAGTGCTCCAAAGGCAATAACCACGGCACACAGGGCAGCAATCATAAAAACCGGGATCACTCGGCAATCCTCCGAATCCATGCGGGAATATTCATGAATGAAAAGATCTCCCGTGCCTCGAATACCTCTTTTTTCTCATCGCCTTCGTCAAGGTGAATGACATGAATAAAAAGATCATGACTCTGCTCATCAACATCCACACTCAGGGTGCCAGGTGTGAGCGTGATGGAATGGGCAAGCATGGTCACCCCGAGATCTGATCTCATGCCAGAGTGCAGCCTGATGATCCCCGGCCGTACCCTGCCGGTTATGACCCGGTATGCAACATCCAGATTTGCCTTGGTCAGCTCAACCAGAAATGGTCCGCAGATGTAGAGTGGAATGCGGAGCAGCCGAAGCGGACTGAGCATCCGGTAATTTTCATGTCTGCAAAAGACCTTTCTGCAGATGACACCGGTTACAAGACCAATGATTACTCCGGCACAAATTTCCTCCCATGACCAGAAGAGAACAGAGCCGGATCCAACAACGAGCACCAGATAAAACAGAAAAGCCGCAGATGCGGTGACGATAAACGGGATCATTGTATCACCAGTTCCCGGTCATCATAATGGCAGAGCAATGCCAAACCCTCTCGATATGTCATGATAGATCGTGATCAACTGAGGTAGTTATCCGCATCATATAATATTTTTTATTCGATCAGCTTTCTTATTTCAGAGAAAAACGGCTTTTTTACACGTCTGGAGTGCCGGTCAGTACAAAGCAGTATGTAGGGAGAGATCATACAAATGGGGAGATATGGGTGGATTATACCACGGCAGAATTCTCCTTCACTGGTGTGATTCGTGTCATACACCGGTTCTTGCAGAACGTTGTGCATGCGGGGCGGACACCCGTCCTGTCCCGGTCACCCCTCCTGGTGATGCACGCCCTGCATTTCCTGATGATATTGCCTTTGTCAATACGATATACCAAGAACAGTTTGGAATGTCGATCATTCCGGATGGCCAGCTTGCTCTCTTAAACAAGGTTCCGGATCATGACCGGATGGAAGAGATTATTGTTGGGGGTGCAATTGTTGGAGCAATCCGGTATCTCCCTGACCAGAGACGGTGGGAAGCCCTTCCAAGACCTGATGCGGCACTTATCGGCACGCCGAAAAAGCGGTTTATGATCATTGATGAAGGGGCGCTTTCATCGGTCAGGGAAGGGAGAAGTCTCCTGGCACCAGGTCTTGTCTCATGCGATCCGTCTGTCAGGGAGGGTGATGAGGTCTTTATGATGACACCATCCGGGATATGTGCAGGGGTTGGCAGGGCACGGGTAGATGCAGAGGAGGCAAACCGGATGGAACGGGGGCAGGTTGTCAAGACAAGAAAGAATATCCCTTCTGCATACAGTCCGGGTCCAGCAACATGGGACGATGCGGTAGCGGCAAATGCTGAGGTACTGGCACGGGCTGAAGCAGCATCCGGGAAATTCATCGCGGATCATATCGGCCCGTATGAACATCTTCCCATGTCTGTTTCGTATTCGGGTGGAAAAGACAGTCTGGCAACCCTGCTTGTTGTTATGAACACCTACCGGAAGATTCCGATCCTGTATATCGATACCGGCCTTGAATTTCCCTCAACCGAAGAGAATGTCCGTGCCGTCCGGGAAAAATACGATCTGGAATGTATCAGGATTGAATCTGCGGATGAGTTCTGGCGCGATTTTGAGGTATCAGGCCCGCCTGCACGGGATAACCGGTGGTGTTGTAAAACATCCAAACTCGAACCCCTGCGTCAGCATATTATCAGCAGTTATGGAGATGAGGGAGAGATCGTCTCATTTATCGGACAACGTAAGTATGAGTCCTTTTCCAGAATGAAAAATCCACGGGTCTGGCGAAACTCCTATGTGAAGAACCAGATCTGTCTTGCACCGATTCATACCTGGACAGCTCTGCATGTGTGGCTCTATATCTTTCGGGAGAAGGCACCGTACAACAGGCTGTACAGGCACGGGGTTGATCGGATGGGCTGTTATATGTGTCCGGCAAGCGATATGGGTATTCTGGAAAAGATTAAAGCCCTTCATCCTGATCTCTGGCAGGAATGGGAACAGGCCGTTTCAGTATGGATGAATATGCATGGGATTTCCCACTCATGGTTTGAGAGCGGGAAGTGGAGAACCAGGGGGGACAAAGCAGCATGAGCACCATTGTCATCATTGATTACGGGCTTGGAAATATGCGGAGTGTGAGTAAGGCGGTAGAAAAAGCCGGTGCAAACGTTCTTATATCACACAACCTTGATGATATCCGTTCTGCAGAAGGGATCATCCTCCCCGGAGTGGGTGCATTTCATGAGGGAATGACCCAGCTTGCGGATCTGGCCCAGGCTCTTATCGAATCTGAAGGGCAGGTTCCCATTCTTGGTATCTGTCTTGGTATGCAGATGATGATGGAGTACTCTGAGGAACACGGATTTCATAAAGGGCTGGGTCTCATCCCCGGAACGGTACGGCGTTTTTCAGACACACCCGGATATAAGATTCCACACATGGGTTGGAACCAGATACAGCTTCAAAAGAAGGATGATCCGCTCTTTGAGGGAATTCCGGATCAGTCATATGTGTATTTTGTACACTCGTACTGGGCTGATACCCCGGCTGAATACTGTGTAACGTCAACCGATTACATCAACACATTTGCCTCCTCAATACGAAACGGTACCGCGATTGGAGTGCAGTTCCATCCGGAGAAGAGCGGAGCGTGTGGTCTTTCGATTCTGAAAAATTTTATCGGGATGGTGTGATCATCATCCCTGCAGTGCCATCTCAATGGTGGCACGAAGCTGGTTATCTGTAAAAGGCTTGACAATATAGCCCAGAGGTTTTGTCTTTTTTGCCCGCTCCATGATTTCTGAATCAAGGATGGAGCTGATGTAGACGATGGGAATGTTGAATTTTTTTATGATCTCTGCCGCCGTATCTATGCCATCCATCTCACCAGGCAGATTAATATCCATCAGCACAAGCGTCGGATGAATCTCTTCAATCCTGACAAGCGCCTGCGTACTGTCTTCAGCAGTACCTACAACATGGTACCCCATTTCGGCCAGGCGCCAGGATATGAGGTCTGCAATGACCGGGTTATCCTCGACGATAAAGATCGTTCCTTCAGACACGACAATCTACAACCTTGTGAACGTCACACCTCTGATAGGATAAGGTATCGCATTTGCACAGCATACATATCCTACTGATCAGGGAAATGTTTTCCCGGTTACGTTTCATTCAGATGACGTGTTATTGTTTACTTTCCAGTGGATCAGGACCCCTTCCTCCATTGGTGTACAACGTACCAGTGTCAGGGTTGGAAAATCTGATTCTGATGTGTATCCGGCTCCGTCGGCAAGGGTCGGGGCGTCCTTTCCGCCAATAATAATATTGCCGATAAACATAGTCAGTTCATCAACAAGGCCTGCAGACAGCAGCCCCCAGATGAGTGTTCCTCCCCCCTCGACCATGAGCCTGCGGATACCCCTTTCAGAGAGTATT
Organism: uncultured Methanospirillum sp.; assembly: GCA_964501255.1. GTDB lineage: Archaea > Halobacteriota > Methanomicrobia > Methanomicrobiales > Methanospirillaceae > Methanospirillum. The sequence goes on along the minus strand of CAZCSN010000011.1, from coordinate 8,440 downwards.
TCAAGCAGGGCTGTAAGGTCAACAGATTCATCTCCTGCCTGGATTATATCGGCATGTTCTTTGAGGGCAGCGATTCTGTCTGGCGGTGCATTGTGTGAGACTGCGATGATACGAAGCCCTGGTCCTTTATGGAGAATTTTGGCACCAGGTGGCGTTCTGCCCTGGCTGTCAACAACAATCCGTATAGGATGCTCTGGTTTTTTTGTCCCGACCCGCCCGGCGATCCGGTCAGCTGACTTGACGGTCAGTGACGGATCATCGGCAAGTACGGTTCCGATACCGACCATTATCGCGTCACATCCCGCTTTCATCTCATCCACCCGGTCAAAGTCCTCTCTGCCTGAGATCTTTACCTGCCGTCGCTCCCTGGTGGAGAGTTTTCCGTCCGCACTAACGGCAACGTTCACGATGACATAGGGGCGCATGATAACTTCCTATGTACGGGCTCGCAGACGGGCGATTTCATCAGCCGCCTGCTGGACACGGATGAGAAACGTCCCATGGCATGGTTTTGTAAAGGGAAAGATGAGTGAGTCCCCGTCAACCGCCACACGGATGGGAGGAACGCCGATGATATTCAGATCAAACATCCGGTATCCCGGCTCTATTTCATACTTTTCAGGATATCTTGAGAGATATTCACGGGCTTCTTTAAAGGATATTTTTGATAAAAGAACTTCATAGGGTAATGATTCTAAGCATCCCATGGGGCAGCCTCCTCAAGTTTGATCTTTATCGGCATCGGGTTGTGGATCGCCGGTTCAGCAATAACGGTACATGGAAAGGTAATCTCATGACTTATCTGTTCCGCCTCCTCTCCAAAGACGATCGCGGTGACCGGCTGGTGTGTCAGGGATGCTATGGTAGCAGCATAACTGATGCCGGCGTCATTATGAATAAACACATAACTCTCTGTTATGGGCAGGTCACCATTTGCAAGAGCAGCAATGGTTGCATCGAGATCCTTCATCTCCATAATATAATGCCCCTCCGGATCAGCAATTCGGATCAGTTGCCGTGCTGAGGGTGTCCCTGCAATAATCGTTCTGATTCCTGCCTTTTTCATCCGGTGTGCCAGATAGAGGACAAGACTGGTCTGTACCGGAACTTTCGGGCAACCCATGACCAGGAGTGCAGTTCGGTGCGTCGGTTCTTCAGGCATAAATACAGAGTAGTATGGATGGCAAGGGGTATGAATGAGGATGTCAGGTCCTTCTGTGTTCACAGGAGGTTTTGGCCATCACGTCCGGAGAAAGAAACTTCTTGAGCTGGGGATTCTGTACGATATGGTATGACAAGGTTTCATATCTGGATCGCAGGAGCGGTTCTTCTTGTTGCAATTTTTCTTTCTGCCTCGGTGATTGGGGCAAATCAGACCTGTATCCCGTGCGGTGACAGCTGTTATGATCCAAGCAAGCAGTCCTGCTGCCAGGGGCAGGTATATGACGGGCTCCGGTGGGGGGTGTGCAAGGGAGTCTGTTTTAATCTTGAAAAACAGGTCTGCTGTAACGGCGTTCCGGTAAACGGGACAAGATGTCTTCCGACCTGTGGTTCCTCGTTTTATAATCCGGTGACTCAGTCCTGCTGCCAGGGAGAACCAAAAGACGGACTTTTGTGGGGAATATGCGGCGGGAAATGTTATGATCTGACCAATGAGACCTGCTGTAATAATCAGATATACCCCGGAACCGGATGGCAGAAGTGTGGCGATACCTGTTATAATAAGAATAACCAGAGCTGTTGTCTGGGATCGGTGTATGATGGGAAGGGGTACACAAAGTGCGGTGATTCCTGTTATAACCCGAAGACCGAGTCCTGTTGCAAAGGAAAGGTTCTTGAAGGCAGGGTTGCGTGTACGTATTAATTAATTTTTTAATATAACCTCATTGTTTTTCATTTTTGATTGTATACAGCCTTTTTTTAAATTGAGGGAGTTGCTCTGAGGGAAAGTGACATACGCATATTGTGATCGAATTACGCAGAATCTGTGATGAAGTGGATTATTGAACCTGGTTTCGGGATAGGATATGAACGTCTCAATTCTTCACCTTTACCTCCCAGTACCACTGCTTTTTATATTCCCCTCCTATTGCAGTCCCTGCCACCCCCCTCATAAATTACCTTAAGAAATGCCATTTTCAACCATATCGTGAAGGGAGGTGGTTCTCTCCCGGCCCGTAAATCCACCGATCCAAAGGCAGAAAAAACCGTGATTATTTATAAACACAGGGCTGTATGCACCCTGGTACAAGGCTCACGGGACGGTACGATCTCTCTCCCTTTCGAGGCCTGACTCCGCACTCATGAACAAAATGCCCTGAAAATACGTCCCGATATCGGAAAACAGGTTCGTTCCTAATCTGGCACTCTGAAACAAACGAAGAAAAAAGGGGACGTTATACGGTATGAATGCGCTGACCGGGATTCGAACCCGGGTTTAGGCGTTGGCAACGCCTAGTGATAACCACTACACTATCAACGCAGGTGCTCTATATCGTCAGCTTTGAGAGGTAATAAAAACTTCGATTTTAATTTCTCTCAACTCGTATGAATAATGATCAGATTAATTGGACAGATTGATATTTTCTACGTGCAAACCTCATACGAATGATCCCTCTGATGATTGACTTTACCGGCAAGAAAGTAATCATCTTCGGGGGAGGGGTTGTCGGGGCCAGAAAGGCACGGTATTTCGCTCATGAAGCTGAAGTCATCGTGTATAGTCGTTCTTTTCACCAGGATTTTCAGGAGATACCGGTCAGAACGGAGGTATGTACGCTGACAGGTGACCAAAACGCCCTGCACCGGATGATTCAGCATGCGTCACTTGTTATCGCCGCCACATCCGATTCGGAGTTAAATTCCGTGATCAAAACTGTATGTAATCGCGAACATATCTGGTGTAATGTGGCAGCTGGAAGCCGTGGTGATGTCGTCCTTCCAGCGAAGATCTCCGGAGACCGGTATGTCATTGCGGTAAGTACCACCGGTTCTGTCCCGGCGATCTCACGACTAATTCGCGAGGAACTTGAGCATTCATTTCCAGATCTCGATGATCTCATTCTCTTAGGGGAATGGGTCAGGGAGACCTACCGGGGGGACCGGCGTGGCACTGATTCATATGATGCCGTCCTGTATTCTGCTCTTCGTGACCCTGAAACAAGAAAGGCACTTGCTACCGGAATAGAACATGCGAAAGAGTATATTGAGCGGAGATTTGCCATATGACTCATGCGCTCTTCTCTCCCTTTACCATTGCGGGGATATCCCATCACACCGCTTCGGTAGCGGATATGGAAGCGGTCCGGTTTCCTGATGAGGAAGCATTCCTTGAACGGGCAGGAGAATGGTTCAAAGGGGTAATTCTGCTTCAGACCTGTAACCGGATTGAGGTCATGGTGCACGGAAGTGCGGATCTCCTTGGTACATTTCTGGAGGGCGAAGGAAGGACCGGCTGGCAGATATGGAAGGATGCTGAGGCGTTGTCACATCTTCTTGATCTTGCAGCAGGTCTTGACTCCATGGTCATCGGTGAGGATCAGATCTTAGGGCAGCTTCGAAAGGCGCTCACCCTTTCAGAGGCGAAGTCAGTTGCCGATCCCCTGATCACCCTCTGTATCAACAAGGCCATCCATGCCGGTTCAGAAGCCAGAAGGATGAGCGGGATCAACCGGGGCGCGGTATCAATCGGTTCAGCCGCGGTCCTGCTTGCCGAAGAGCGGCTTGGCTCGCTTGAGGGCCGCCATATCCTGGTGCTGGGGAGTGGGGAGATGGGAGTTCTCGTTACTCAGGCACTTGCCGCAAAACACCTGTCTGCAATCTATGTGGCCAACCGCACTTTTGATCGTGCCAGGCTGCTGGCTGAGAAGGTACATGGGACCGCAGTCCCGATGGCAGACCTCTACCGGTATCTGGCCCTCTCTGATGTTGTCATCTGTTGCACAGCTGCTCCCCATCCGGTCATCAGGGCTGAGGAGGTCTCACAGGTAATGAATAGCAGATCCTGGCCACTTGATACCACCAGACGCCCGCTTCTCATTGTGGATATCGCACAGCCCCGGGATGTTGAGGAAGAGGTCGGGAAGATACCGGGGATCTGTCTCTATACGATTGATGATCTTCGGAAAGTCAATGATGACACGGCACAATTCAGAAAGGAGGCGGCTATGAAGGTCAGGGCATTTCTTGACCAGGAACTGACCCAGTTTATCCGTCTCTTTAACCGGAAGGCTGCAGATGAACTCCTTGCAACCCTGCACAGCTGGGCAGAACAGATCCGAATCAGAGAGCGGGATCGGGCCTTGTCCCGGCTATCCGGGTACGATGACCGGCTTCGGGATGTGACTGATGACCTGACCCGGGTTCTCACAAGGAAACTTCTGACCGATGTTACCCTTACCATCCGGACCTGTGCTGAACGGGGGGAGATGCAGATTGCTGAAAACCTGGTTGGTGCCATAACACGAGGAGAGATGATATGTTCCCGAACGTCCGATTGAGAAGATTACGCAGGCGCAAGATAATCCCCCTGCTTGCCGAGACGCATGTGTGCTCAGATGATCTGATCGCCCCGCTCTTTTTTGATGAGCAGGCAGATGAGCCTGTTCCGATTCTGGCAATGCCCGGACAGTACCGGTGGCCGGTCAGAATGGCCGGAGATGTTGTTACCAGGCTGTGGAATACAGGAATTCGTGCGGTACTGCTGTTTGGTATCCCCTCTGTAAAAGATGCAGAGGCATCCGGGGCACATGCACCGGACGGGATCATCCAGCAGGTGGTCCGTATTATGAAAAAGACCTGTCCTGACATGGTCATTATTACGGATCTCTGTGCCTGTGAGTATACCGATCACGGTCACTGCGGGTATGTCGGCGAATGCTGCGATGGACCTGATCTGGTAAATGATGCCTCACTTGAGATGATGCAGCGTATCGCCATCTCCCAGGCTGAGGCAGGTGCTGATATTGTTGCACCCTCGTGTATGCTGGACGGGATGGTTTCTGCCATCCGGGAAGCGCTGGATGATTACGGGCATCAGGAGGTTCTCATCATGTCCTATTCATCCAAATTTGCATCCTCGCTCTATGGCCCGTTTCGTGAAGCAGCAGGATCAGGTTTCTCCTTTGGCGATCGGACCGGATACCAGGCTCCTGTCTCCAACCGCCGGGAGGCATATCGTGAGTCTGAACTGGATGCAGCAGAAGGTGCGGATATTCTGATGGTAAAACCTGCAGGCTGGTTTGGCGATATCATCACGGATATCAGACAACTCGGGCTGCCGGTCGCAGCATACCAGGTTTCCGGGGAATACTCCATGATAAAGGCTGCATCAGAGAAAGGGTGGCTTGATGAGCGGCGGGTCGTCATGGAAAGCCTGATATCGCTGAAACGTGCAGGTGCAGACCTTATCATTACGTATTTTGCTGAAGATGTATGCAGGTGGCTTCATGAATCACGGTGAAAAAAGCAGGGAATATTATTCAACGGCACGGGACCTTATGCCCGGCGGGGTTTCAAGCCCGGTCCGGGCAATTCAGCCCTATCCGTTCTATACCGTACGGGGGTCAGGGTCCCGAATCTATACTGCGGACGGAGCAGAACTAATCGACTGCTGCTGTGCATACGGCCCGCTCATCCTGGGTCATGCCAATACGCAGGTGCATGATGCGATACTGTCAGCCGCACAGGATGGCTGGCTTTATGGAACACCGACGCCGGCAGAGATTTCCCTTGCACGGATTCTTATTCAGGATCATCCATCCATTGAGATGGTCCGGTTCGTGACGACCGGCTCTGAAGCCACCATGGCTGCGATCCGCCTGGCACGGGGGTATACCGGGAAGATGGACATTATTAAGACAGAAGGGGGATTTCACGGGGCACATGACGGTGTCCTGGTGCAGGCAGGCTCAGGATGTACCACCCTCGGTCAGCCGGATTCTGCAGGTGTCATTGCAGATGTGGTTCGTCACACAAGGCAGGTTCCCTATAATGATACCGAATCACTCGTCTCCCTTGTTGAGGCAGGCGGAGAATCGATCGCTGCCATGATCCTTGAACCAGTGATGGGAAATATCGGTCCGATCCTTCCAAAACCGGGCTATCTTCAGGAGGTCCGAAAGATTACTAAAGAACATGACATCCTGCTCATCTTCGACGAGGTCATAACCGGGTACCGGGTCGGTATCGGCGGAGCACAGGCATTATTCGGGGTTACACCTGATATCACCACGCTGGGGAAGATCATCGGCGGAGGTCTCCCCCTCTCTGCATTTGGCGGAAAACGAAAGATCATGGAGATGGTTGCACCGGCTGGACCGGTTTATCAGGCAGGAACCTTCTCTGGAAACCCGCTCAGTCTGGCAGCAGGAATTGCCGCCCTCCGGGAGATCCATGCTCACAAGGAGATGTATACAAGGCTTGATCAGGCGACATCAGTCATTGGCGAGTCATGCTCTGGAAAAGACGGATCATTTGTAAAACTTGGCTCCATGTTCAAGTTCTTCTTCCGGTCATCACCACCAGAGAATTATCTGCAGGCAAAAGAAGCAGATACAACTAAATTCCGCACCTTCTGGGAGAAGATGATACATAAGGGAGTCTTTCTCCCGCCCTCCCAGTTTGAGACGAATTTTCTCTCAGCGGCCCATTCTGATTCGGATGTTGAATACCTCTCTACGGCGTATGCATCATGCCTCTCCGGGTAGGTACCAGGGCATCAACGCTCGCCCGGGCTCAGGCTGAAAAAGTCTGTGGTCTGTTACATGATCAGGGAGAGGAGACTGAGCTGGTGTTCATCTCGACCGCCGGTGACGAGCAGACCGGTGTTCCCCTTCATGAGATCGGCGGACAGGGAGTATTTGTCCGGGCTCTTGACGATGCCCTTGAGCATAAGCGAATAGATCTTGCCGTTCATTCGATGAAAGATATCCCGGCTGCACGGCCGGCAGGTCTTATCACCGCCGCGATTCTCCCCCGTGATTCTCCGTGTGACTTCATCGTTACTGATCATGATCTGACTGATATTGCGATTCTTGGGACCTCAAGTACCCGGCGTACCGCACAGTGCCGTCGCAATCTCCCCTGGGCCACCATTCAACCCCTGAGGGGGAATGTGGATACCCGCCTTTCAAAGCTGAAGGCTGGTGAGTATGATGGTATTCTGCTTGCGAAGGCAGGTCTGCAACGACTCTCTCTGAACCTTGCCGGATACGAACTGGACCCGCACCTGCATGTGCCATCTCCAAATCAGGGGACGATTGCAGTTGTTACCAGAACGGATCCCGATATAACGGATATCATATCAGGACTGGATGATCAAAAAACAAGGACTGACACGATGCTTGAACGACGCGTCATGGAGGTGATCGGCGGAGGATGCTTTACTCCGCTTGGTATTTACTGTCATGACCGCCTGATGATTGCAGAAGTTCTCTCCCTTGAAGGTGACCGGAGCTTCAGACTTGAACGGACCCTTGCAGATATAGATGACGCGGTCCGCTTTGGGCAGGAAGTACGGGAGAAGGCAGGAGATCTGATCAATGAGGCATACCAGAGGCTGGGAATCACATGAATAATAACGGAATAGTATACCTTGTCGGTTCAGGACCTGGTGGACTGAACCTCATGACACGCCGTGCACGGGAGGTTCTGGACATGGCAGAGGTCATCCTCTATGACCAGTTGCCGGGTGATGAGATACTGGCCAGTCTTCCGGCACATGCGGAGAAGATAGATGTCGGGAAATACGGGGATCAGCACACCCGCGAACAGGATGAGATAGAGAATCTGATGGTCTCATATGCAAAGGAGGGTCGGAAGGTTGTCAGATTAAAGGGTGGAGATCCGTTTCTGTTCGGACGGGGCGGCGAAGAACTGGAGACGCTGAGGGCGCATAACATACCGGTGGAAGTTGTACCTGGCGTGACAAGTGCCATCGCAGTTCCGGCCTCGGTTGGAATACCGGTAACCCATCGGAGATATGCATCACAGGTAACCATTCTGACGGGGAATGAGGATCCAGCCAAAGAGGAATCGGCTATTGACTGGGAGTGGCTTGCACGGTCACGGGGCACGATCGTCATCCTCATGGGTGTGAAAAACCTGGGCAAAATTGCGAAATTTCTGGTAGATCACGGGATGGATGGTGCAACCCCTGTTGCTGTCATTGAGCGCGGACTTCGTCCTGATCAGCGGGAGACGATAGGGACACTGAATACCATCGCTGAATTAGCGCATGAACGCAAGGTCCGTCCGCCGGCAGTGATTGTGATCGGTGGTGTGGTCTCGCTCTACACCGGTGAACATGTAATAACCAGGTAACTCTTTTTTTTGTTTATCTCAGTTCGCGTCCCCGGCGCCAGCGATATGGTCATTCATAGTGCCTTTTCCTTTTTGTAAAAAACTCTGTACTCCTGATATTTCCTGACAACAAGCCTTA
>CAZCSN010000010.1:0-59438 GCA_964501255.1 uncultured Methanospirillum sp. | reverse complement strand
TGTAGAATATTCTTGGGCATTGCATACTCCCAGCGCCCCTCTTCTGCGATATCCAGCGCCATCTCGATTTTTTTCTCACTCTCCTCCAGTTTTTTCTGATACGAGCTGATGACCCTGACTCCATACAGAATGAGAAGAATAAGCAGGAATGAGATGATGGTAGTTGCAATAAGAATAATATATCCGATATTTACAATAGACCTGAGCCGGTTCTCGATAACATCCTTCGGGATATCAACACCGACAATTGCGACTGTATCCCCGGTTTTATTTTTGACAGGGGCGAACGCTGACATATATGTGCCCCATTCATCTGTATAGTATGTCTTTCGAAGACTTACAGATTTAAATCCTGAAAAAGCCTCAGGGGGTGCATCATCATAGATGTACCCGATGAGTGGCTCGGAAAAATCATTATGACCGTACTCACTATCAGTGACAAATGCGAGTTTATCCCCTTTTTTTATTAGTGTATAAATAAATCTGATATCCGCATGCTTATTCTGCATCTCCCACAGTTCATGAATCATCTTTTGGTATTGTGTGGTATTTTCATCACCTTCCCGAATCTGTGACAGGGCATCACCATCAATCTGGCTGGCGATAAGTGTTGCAAGATTCTCCATCTCATGCCATGAGTTTTGTAATATGGTCTGATGTGACTCGTTATACATCGCTGTTATTCCAAAGACCTGGAGAATAAGGAACGATAACAGAATAAAGACGATGATAATGAGTTTTTTGTATAAATTGTCCTTCATATGAATACTATTTGAAAAGCAACAGGTTTTTTTAAGAAGAATTATTCCGGCAGGAGTTCTCTGTTCATGGTATTTTTTATTGTTTATCAATAAATCCTTTTTTCCTAAATCTGGTAGGAGGAAACCATTTCTGATACGTACCATTCAGAGATGAGATTTCAAACAGGGTTTGGATGTCTGGTTTTCCTCATTCCCGGATAAGAGGATCGGTACTTATGAGATTGATCGGGTACGAAACTGTCTGGTTCCTGCATATTTTATATATCCATGACTGATTATCTGGCGTTTTTTATCACACGGTATCCTGTCGCCATTATCATTGATAATCTATATGTTACTCTCGGTATATTGTATCAGAGGAAATTATCATAATTATAATCAATATATTAATAATTATAATTTTACATCTCTTTTTTAACCCTTATCTTTTTTAAAAGGTTTATTAGATTATCAGAAGAATACTATAAGCCATGTCATCCGGAGAGGGATTATTCGATCTGCGAAGCCTGCTCCTTTGCATCGTCCTCATCGAATTATTTCTCTCCGGGATTATGGTTTTATACTGGAAAAAGCGGGGCGGATATCCGGGTTTTGGAATATGGACCCTGTCTCTTATCTGCCTGGCTCTTGCCCATATGAACATTATGCTTCGGGGTATCATCCCTGATGTCATCTCGATTTTTGGCACAAATCTCTTCTCAGTACTTGGTTTTCTGCTTGTTTATGAGGCAATAACCAGGTACTACACCAATACTCCTCTTGATCGCCGGTGGTATCTGTTCCTTCCGATCATTTTTGCCGGAGTGATAATCGGATATTACATATATCCAAGTATTGCTCTTCGCTCTATCATACTGGCACTATGTGCACTCATTCTTTCATGTCAGATCGCCCGAATGTTTTATCAGAACCGGCCGGCAGAAAGGGATATCTTTACCTGGCTGAACATTGGAAATTTTTCTTTTCTTGCTCTCATATTTGCATTCAGGATTATTGATTATAGTCTCAATACGCAGGAGCGCCCGTTGCTCCAGAGTTCATTCTCCACTGACTTTCTCTTCCTTTACTCCATTTTTGCAACGATCGGATCCACGCTTCTTTTTATCATCATCAATTTTGACAGATTATCTGCTGAACGTGATGTAGTGATGAGCAGGATTCGGGAGCTTGCAGACCGGTATGATCTGGCAATCAAAACTGCCAGGGCAGGGGTCTGGGAGATAGATCTTGCCACTCTTACACTCTCAGTTGATGACCAGGTATATCAGATGCTTGGGAGAGAGAAGACAAAAGCCGGGCAGATTCCCCTTACCCTGAATGATATTATTTACCCTGAGGATCTCCCGGCAATACTTAAAAAATTAGAGAGTGTGACCGGAAAAGATCAGGAGATCAGCGATGAATACCGGGTCCTGAATGAGAGTGGTGAGATACGATATCATATTTCCTATGCAAAAAGTTATAAGAAGGCGTCGGGCTCCGGGCTATATCTTCTTGGCATGAGTATTGACATTACTCCTCTCCGGCAGACTCAGAATGCACTGAAAAAAGCGATGAATAAACTGACTATTCTGTCAGGTATTACCAGGCATGATATTTTAAACTGTGCAACCATTATCCGGATGAATATCTATCTACTTATGGAGTTAATAACTGATCCGGAGATTACCCGCCGGTTGCATATAATTGCAGAGACCGAAGAGAAGATAACCCAGCTCATTCAGTTTACCGGCGAATATGAGAAACTGGGTTTATCAGAACCCCGGTGGATAGATATTGCTGACACTCTGTCCAGACAACCGGTTCAGTCACTTGCTGATGGGAGGGTTCTGGTAGTCCCGGAAAAGGGGGTCACAATTTTTACAGATCCGATGATAGAAAAAGTCCTCTATAATCTGATTGACAACTCTATCCGTCATGGCGGAACGGTCCGGATCATGACGTTTTCATATGCGTATGATGAAAAAGATCTGATGATCATCTATACTGATGATGGAACCGGTATCGCTCCGGATGAGAAAGAGAAGATTTTTCAGAAAGGATATGGGAAAAATACTGGAATGGGGCTCTTTTTATGTCGGGAGATACTCGCCCTGACCGATATCACCATTGCAGAGACCGGCGTTCCGGGGCATGGGGTCAGGTTTGAGATTCGGGTGAAATTTGGATTGTATAAGGATGAACGAATTAATAACCCAAAGCAGTCACAATAAAAATGGATTACGATACCACATTGCTCTTTACAGGAATCGCTCTGATCTTATCAAACCCAGTGATCTGATACAATGATCCCATGATGCTTCTTTAGATACTCTCTTATCTTTGATGACTCAAGCCATCCCTGGTCGGTTTTTCTGATGATCTGATCAATCCTCATGATCTGCTCCTGAATCTGATCATAATGGGCAGGCTCATCCATCTCACACAAACTGTTAATAATAGTCAGCGGGTTACGGATCTGATCATTGAGTGTAGAGAGCTGATAAATATTCTTTTCAATCTGCTCAAGTGCTGCTGCCTGCCTCCTTTTTGCCTCTTCTTTTTCAGTCAGATCAATGACAAATGCCATGTACTGGTTATCCGGAAGGCTGACTGCATTGAGGAGAATAGGAATAGTCTCTCCATCCTTTCTCTGCATCCTGCTTTCAAATGAGCTGTATCCTGTCCGAATAAGCTGGAGAAAGCGTTCCTCTGCCTGAACCCTGCCTTCCTCAGGATACAGACTTCCCACTCCCATGGTGAGCAGTTCATCCCGTGTATATCCAAGGAGTTCGCATATCATTGGATTTACATCAACAAGCCGGCCTGATTCATCCGCTACAATAATTCCATGGGGAGCAAATTCGCTGTATCTGCGGTACTTCTCCTGTGATTTTGCCAGTTGCTGCAGAATCTGTTCATAATCTGCAAGTGTTTTTGCAAGTCTTACATTACTATAGCTAAGACGGGAGATAAGTCCGGCAAATCGTTTGTAAAAGTCAAGTACTGTATCAACCGTCTCTTTGGACCAACGGGGGACCCGATCAAGTGCCGCAAGATATGCATCACTATCAAACCCGTATCGTTCTGCCTGCTCTCTGAAAAGTTCTCTGTTTATTGCTTCATCGGTATAGAAAAACTGCCCAAGAAAAAGATTTCCCACATGGCGTGACCCGATCATGATCGGTGTTGCAATATCCCAGAGGTTGTTCTTACATTTATATGCCCGGATTTCACCAGGTTTCATGTTCTTCGTCAGGGTCAGATCACTTTCACGGCAGTTTTGAGATGATTCGGCGTTTACCCTATGAAATTTTGTGCAGATATCCTGCCATCCGGTGGCAATAAGCACAGACCCGTTCAGATCAACAATTCCGACTCCAATACCGGTCAGAGCATAAAAATCATCCATTATGTGCTGAATCTCTTCACAATCAATGATGTTTGCAAGTTCCTCATCGGTTATATTATACTCCGGAGTGAGAATATGATCCAGTTTCAGTTTCAGAAGTTCCCTGCTCCTCTCCAGTTCTTCATTTTTCGCTGCCAGTTCTTCGTAATTTGCACGCATTTCCTCCTCGGCTGCTGAAATCTGCTCATATGCAGCCTGAAGATCCAGATGAGCGGTTAACAGCCGGTTCTCGTTCTCTTTCTCCCCGGTAGTATCAAGGGTTATAGATCCAAGCCGGTATCCCTTCTCTGTCGGAATGAAAAAAACAGTCTGCCTGATATTTCGTCTCGTCCCGTCAGGACGGAGAATCTGACCTTCCAGCGGGGCACGAAAGAGATCTGATCTGCCCGTATTTAATGCCTCACGTATAGCAGAAGTGAGATATTGTATCCGTTCCGGAATCCGATGTTCGGGTATGATCATGGATGGCAGGAGATCACAATACCTCTGTCCCATTGCCTCACTGCACGGAATACCAAAGATAGTTTCCGCGGCCGGATTCCATTCAATAATAACACCCTGCTCATCAATGAGAGTTATGGCATCCGGAGAATTGTCAATGATTGAACGTACTTTCTGGATATTCTCTTTGATTTCCTTCTCCTGTTCTAATAGTGGAGTAATATTCTTTACTGCTGAAAACCTGATGGTTCTTCCCTCTGATGGTGTGTTTGTTGCTTTTACCCTGAGTTTTAGAATTCGTCCGTCTTTTGTAATACCATCGGCCTCATAAATCACATCATTGGTGTCAAGTAATCGCTCTTTGACATAATTCCGGTAGTCCGGAGCAACAAGGGAGAGCACATGCATGGATTGTAATTCCTCTTCAGAATATCCAAACATTCTGACAGCACTGTGATTGACTTTCAGGATCTCTCCTCCGCAATGCATAAAGAGAGCATCATCAGTCGCATCAGCAATCTGCCGGAGTCGGAGCTCGCTCTCCTTTAATGCCTCTTCATTCTGCTTTCTTTGTGTAATATCGGTATGGATACCGATAATTACTTCAGGATTCCCGTATTCATCCCGGCTGATAACCCGTTGCCGTCCCTCAACCCACATCCAGTTTCCGTCGTGGTGTTTTATTCTGTACTCCGAGGAGAATGTATTCTTCAGGTGCAATGATTCCTCCCGTTCTCTCATGAGACGTGGTGCATCATCAGGATGAATCAGGGCCGGCCAGACGTCCGTACTTGCATAAAACGATCCGAACGGATATCCGTGCATCGCATAAAAAGCCGCAGAAAAGGTAACAGTTCCATTAATCAGGTTTATCTCATACATCCCCTGTCTTCCGGCTTCTTCGGAGAGGAGGAGACGTTCGCGGCTGAGCTGAACAAAGGCTTCCTCAGTCTGTTTTTTTTCAGATATATTCTGACTTGTGAAAAAAACCAGATCGATGGATCCGTTCTCATCATACACAGGAGAGTAATGGAATTCATACCATTGTTCAGATCCATCGGGAAGTTTAAATTTCAGTTCGGTCTCGATTTTCTCTCCGGCAAACGCTTTCTTCATATGGGTATAAAATGATTCTTTGTCTTCCTCCCTTACATAATCCCAAATCGAGTCACCTTCTGACATGGTGCGATGAAAAATCTGGTATGATCCCTCCTGTGCCACTGCATTAAAAGCCTGAATGGTGAAGTTCTTATCGATTAAAAGAAATGCAGCATAGGTATTGTCAAAGATTGCCTGAAGATTCCGTTTCTTTTTTTCTAATTCCGCCCGTGATTTTTTTCTTTCAGTATCATCAATGCAGGATATGAGGACTCGTGACAGGGGGACCGGTGTATCTGGGACGACTGAAACACGGACTATCAGATTTCGGATATTGCCTTTTGCAGTCCTGATCGGAATCTCCCCCTGATATGTGGTCTTTCCTTCTGCAAGGGCGATCAGCAGTTCTTTTTTTGTTTTTTCTGATTCTTTGGGAAATATCGATGATTTTTCAAAAAAACTAATATTGTCTTCAGGTCCAAGTTCGATCAGCCGAAGGAATGCGGCATTACAATCAACATTTTTCACATATTTTTCACATGATTTCACCATCTCCGGATGGGTGTCAAAATACATCTGAAAATCTGAAATCCCTTTCTTCTTCAGATGAGAAATAAAGGTGTAAAATCCTGAAAAGTCATCTTCCACAAGAGCTATGGGTGCAGAGTCAAACAAATTCTTATATCGTGATGCATTGAGAACGATATCAGAAATATCAAAGATTACCCCGTCAATATATTCTGCCTGTCCTTCATGATCATGAATTACCCTTCCCTGTTCATATACATGAATAAGCCGCTTATCTTTTGTGAAAATTCTGTATTGAAGGGTATAATCACTCCCTCTCCGAACGGATTCCAGCATCACGGGAAGTATGCCGGGGATATCATCCGGATGTATGACCGAGTAAAACGGGAGATTATAGTGGGATGTAATATCGTGAGTTGTATACCCGGTTATCCGCTCAAGATTATCATTGAATATCTCATGGATATTGTGCCTGATATTGTACCGGAACACAATACCTGGAATATTCTGGGTGATTGAACGGAGTTTTTCTTCGTTTTCAATAATTTTCTGTTGGTACTGTTTTTTATCCGTAATATCCTCAGCAATTATTGCAATTTTTCTCTCCTGCGGAGAGAGAGCAAGGCCGATTATTGAAACCGCGTACCAGAACCCTGTATCATGATAGGTATAGTAAATCTCGGTTCTGTATACTTTTTCGAAGGAAAAAGATCTCAGACCATCGAGTATTTCATGACCGGAGAACAGATCAAGATTTAATCCCTCGAGTTTCTGACCGATTATATTGCGGTCTGTTATATTAAAAAAATCTTTGGCTCTTTTGTTAATATATTGTATTGATAAATCAGTATCAAGAATGATTATCAGATCAGAACTGATGTCTATAAGTCTGAAAACCGGGATTGATTCAATAAGATGATATTTCTTTGATGTTCCTACAACAATCTTTCTGACTTTTCCGAGCACTTCGAGAACATCAAGGGATCGGGCTGCTGTATGAGGATCAAGACCGGTGAGGGAGGCTATCTCTTTTATTTTCAGGGCTTTTTTCTCACTGGCTAACGCTGACAGTATTTTTTCGTGGATATCATTCATACTGGGGGTAGCACAATAGTGGTCTAAAACTTATATATATATGTTTTTATTTCTGCGCATAATTCCAATCCCTTTTATTCAATGTACAGTAATACCTAAAACATACTAAGATGCCAATATCTTTATTTCAGATGATGGTATTTCATCTGATAAGAGAAGGTGGATCAAGATGAATGCAAAGATTCTCGCAACCGATGCAACCACATTAATGACCATTATCGATGCAACCCCTGCATCCATACAGATAATCGGTCAGGATGGACGGTACCTCGACTGCAACGCCGCTACATACACCATGTTTCGTGCCGGAGGAAGTGAGGATATTATCGGGAAACCTCCGTCAATTCTCTCGCCGCCCAAACAAAGTGACGGGAGAGATTCGAATGAAGGTGCGGCATTTTATATCCAAAAGGCACTTGGCGGTGAGGAAGTCAGTTTTGAATGGGAGCATATGCGGCTTGACGGGACGGTGTTTCCCTGTAAGGTAACATTAAAATGTATTGAGTATCTTGGAACAATGTGTCTGATGGCGACAATCGTTGATTTCACTGAGGTTGTTGCACTTCGGAAGTAATCAGAATTCATCATTGCCAATGCGCCTTCTCCTATCGTTGATGTAAAACCCGACCTCTCCATACAGTATGCCAATCATGCATTTGCCACCTTGACCGATACCCCGTTTGAACAATTATGCAGGATGAAGATCACCGATTTTGATGTCCGGAACCGGGTTGGCGGATCACTTGCAGAAGGAATTGAAAAGAGGAGCACGGTACATGGCGAACTTGATGCTCATGTGAAAAGTGGTGTGAAGCATTTACAGTACTATTACACCCCCTTCTTTGGTCCGGACGGGAATTTGCAATCCGTTTTTGCATATTATCTCGATAAAACTGCGGAAATTTCAGCTGTCCGGGACATCCTTCAGTTAACCGAACGGGCTCAGGCAGGAGATCTGGACGTCCGTGTTGATCCCGCTCCATACTCCGGTGAGCTCAGACTCCTGATGGAGGGAATCAACGGGACCCTTGATGCGATTATCGGACCGCTGAATGTGGCTGCTGAGTATGTGGACCGGATTGCAAAGGGAGATCTCCCGCCCCGGATTACCGAGCAGTATAATGGGGATTTCAATGAGATCAAAAATAATCTGAATAACTGCATTGAAAGTCTGACCCGGCTCCTGAACGATACCACACAGATGTACAAACAGCACAAAGCTGGGGATATTGATGCATCAATTGATCTCGCTCCCTATCAGGGCTTTTACCGTGACATAACATCCGGGTATAACAATGCAGTCAGCCTGCATGTCGGGAGTGTTTTAAAGATCCTTACCATCCTTTCGTCTTATTCTGCCGGAGATTTTAGTCCGGTCCTTGAACAATTGCCAGGTAAGCAGGCCCTTGCAAATGAAAAACTCGATCAACTTAGATCACATATTCTTGCTCTCATTGATGATTGCAATCTGCTGATCAAAGCAGCAGTAGAGGGACGTCTGGATGTACGCGCTGATGCAACAAAACACCAGGGTGAGTACCGGAAGATCGTTGAAGGGATGAATCATACGCTTGATGCAGTGGTTCAGCCACTTCATGATGCAGGTGCCGTGCTTCAGAGTCTTGTTGTCAACGATCATACCCGGCACATGGATACATCCCAATACTCAGGAGATTTTGCAATACTCGCAGATAATATCAATCAGGTGCGGGAACGCCTGATTACCGTAACCAGTCTTGCAAAAGATATTGGTGCTGGAAATCTTGAAAAACTCGAAGATTTGCGCAAGATTGGAAGGAGGAGTGAACAGGATGAATTGATGCCTGCATTCATCAAATGTATGGAGAGCTTAAAACAACTTATTACTGATACCACCATGCTTACGCATGCATTTGAAACCGGCGATTTCACAAAGCGTGCAGATGTGTCTGTGCATCATGGTGAATACCGGAGGATTATTGAAGGGATCAACAAAACCGTTGAGACGATTGCAGACAAAGTAGCCTGGTATGAGTCAATTCTTGACGCCGTCCAGTTCCCGATTCATGTCACTGACATGAATATGAACTGGACGTACATGAATAAGGCATTCGAAGAAGTTCTGCTTAAAAATAAGGTAATCAAGGATCGGAAATCAGCCTATGGTCTTCCCTGTCATACTGCCAATGCAACCATCTGTAAGACCGAGGATTGTGGTATTCATCAGCTTCGGACAAAAGGTGTGACAGAGAGTTATTTTGAATGGCAGGGGATGAATGGCAAACAGGTCACGAAACCGGTTGTCAACGCAAAAGGTGAGCAGGTCGGTTTTGTTGAAACAGTTCAGGATCTCACCGAACAATTAAACCAGATTGCCTACTATGAATCGATTCTTGATGCCGTCCCAATGGCGATTACAGTCACTGATCTCAATTCACGGTGGACTTTTGTCAACAAGGCTGTTGAGACAATGCTTAAAAAGTCCAGAAAAGAACTCATCGGGCATCACTGCAATGAATGGGGTGCAAACATCTGCAATACCGAGAACTGTGGGATTACCCGTCTGAAAAAAGGGATACCCAACACCAGATTTGAGCAGGATGGCGGATACTACAATGTGGATTGTGCGTATGTCTATGATGCCCGTGGAGAGAAAGTAGGACATGTCGAGGTTGTGGGTGATGTTACCGCCATAACAAAGGTCCAGAAGTATCTGGATGAATCGGTCAGGAACATATCTGATTGTCTTGGCCGGTTTGCAAATGGGGATACCGGTTTTGAAGTCCAAATTCCTGACGCTGATCAGTATACTGCCGAAGTCAGGGCAAAGATGGTGGATCTGACCCAGAATCTTCACAAGGCACGTGATTCAGTAAAAACCCTGGTTGTGGAAGCAAACAACCTTGTTCAGGCTGCCCTTCGGGGAGATTTAAAACACCGGGCAGATGCATCCAGACTCCTGGGTGATTTTGCTGAAGTTGTTGATGGGGTGAACAAAACGCTTGAAACGGTAGGAATACCCCTGAATACTGCAGCCGGATGGATAGAGGATGTGGCCAAAGGAAGGGATGTTTTTGATATTACTGATGAATATCCCGGGGATTATGCTATTATCAAAAATAATATCAATGAATCGAACCGTGTGCTTAAAGCACTGGTAGCCGAAACAGAGCGTCTCTCGAAGGGAGCTATAGCAGGCGACCTGAACATTCGCAGTGATCTGACGCAATATCCTGGTGCATGGAAGGATATTGTGGCAGGTTTTAACCAGACACTGGAATCTGTTGTCACTCCGGTGTATGAGGCAATCCGTGTTGCAAATGAGTATGCACAGGCCAATTTCACTGCACGAGTTGATCCCTCGCTGAAAGTTGCCGGAGAATGGGTCGGATTTAAACAGGCTCTGGACAATATCGGGATTCAGATCTGCAACGCTATCGGAGTGATAAATAAACAGGTCCTTGAACTGGCATCGAATGCAGAGGAAGCAACGGCAAGTGTTGAGGAGGTATCTGCAGGGTCACAACAGATAGCGAAAAATGCTGGCAGTGTCAGTGCCAATGCAGAACAGGGGGACGATGGGATTACCCAGGTACTCAAAGCCATGGAGGATTTAACAATCACTGTCGGAGAAGTCTCCCAGCGTGCCGAGAAGGTATCTGCGTCTGCAACCGAGGCGAATCAGTTCTCTAAACAGGGTATTGAACTTGCGAAAAAGTCAGAGTCGGCGATGAACGGTATCAGACTCTCAACCAGTGAGGTAGATCAGATTGTCAAAGAGATTAACAAGCAGATGGAGGAGATTGGAAAGATTGTACGACTGATTACAGACATCTCAAATCAGACAAATCTCCTTGCATTAAATGCTGCCATTGAGGCTGCACGGGCCGGGGAAGCAGGAAGAGGGTTTGCAGTTGTTGCAGCGGAGGTGAAATCTCTTGCCCAGGATTCCCGGGCGTCTGCTGAGAATATTGCTGATATGATCGCAAATCTTCAGGCAAAAGCAACCAAGGCAAACGATGCCATCATTACCGCAGGGACAGCGGTGGAAGACGGGAACCGGGCACTTGAAGAGACGGTCAGCGCATTTTCAAAAATTGCAGCTTCCATTGAGGAGATCACCAAAAATGCAATGGATATGGCATCTTCATCCGAAGAGCAGGCTGCAGCGGTGGAGGAAATTACCGCGAGTGTGAATGAAGTGTCAGTCCTTATTCAGGGAACTGCAAAGGAAGCCCAGGATGCTGCAGCTGCAACTGAGGAGGCATCAGCTTCTATTGAACAGATAGGCCGGGTTATCGCTAATGTGAGTAGTATTGCTGACAATATATCCCGTGAAATGACAAAATTTAAAATATAAGCACCACGATGCAATGAACGAGCCTGCCCGGGAGGATCTGAACCATCTGATCAGATCCCTTCAAACTCTCTCATGTAAACTTATCCAGGTAAAGGAGAAGATACAGGAGCATGATGAGAAGATTGTCATGAGTTTACAACACCTGCAAACCCTCCTGGATATGATTCCGGGTGATGAAGGTATTTTATCAGACAATCCGGAGTTCGCCGGGGAGATAGAATTTCTTCAACAAACACTTCTTTCGTACTACCATCAATACAGCTCCTTCTTATCTGTCTTTCTCCAGTGCCGGAAAGAAATAGTAAGCGACATAAAAACCGGCATATCTGATATAAATATCAGTCTCAGCATATCCCGGATCCCCCTCTTTCTTATTCATGAGAATATCTACCGTTTGGTTGACCTGATTGGGTATTACACCAGTCTTGAATACTTTACGGTCCATCCGTATTTTTGTCTCTCCGATGCACTGGAAAAGATTACATTGAATACGAAAGGTCTTATTCTCATCTCAACAGGATGCATACCGGATCAGGATATGGTGATTCGTTCGATACGATCCAGGACACAGATTATGCCGGTTATCGTTATGGTCAGGGATGAAAATGATACACAGTATCATAGTAACGGGTATAATGGAGTAGTTTGTGAGGAATGTTCCATTGATAATCTCATCTCCCTGTTTCTAAAGGGCCTTGAAGTACAGGCGTCAGTCTGTGAGGAGAGTGCTGAGAGAACAGGATGACATGGAGGAGATACCTGGCGATAACCGTGCCCTATGCATAGATGGAACGGAGATATAAAGGGCATTATATGATTCATAAAGATGGGACTGGTGAGTGATTTCCCGAACAATTGTTCGATAGTTATATGGAGGTATTCCTGTGATAATCAATAAAGCAGATTAAATAAAATCATGATATCATGTCAGATATTTGTTTGTATAACAGATAATAGTCCGCACATGATGAATACATGCAAAGCACAAAAAAATCTAAAGAGATAGGATTCTTCTAAATTTATATAAATATATGATTTCTGATTATCCGTTCATGGATGAAATAAACTCCTGTATGGAGATTATACGAAATATCCCCTTGTTTGATCATATCCGGTTTATTATCCTCTATGGGTCTGTCGCACAAAGAAGGCATGATATTCATTCTGATATTGATATCGCCATCTCAACGGACCTTTCAGACCTGATGGCTGAACGAATGAGAATGCATATCCTTGGAAGAGTGCCGGATATCTGTGATATTCAGATATTTGAACATCTTCCATTATTTATCCAGGCAGAGGTTTTCAAAGGGGAGGTTCTTTATGCTGCTGATGAAGACGAGTTATACGATACGGCATTACGAATTTTTCGGGATTATGAATTTTTCAAACCGCATTATCTCGATTATATCGGGGACAAAGAAATTGTATGATACCGAATACCCGTATCAGAGCTGATAAAATCCGGTTTTTGTTATCTGAAATTGATCAGTCTCTTTCAATCATCACGCAAAACCTGCCCGTAACGAGAGATTACGAGGATTTTATTAACCTGGGACTTTTAAAGGATGGGTTATATAAAAGATTGGAATATAATCTTCAAAACATCTTTAATATATGTGCAATCCTCAATCGGGATCTTAAACTCGGTGTTCCAATGAATGATGATGATATTATTGGAAACCTTGTGAAATCAGGATACATTAATCAGGATATGGGAGAATTACTCAAAGATATGAATGGTCTGAGAAATATACTGGTTCATCAGTATAACCGAATCAATGATTTGCTCGTTTTTGATGTCTTTATGACTCAAATGGATGATATAACAGCAATATGCGATCATTTCAGAGTACTCATTGCAAACCATCAATGATACCGATTATAAAGGAGTCATGAGGGCTGTATCATTCGGGATTGAACAACTCACAAGAGTATGAATTGTAGGATAATCAACTGACATGTTCTCCTTTAAAAAAATCTGATCCATTCACGTTTATACGTCTGTCCGTTTATGTACCAAAATGATATGCCAGCATGACAATCTTTTTATCTGTGGGAAGCAACGGAGTTTTCAGGAATACATTCTGGAACACCCCCCAAAAAAGCAGATTACCTCCACCAGTTTGTAAAATAAATAAAAAAATGACACTTAACCACTCCGGCAGACCATGATCTCAATACACCTTGTTGGTAATGATCCGATCCTCTCTGAAATCCTGCAACATTATCGTAAGGATACGGGAGAAAATATCGTAGATATATATCTATCCGGATTGGAAGCTCTTACCCGGCTTTCTCAAAGACCTGGTGATGTGGTCATTATGACATATTCCCTGCCGGATATGGATGCCTCTCAGTTTCTCTCCCGGCTACGGAAAATAAACCGTACAATTCCCTGTATCATCTTCACTGAAGAAGGACAGAAAGATCTCCTGCTCCCTGCAGGGAGTGGAATAGTGTATCTTCTGCAAAAGAAGGAAGATCTCCGGGATCAGTGTACAGCAATAGGAGATATAATAACACGGGTCCTGGGTGACAGAAGGGATGAATTGCCTCAGATACAAAATGACCGGCTCCTCTCCGCCCTTGCAGAATGTACTCTGGTTCTCCTGCAGGAGAAACATGTGGATCATGCTCTTCAAAAGGTTCTTGATATTATCGGATCGGTAACTGACCAGGACCGAGTCTATATCTTTCAGGCGCACACCGATCCGGTGACTCATGAATTTTTGGTCAGTCAGCGGTTTGAATGGACCCGTGAAGGTATAGAACCGCAGATTAATAACCCGGATCTGCAAAATCTTCCGTTTCAGGTCGTTGCTCCCTACTCTTACAACATGCTCAGGCAGGGGAAGATGGTAGCAGGCCTTGTCAGAGATCACCCGGAAAGTGAACGCGAAATACTCAGTGCACAGGGTATCATTTCTATCCTTTTGGTCCCGATCATCATTCAAAAAAAGTTCTGGGGGTTTATTGGGTTTGACAACTGCACTATGGAGTATGAATGGAAAAAAGGTGAAAAGGAAACCCTGCTTACTCTTGCCAATACCATCGGAACTGCCATATCCCGTGCCCAGGTCGAAGAGGACCTGAGAAAGACCAATGAATATCTTGAAAACCTGATCACCCATGCAAACGGGCCGATTATTGTCTGGGATCCTGATCTCTCTGTTACCCGTGTGAACAAAGCATTTGAATCCCTCACCGGTTATTCTGCTCAGGATGTGATAGGAAGACATATCAGTGAGATCTTTTCCCCGGATGATCAGGACCGGTGGAAAGAACTTCTCCGGCAGATCATGAGCGGAGAACGATGGGAGATGGTGGAAATCCCAATACTTCATCAGGATGGACGGAGGCGATCAGTCCTCTGGAACTCATCAACCATCTTTGGGGATGACGGGCTCACACCGGTTGCAACCATCGCACAGGGCCTTGATATCACCGAAAAACTTCGGATGGAACAGGATATTGAGGCGGCTATCAGGCAGATACAGGTAAACTTTGCACAGCAGTCGGTACTGAATGATGGTATCCGAAACCCTCTCTCCGTTATTACCGGGTATACCGAGTGCATACCTGATGACAGGATACGTGAGATGATTTTTCATCAGATCAGGCTGATTGATGACATGGTCACCCAGCTGGACCGGCGGTGGAATGAATCAGATAAAATTTTGCATTATCTGCAGAAGCATCATAATGTGATTCTTGAGGGAAATACATCTCCAAAGGCCTTTACCCCGGTTCTTAACCTGCCACCGGTTCTCAAAGCCGGGCTCCGGCAGAACCGTTCCGAGGCCGATATTATCCTCGATGCAGCAGATATCCTTGTTACGGTCATCGATATCAAAACTTATGAGATAGTATACTGTAATCAGCAGGTAAAAACAATTTTTGGAGAATGTGTCGGTCAGAAGTGCTATATGGTACTGCAAAAGGATCGGACCTCCCCCTGTCCTTACTGTACAAACCGGCATCTTACCGATTCATCAGGCCCTCTTGGCACCCATGTGTGGGAGCGGTTTCTTGAGAAGAATGGCCGGTGGTATATCTGCCATGCACGGGTCATTCCATGGACCGACGGGCGACTTGTCAGACTTGAAACCGCAACAGATATTACCGGACGAAAATATGCAGAAGAAGTACTGCTCCGGAATGAGGAACGATATCGTCAGATTTCGACGCTTACATCTGACTTTGCCTTTTCATGCGTCTCTCATGATAAGAGCGGGTTTTTTATCGACTGGATGGTCGGTGCGGTTGAGCCGATATCCGGATATACCATTGATGAACTCAAAGAAATGGGCTGCTGGAGAGCGATTGTTGTGGCAGAGGATCTTCCCGTTTTTGACAGGAATATTACCGGTCTTTCTCCCGGTCAGTCAGCAACCTGTGAGCTGCGTATCCTGCATAAAGATGGAACTGTTCACTGGTTATCCTGTAAAGTGAGGTGTGAGCAGGACCTGTATCATCCGGATACGCTCCGGCTCTATGGCGGATGTCAGGATATCACCACCATGAGAGCTGTTCAGGAGGCTTTGCAGGAGCGGGAAGAGCGATATCGTTCTCTGTCATCAATGATGCGGATGATGTGCGATACCGTTCCTGATATGATCTGGGCAAAAGATCTTGAGAAACGGTACATCTTTGCAAATAAGGCCATCTGTGAAAAACTCCTGAATGCCCGGGATACTCTTGAACCGGTTGGAAAGACCGATCTCTTTTTTGCCGAACGTGAACGGCGTTCGCATCCCGAAAACCCGGACTGGCATACGTTTGGAAACATCTGCCGTAATACCGATCAGATCACCATGGATGCCGGAGAGCCACGACAGTTTGATGAGTTCGGGAATGTGAAAGGATCGTTTCTCTTCCTTGATGTGCATAAAGCCCCGTTCCTGAATGAGAAGGGTGAGATGATCGGAACCGTGGGATCCGCACGGGATGTAACTGCACAAAAAGAGGCTGAATGTGCACTCCGCGAGAGCGAAGAGCGGTACCGGGCCATTATTGCTGCAATTCCTGATATACTCTTCACACTCGATGAAAACGGGGTGTATCTGACCTGTCATGTAAATGATCCCGCTCTCTTATATGTCCCATTGGAGTATTTAATTGGCAAATCCCTGCATGAAGTTCTTCCTGCTCCCATTGCAGACCGGGGTCTTGCAGCAATACAGACAACACTTCGAACCGGGCAGATGCAGTTCTTTGAGTATTCCCTGGATATGCAGGATAAAATATGCTGGTTTGAGGTGAGAATCATCCGTTCAGCCCCTCAAGAAGTCCTTGCCATCGTTCGTGATATTACTGATCAGCGGTACGATAAAGAGGCCCTTCGTCAGTCAAATCTGAAACTCCGTCTGCTTACCAGTCTTACCAGGCATGATATCTACAACCAGATATCCACCATGGATATGTTTTTTGATCTTGCATCCCGTTCAGATGATCCAGGAAAGATACATGAGTATGTAGAAAATGCCAGATCTGCTTGCGGGCAGATAGAGCGGATAATCAGTTTTACCCGCGAATATGAATCATTCGGGGTGTATAGTTCCGGCTGGCAGGCATTATATCCGGTCGTTGAATCAGCATATCAGGAGGCTTTCCCTCCTTATATCACATTCCATAATGAGATACCAGGGCATCTGGAGATCTATACGGATCCTATCATCAGAAAAGTCTTTACCACACTCTTTGAGAACTCAGTGCGGCATGGAGAGACGGTAACGGATATTCATCTCCTGATTGAGGAACAAAAGGGTGATCTGATGATTATCTATCTGGATAACGGAACCGGAATACAACATTCTGAGAAGGAGATGATATTTGAACATGGATTTGGGAAACATACCGGTATAGGACTCTTTCTGGCACGGGAGATTCTTTCTATTACCGGTCTTTCCATACACGAGTGTGGATTTTACGGGCGGGGTGTCCGCTTTGAGATCCTTGTACCTTCAGGAAAATGGCGATATGGAGATCTGACATGAGTGATCGAATTTCTGTCCTGTATGTTGATGATGAACCTGATCTCCTTGCATTAGGAAAGATATATCTGGAACGGATCGGGAATTTTGTCGTCACAACTGCTACCGGTGCCGATATAGCACTTGATCTCATGACCGGACAGGTATTTGAGGCCATCATTTCCGATTATCAGATGCCGGTAATGGATGGCATCGGTTTTTTAAAGGAAGTTCGTGCACGTGGTTTTTCAACTCCCTTTATTCTCTTTACCGGGAGAGGAAGGGAAGAGGTGGTAATTGAGGCACTCAATAACGGAGCCGACTTTTACCTGCAAAAAGGCGGGGAGCCCAAGGCCCAATTTGCTGAACTGGCAAATAAAATCCAGCATGCAGTATCGCACCGCCGGGTTGAACAGGAGGTTCTTCTGCTTAGGCAACGTGAGACGGAGATTATCAATTTCCTGCCTGATGCAACCTTTGCGATAGATACAAACCATACTGTCATCGCCTGGAATCAGGCCATGGAACGCCTCTCAGGAATTCCTGTCTCTGAAATTCTTGGAAAGGGGAATTATCTATATTCAGTACCCTTTTATGGAAAAAGGCGTCCGATGCTGATTGATTATGTGCTTGAGAACAATCCTGATATGTATGAACAGTATCCCACATTAATACAGACGGATCACAATCTGACGGCAGAAATGACCCGTCCCTGGGTGCACAATGGAAAAAAGACATATTTCTGGATTACTGCCTGTCCTCTCTATGATATGCAGGGGAACATAATCGGGGCAATCGAGTCACTTCGCAATATCACACCATTACAGGAAGCCAGAGAATTGCTGGAGGAGTCTGAATCACGGTACCGTCTCACCCTTGCCGCTTCAAATGAAGGATTATGGGACTGGAATGTGAAGACGGGGCATGCCATTTTCAGTCCGCAATGGTTTCTCATGCTGGGATACTCCCCCGGAGAACTTCCATCGACATACGAGACCTGGAAATCGCTCGTGCACCCGGATGATTTTGATCTGACACAGAAAAAAATCCAGGATCATATCTCCCAAAGAGACGAGGGGTACAGCGTAGAGTTCCGTATGAGGACAAAGGACAGAGGGTGGAGATGGATACAGGCACGGGGGAAGGTGGTGGAATGGGATGAGCATGGCTCTCCGATCCGAATGGTCGGAACCCATGCTGATATTACCAATCTCAAACAGGTTGAGGAAAAATTACGTCTTGATGAGTCCAGACTTGAAACCCTGCTCACGCTCAGCCAGATGACAGAGCGATCAGTCAACGAGATCACCGATTTTGCCCTTGATGAGGCAGTCCGACTGACACTCAGCCGGATTGGGTATATTGCATTCCTGAACGATGATGAGACCATTCTGACCATACATGCCTGGTCCCACGGAGCGATTGAAGAGTGTCAGATACCGGACCGGAAATTCGTGTATCCTCTTGAAGAGACCGGACTGTGGGGGGAGCCGGTAAGACAGAGAATGCCTATCATTACCAATGATTATGCAGCTTTTAATCCCCTGAAAAAAGGCCTTCCTGAAGGTCACGTGCCAGTTGTCCGTCATCTGGGGGTCCCAATCTTTGATCACAACCGCATCGTGATGCTTGTTGGTGTGGCAAATAAAGAAGAGCCATATGGAGATGAGGATATCCGTCAGCTGACCCTGCTTATGAACGGGGTCTGGAATAGTATCCGGAGAAAGGAGGCTGATGAAGCACTGCGTCGGAGTAATGAGGAACTGAGTGCTGCATATGAGGAGATTTCTGCAACAGAGGAAGAACTTCGGTACCAGTATGATCAGATAACCGAAAATTTGGAAGAGATCAGAAGGAGTGAAGAACGATTTAGGTCGATTTTCAACTCCACCCTGGTCGGTATCGCTATTACCGACCCTGACGGCAGATGGCTCTATTTTAATAATGCTCTCCTTTCCATGCTTGGATATTCTGCAGAAGAACTCAAACAGGTAAAATGGACCGATATTACTCCACCTGAGGATCTTGCACACGAGATGGAGATATTCAGAACAGTACTGGCCGGCAAGGACCCGGGCAATATTGAGAAGCGGTATATCAGAAAAGACGGTTCACTCATTGATGTCCTCATCTCAACCGGTGTAGTCAGAAAAGATGATGGTTCCATTGATTATGTATGCTCTGTTATTCTGGATATTACTGAACGAAACGAGAAAGACCGGACTATTCGGGAGATAGAGGAGCAACGGAGGATAATTATTGAAAACATTCATGATCCGGTGGTCATTGTCGGATTTGACGGAACCGTGCTGTATGGAAATCCTGCTGCCTATGCCATGATTGAGCTCGGTTCTCCATCTTCATCCCCCTTACATATCAGGGATTTCCTCTCACCTGAATCAATAGACCGGGTATATGCTGACCTTGCGACGATCCAGAGTACAAGGGAGCCGGTTATCGGTGAATATACGCTTATCACCCGGTCAGGGAAGATCAGAACCATTGAGGCTGCAGGACACTGGATCCAATGGAACGGGCAGGAGGCAGATCTGGTCTCCATCCGTGACATTACCGACCGGAAAGAGGATAAAGATGCCCTGGTCAATGCAAACCGGAAACTTACCATTCTCTCTTCGATCACCAGACATGATATTCTCAATCAGGTGACCGGTCTTTTCGGATATCTGGAGATGATGCAGGATCATGACCTGGATCCGGAGGTCCGTCAGTATGTGGAGAAATGCCTTACCTTCACGAGAACAATTCAGAGTCAGATAGCGTTTACCAAAATGGTAGATGATATCAGAAATAAATCGCTCTCCTGGCAGTATGCGGAACGGATGATTACCCATGTCCTTGAAGGATATCATATCGGGTCGATCATATGCCGTATTCATCTGGAAGGATTGTATCTGTACGCAGATCCAATTCTTGAAAAGGTCATCTTTACCCTGATTGAAAATTCAATCAGGCATGGAGATCATGTGAGCAGGATCTCTTTCTCGTACCATACTGACGGTGCAGCCTGCATTTTTGTATATGAAGATGACGGGACAGGTATACCTGATGATGAGAAAGAGAAGATATTCAGACAAGGGTATGGAAAACACACCGGTCTTGGGCTGTTTCTGGTTCGGGAGATTCTGGCTATCAGCAATATGACAATCCGGGAAACCGGGGTGTATGGTTCAGGAGCCAGGTTTGAGATCCATGTCCCTGCCGGCAAATGGAAGGTAAAGGATATGACCTGACGCCTTCTTTCTGGTATGTTTCATACCGTCAGGTACTGTGACCATTATGTTTTTGGGATGTGTTTCACCTCATACTGATCGATAGCACGGGTTTTTGGGTCCCAGACAATTCCAACAAGGAAAATCTCTTTTGAACTGGTCAGGTATTTATCATGATATCCCTTCGTCTCTATCTGCTGAAGAGGGCGTATCTCTGTGCTTTTTTCGTATTCCTTTACCTTGAATTCAAAAATCCAGATAGCTATACTTGTCTGGACAGACAGATCAATCTGCCCCTTATTTGTCACATCCTCCGGTATGACCATAAAGCCGAGACTGCATAACCAGGAGTAGAAAACACTGGCATAGTACCCTTCAAAACGGGAGATTGGGTTATTTCTATACCAGTCATGGGGAATGGAAGCAAATAATGCATTAATCAGTGTTTTAAGCTGTTCAATATCTCCTGCCTCAAACACTCTCCGGTGATCAGGAACAGAAACTGAAGCAGTATCCGGACCAAGAGATGAGAGGATGAAACGGTTAAATGACTCACGAACCTCCCGGTTTGGAAATCCCAGTGTATACCATGTCCCGATATCCGGATTACTCTCCCAGGACCTGATCGTAAGATATCCTGCCTGGAAAAGAAGCGTCTCGATAGTAATTTTTTCTGGATCAAAAGATCCAAGGATTTCATCTCCAGCAACCATACCATCATATTCTGCGGGAACCTTAGGTTTTTTCTTCCAGATATCAATAAGAAAGGATGGAGTGCCGGTTTCAAACCAGTATGCCCTGAAAATACCTTTAGAAAACAGGAGGAGGATATCAAAGGGGTTATACACCTGTTCTCCGGTCCATGAATAACCATTGTACCATTCTTTGACTTTATCTTCATCGAAATCCGGAAGATATTCATGGAAGATTGTTTTCAAATCATGATCTGTGTACCCGCAGATTGCAGAATATTCATGATCAAGGGTGATATCGTTCAGGTTATTGAGTCCCGAAAAAATCCCGGTCTTTACAAATTTTGATACTCCGGTGAGCATAACAAATTTCAGGCATGAATCAAGAGATTTCAGGCCGCCGTAAAAGTCTCTGAGAATATCCCGCATTTCTACGGCAATTTCAGCATTTTTCAGGGTATCAAGGATAGGTTTGTCATATTCATCAATAAGAACCACAATCTGCATTCCTGTCGTCTTTTCAATAGCTCTGATTACGGCGTCAAATTTGCCACCGGTTGATTGTACAATCGGAGAATATCCATACTGGTATGCCCATGTATCCAGAATTTCATGAATTCTTTTCCTGAGTTCTTCTGGTGTTCGGACCGGGGAGACTGACCAGTCGATTCGAAGAACCGGGTATTTTTTTTTGAAATCCCATCCGGCCTGAGAAGTTCCAAGATACAATCCTGAGAAAAGATCTTCCTTTCCTGAAAAGCAGCAGTCTATTGTATCAATAAGCAGACTTTTTCCAAACCGCCTTGGTCGTGACAGGAAATAATACTTACCTCTTTTTACGAGGGATGCAATGAATGGTGTTTTATCAACATACGCATACCCTTCGGTAATAATCTGAGAGAATGACTGAATACCGATAGGAAGTTTTAGGGTCATATTGTAGTATGAAAGAGTATAGAGTATTTACTCGAAGATCCTTTTACTTTTTTCTGCGCCATTTTCCCGGTGGAATATGGATCTCAAACCGTGCTCCTGATCCGGATATCCCGTTCTCTTCAATGCTGATACCGGTAATTGTCAGGATTTCTCTGGTAAAAAATAACCCAAAACCTGTATTTTTTCCATAACCATGTTCAAAGAGATATGGTTTTTCATTCTCTTTAATTCCGACCCCGTCATCTTCGATCACCCATGAAAAGGATTCATCATCACTCGTACATATTCCATAACTTCTGATCTCAGAAATCCCCTGCCCTCCGTAACGGAGGGCATTCTCAATAATATTATAAATCGCCCGTTCAAGAAGCGGATCGGCATAGATCTCGATGCCGGAGACGGTATTCGTGAATTTGATTCCAGGTGTATGGATCTGATCAGGCACTGACTGGAGCATGGTCTCGATGTCATGCCAAACGGCCTTTTTTACTCCTATATTCTGATAATCATGGGTGAATTCAATTGCCTTCTGAATGAGCTGTGCTATCTGCTCAATCCGGTCAATATCATTCTGAATATCGGTCACAGATGAGGAGAGCCGTATCCGGTCAAGAAATATCAGAAGACAACTGAGGGCATTTCTGATGTCATGTCTTGTGATATCAGAGAGCAGGTGTAACTTTCTGTTTGCTTCAAAAAGTTCCAGTTCTGCGTTTTTTTTCTCGGTGATATTAATATGGGTGCCATACATCATATGGGGCGATCCATCATCAGCAAAGGTCAGTACCCGGCCTCGGTCGAGTATATAGACAATCTGCCCGTTTTTATGAATCATCCTGAATTCAGCCTCGTAATAGGGTGATTTTTTATCAAAATGCTCCCTGAATTTTTGGTACACAAGAGGTAGATCTTCAGGGTGAGTCAGACGTTCCAGGGTCTGTATGGTAACCGGAGAGAGTTCCTCTTTGGAATAGCCAAGCATCTCTGCCCAGAGTGAGTTTATTATCACCTCTCCGGTTTTTATATTCCACTCCCATGTTCCCGCCCGTGTGCCGGCAATGATACTTGCAAGTCTCTGCCGTTCTTCCAGAAGTTCCTCTTCGGCCAGTTTTTTCTCCGTGATATCCCTGACCCACTCCATAAAGAGAATAACCTCTCCCTGATCATCAAGAAGGGGAATAACCCTGAGATCAATCCAGAGTCCTTCAGGTATCTTTATTTCAGTCTCAATTGGCTTTTTTGTCTTTAAGACCGTTCCTGCCAGACAGTCAGGACAGACACAATCAAGACCACGGTATACGAAATAACATTTTAAACCGGGTTTTCTCAAATCAGAGGGGACACGTCCGAATCCATTCCAGTTGCTATACACAATATTCATATCAGGATCGTGTATTGAGATCAAATCTGGAACGAGATCCAGAATTTTGTGAAAACGCTCTTCACTTTCAGCTATGGCCTGCTCAATCCGTTTATGTTCGGTAATGTCGAGGATGGTTCCTTCGTACCGAATGATCCGGCCAGTATCATCTGTAATACTCCGGGCATTGACTGATCCGGTAAATAGCGTTCCATCCTTTTTCCGAAAGGTAATCTGCTTAAAAAATACCGGTTTACCTGATGCAAGTTCATCAAGGAGTTCACGTCGTTGTTCTGGATTGTGATAAAGGTTTTGTTCAACCCGTATGTTCAGTCTGGCAATTTCATCCTGATTCTCGTATCCGAACATCCGTGCCATGGCATCATTGATCATGAGTATCTCTCCGTCCGGAGTTGTCTGGAATATGCCAATGGTTGCATCCTCAAAGATATGTCGGTATTTTTCCAGATTCAAAATCTCATTCTCTTTGAGCTGCTGATCAGCCCGCATCCGTTCGATCTCACCAGATACCCTGATTGATATAATCTTCAGAAGAATTTCGGCACGACGGATATGTTGCGGAGCTGTTTGCCAGAGAACTGAGAGGACACCGACAGGGGTCCCTGTATGGCTCCATATTGTTACCCCAATGTAACAGTCAGTCTTTAGTTTTTGAAGAAGGGGATCATCTGGAAAGCTGCGGTGCACATCGTGATCAAAGATGCAGATACATTTCCCGGCGACCTGATTCAACAGGGTATCTGATATTTGAAATACTTCTGATTCCTCCTGTCTGTTCTCGGAGGGTGCGGTATGGGTTCGTGCAATGTTTTCGCCGGTTACATAATCAACTGATACATAGTCTGCAAAGAGTGTCTCCTGAATATATCTGACAGTCCAACCGAAAAAATCCTCTCCAGCCCGAAGATAATCAAATTGCAGCAGAGTATTACAAACATCATCTATATTCTTACCATCAGGAATTTCAGGGGTACATGCAACTCTTTCGTGAGTGTCCAACTCTTTGTTGATATGGTGATATTTCCGTAAATAATCCAGAATTTTTACAGATTTTACCCACTCCTTATCAAGATTCTGAATCATCTCATTAATGCGGGTTACCTGTTCATACACCAGTGTTTCATACTCTTTATTTCCCGCCATTTCTGTAAGTGTTGTAATGATGGAGAGGGGGTTTCTGATACCATCATTTAATATTGCTAATTTTGCAATGTTTTCCTGGATTTGGAGAGTCAGTTGTTCTTTTTCCTGTTCAAGAAGGATCTCCTGGGTGATATCCCTTCCCTGAGCTATTGTTGCAATTGGGTTTCCCTCTGTATCGGAAATGGTGGCAGAGTTCCATACCAGGTATTTAGTTCCTCCCTCGCGATGCTGAATCGGTATTCTGACGGTGTCCCACCTGAACCCTCCCTGGTTTGTCCTGATAAGTTGCATTAAATGGGAAGCACTCTCCGGAGGAAAGAGTATCTCAAGTGTTTTTCCCCGAAGGTCATCTGCACTCCAACCGCTCAAGAGTTCAAAGGAATGGTTCGCCCGGGTAATGTGAAACGAAGCATCCCAGACAAGAATAGGAACATTTGCATAGGTAATGAGGTTTTCAAGGTATTCATTTGTCTCTTTGAGGCGGATTTCTTTTTGAATCCGTTCGGTGACATCCTGGACAAGTGTTGCAAACTGTCCCTGACGTGGTGAGTATGCCGTAACTTCAAAGTACTTGTTCAGTTCTCTGCTATAATTCTCAAAATGTGCTGTGATCCCTGTAAGAGCAACCTTCCCATAGATCTCTATCCAGTATTGTTCAGTCCCTGGTAAAACCTCACGTACCGTTTTTCCGATAATTTCCTCTTTTTTAAGTCCAGTTTGTTGAACAAATGCCGGATTTACGTCGATGAATCTATAGTCCACAGGGGTTTTGGTATCATCACAGATGATCTCATGAAGAGCAATTCCGGCAATATTGTTCTCAAAAAGTAACCGGAATGTGTGTTCCTGCTCATCTATCTCCTGTTGTGCGGTGTATATCTCCTCAAGTTGCTCTTTAAGTTCTTCTTCAGAACTTTGAATCTGTTCATATGCTGCCTGAAGTTCAAAATTTCTCTTCGCCAGTTCAGACGTTGCCCGCTCTTTCAGGATTGAAAGATATGTGATCGTCCCGGCTACAAGGATGAAGATAACAACCCGGATACCTGCTCCAACCAGGACCGAGGGATCCTGGGTATATATAAAAATGCAAATAAAATAAAACAGGGAAAGTACTATGGAGAATAGAAATCCCCGGTAGTAATAAAAGGCACAGGCAATAATTATGGGAAAATAATACACATTCTGGAAAATGGTTGTCCATCCTGACGAAAGTGCGAAAAAACTCAGGCTGATTGCACATACTGTCGTCACAGACAGGAGGATGGCCGGAACTTGTTTCGGGAAGTGGATATTCATGACATCTTCTCTGCTATCATCTGTTCAGAACCGGCTGCCTATTTTCATTCCCGCCACTTTCCAGCCGGAACTCTCATCTCAAACCGAACCCCGATCCCGTGTGTACCGGTCTCCTGTATGCTGATGCTGGTAATTGAGAGAATTTCCCTGATTAAAAAAAGTCCCATTCCGGTATTTTTCCCAAAACCACGTTCGAAAATCTTCTCTTTTTCATCATCAGAAACCCCTCCGCCATCATCTTCATACGTAATCAGACAATCGCTGCCTATACGCTGATATCCAAGTCTGATGGTGGTCAGATTCTGTCCGTGCCGGACGGAATTATCAACCAGATTATACAGGACCTTTTCAAGCATGAGGTCAGCATATATCTCCAAAGTACCGAGATCAGATTCGATTCTGACATCTTTTGCAAGATTTTGTATCGGCGGCTGATTGAGGATTGATCCAATCCGCTGCCATGCCGGAGCAGAGGTACCGAGATCCTGGTATTCTTTCGTAAATCTGATAAGATGCTCAATATCGGAAGAGGCCTGAATAATAGTGTCAAGAAATTTCAGAAGAACTGGATCAGAGATGTATTCTTTCATCTCCTCACCATAAAGCATTGCGATCATAACCCGGTTCAGGATGTCATGGCGGGTGATACTGGACAGGATATTGAGTTTATCATTTGCTTTCTGTGCTGCATCATGTGCATTTCTGATCTCACTGATATCATGGATCTGGATGAGCAGACAGGGTCTTTTATGAATAATAATCTGTGAACAGGCAACCTCTGCGGTGATCTGGACATTATTACGGTTTAGAAAAGTCATCTCGTCCCGGAACACTTCACCTTCTGTTCCTGATAATTTTTCGAGTATGTCTTTTCCATGAATAGGTGATAATACCGGAATATCACCAGTTCGTCTTCCAACGACTTCTGTATCTGACAGACCAAACATCTCATGAAAACCGCGGTTGACCTCCATAATTGTGTCTGATTGATCCATGATAAGGATAGGATCAGGGGTCTGGTTGAATATGGAGATGAATTTGATCTCATTATCCTTCAGGATCTCCTCTGTCTCCCTGCGTTTTGTAATGTCCCTGGAGACACCGATAAATCCGATGGGATCCCCCCATTTATCAGAGAGCGGCCTTGCAACAACCTCTGTCCAGACAAAAGAGCCATCCTTGCAGGGTTGTTTTACTTCAAAGATCTCCGGTGCCGGCGTTTGACCCTGCCTGACTGCTTCCTGTGCATGCTGCAGTCTCTCCTGTAGTACCGGTAAAGATTCAGGGGCGAATGCCTCTTTAAGCGGCTGATTCATTACTTCGTCAGGGGTATACCCTCTCAGATGATAAACTGACGGGCTGATGTACGTAAACCTGCCGGTCAGATCCATTGTCCAGATTACATCAATAGAATTGTCTGTAATAAAGCGGTACTGCTCCTCGCTTTTTCTGAGTTCTTCTTCCGCACGTTTTCGATCCGTAATATCATGATGGGCCGAAAGAATACAACGCTCTCCCTGATAGGTGATGATAATGCCAAAGCCAATCGCCCAGAATCTCTTCCCCGACGGGGTTATCAGTCCCATCTCAAAGTCAGATATCATACCCTCCTTAAGAATAGTATCTATCCAGCGTTGACGGTCAGCAGGATCTGCCCAGACGTCCGGGGCTTTTGTGTTATATAACTCCTCCATACTGGAGAACTCAAAGAGTGAGAGCGCCCGTTTATTTGCATACCGGATTGTACCATCAAGCGTTACAATACTGATAGAAATGGGAAGGTTGTCGATTAGCTGCCTGAACTGGTTCTCCTGCTCAATCAGGGCAGATGATGTTTTTTTCAGTTCGGTAATATCCTGATTGACCCCGAATACTCTGACCGGTTTGCCGCTTTCATCAGTCTCGATCTCACCAAATGAGTTAAGATATCTGATCTCTCCGGTTTTTGGGAGTATGATCCGCATCTCGGTGGTATACGGCATACCGGTTGAAAGAGACCGGGCAAATAATTCATGTACCCGTGACCTGTCTTCAGGATGGATCATCCCTGCAATCTCTTCAAAGTCAGGGGTTGCTTCGGGTGGATATCCAAACAATGACAATGCCTCTTCTGATGCAGAAAATTTCCGGGTTGCAAGATCCAGAACCCAGTTCCCCACATGGGCAATACTCTGACTTCTCCGCAGGTTAGACAGGATTGTCTCTGCATGTTCTTTGGCAGTTTTTTGTTGTGTGATATCCTCAATAATAATACCAAACCGATATCCTTTGCTGGTGGGAATGGGAAAGGTTATTTGCCGGATAAATACAGCAGAGCCGTCCCTTCTGATGATATCCGTGATTACCGGGTCACGTGAGATCGGAACTCCTGTTTTCAGGGAGTTTTGTATACCTTTCTCAAGATCCTGGATGTGCTGGTCTGTTTTTCTGTGGGGTGGTATCATCTGTGGCACGATCTTCCAGATCGGAACACCTTTTACTTCCTGTTCCGGAATACCTGTAATTTTCTCTGCTGCAGGATTCCACTCGATAATGCCCCCCTCCTCATCGATCAGGACAACCGCTTCTGCAGTATGGGTGATAAATGAACGCAGACGGTATTCGCTCTCACGAAGTGCCTCTTCGCTAGATATACGTTCAGTAATATCCACCGCCTGAATCAGCAGGAACTCCTGTGCACCGGATCTGATGATATCTCCTGATACGAGGACGTGCAGAACATTTCCATTTTTAGCACGTATTTTGGTCTCATAATTATGGAGATGCCCATTTGTCCGGAGTGCCTGAATGAGCTCATCCCGTTTATCCGGGGTCAGGATATTCAGCTCAAGAGAAGTCTTCCCTATAACTTCATCTCTTGTATATAACAGCCGCTTAAGGAAGGCTTCATTCACATCAATATATCTGCCGGTTGCGAGATCAGACAGACCTGCAATGGCAGGATTTGCATGGAATACTTTAGAAAACCGCTGCTCTGATTCAAGGAGGTCTTTCTCAGCCTTTCGTCTCTTGACTGCCTGCATAACTTTATGACTTAATTCTGCAAACTGGGCCTTTGGATCCCCGCCTTTCTGCAGGTAAAAGTCAGCACCGTTATTAATTGCTTCAATAACAACCTCTTCCCTTCCCCGTCCGGTAAAAAGGATGAAGGGCATATCCGGATATCTCTCCCTGATACCCTTTAAAAAGGCGATTCCGTCCATTTCGGGCATCAGATAATCAGAGATGATCGCATCATAGTGTGCGATGTCAGGTGTATCAAGAAGTCCCACTGCTGATAGTGCAGTATCGACCAGATACTCCCCATTCCTCTCAAGGAATAGTTTTGCAAGGTCCAAAAGAAGCTCTTCGTCATCTACATAGAGGATGTGGATCATGGCTCTTGAGGGGGATATATCCTGAATAACAGATGAATCGTATGAGCACACGGATTCCGACTGAGTGGTATAGTCGGAAAACTTTTATGCGTATTACTGATTATCCCTTAAGCACTATAAAGCACTACGTCTGTTGATCAATAAATTTTTATTAATTTTCTATGATACAATACTTGTCTGCAATTGAAAATCTCTTCTCCTGATAAGAGTCTGCCCCCGCTTTGTAAGTTCCACTCTGCTTTCACTGGAATTTTCCATCACTTTACAGGAACCGTGACAACACACACAATTCATCCTGCCTTTCGTGCATGCACATCCTGATGCATATTCTCCGACCCGTTTTAGATGACCCGTGCTGCACCACATTGATATCCAGGATTGGACTGATTTTTCCGATATACCCAGGTCCAGAGCGAGTTCGGAGAGGAGGCATCCTCCCCGTCTGTTGATGTGATAGAATATTTCCAGACCTTCACTCACATGAGTCACCCTCGTTTGCACATCCATACAGAAGTTTTGATATTCCGTAAAGTAATGGCAGTGCAGGAATTGCAGCCCATATGAACGATGAACGGACAATCGTCATGAGATGTGCTTCTTCACCCTCCATGATGAGGGTAAGGAAATTCCCGGTTTGAACCAGGATTGTACATCCGGTAAATACAATGAGAAGCAAAGCCCCGATGTAGGAGAAGCTGATCCAGCCCGGACGGTCCGTTCTTCCTTTCATAAATGCAGAGCCAAAAAGTGCTGAAAGAAGGATGAGGATGCACCCTCCCGGAATATCCGGATTAAAAAGACCGGTTCCTATCCCGGTTCCTTCTGTTATTGATACGATACCGGCGATACCCGTGGTCAGGGCAACAATCCCTGTCCATCCATAGAGGTAGTGATGAGGGTAGCATGTAGTTTCCATGATTTACGCTCCGATAATTAGTAAACCGATATGGGCTGTAATAAACGCGAAGATATAGGCAATGAATATACCCCAACCGATTGTGATTCCGGTCCATTTCCAGCTGCCCATCTCCTGTCTGATTACGCCAAGTGCAGCAACACAGGGCATGTAGAGGAGGACAAAGACCATGTATGCAAATGCAACAGCCGGATTTAATGCAGGGTCCGCAGCAAGGGATGATTCGAGCATCTCTCCTCCTCCATAAAGGGTCCCCAGAGATCCGACCACGACCTCTTTCGCGATAAATCCGAAGATAAGCCCGACGACCAGGTGCCAGGTAAACCCAAGGGGGGCAAATAAAGGCTGGATCGTTTGTCCGATGATCCCTGCAAGGCTCTCTGCAGATCCATATTCCACTCCGAACGGGAGAGTTGCTAATGCCCAGATGACTATAACTCCGCCAAAGATGACAAGGCCTGCACGTTTCAGGTATTCCCTGCCTTTAAACCACATGTGAACCGCTGCAGCAAATCCGTCGGGTTTCCGGTATGGTGGCAGTTCCATGATAAAGGGTGATGGTTCATCCCTGAATGCCAGCTGACGGAATATCCGGGCTGAAAGGATTGCAACAGTGATACCAAGAACATACAGGAAAAATATTACATTTCCTGCTGCTGGTTTGAAGAATACACCTGCAAAGAGGACGTATACGGGAAGTCGTGCTGCACAGGATATAAACGGGATGGGGATGATGGTAATAATACGGTCTGCTTTGCTTTGCAGAGTTCTGGTTGCCATAATGGCCGGTACATTACATCCAAATCCGATGAGGAACGGAATAAATGACCGGCCATGCAGACCGACCGAATGCATAAGCCGGTCCATGACAAATGCTGCCCGTGCCAGGTACCCCGTATCTTCCAGGATGGAGAGCAGCAGGAACAGCACAAAAATGCTGGGAACAAAGACAAGTACTGATCCTACCCCACCGATTACCCCGTCAGACAGAAATGATCTGGTAACCGGATCCATATCAACGCTATTTATCAGTTCAGTCAGATGCCCAAACAGGTATTCAATTCCGACGAGAAACGGATTGGATGCACTAAAAGTCAGCTGAAATGCAAACCACATACATGAGAGGAATATGGGAATCCCGAATATCCGGTGTGTCAGGACCTGGTCGATACGATCACCAGGCCTGATACGACACATGGTGCACTTTACAGCGCAGGTCGTAATCTCTTCTGCGGTTCTATATCTGGCAAGCAGAATCTCTTCTGCAATACTGTCCCGTTCTGCCGGTTCACAGGTATCGATAAATGGGATAGTATGACCCTTTTCATGCAGCATTTTTTCAAGATGATGATCACCTTCCACGAGTCGTATTGCTGCATAGTGTGGAGAAAGACATCCTAAAAGTTCCCTGTGTGCACTGAGGTAATTTCCGATTTCAACGATACGGGATGTGACCGAATGGGAGTATTCTATCCCTCTAGTAATGTCAGGGGTTTTATTGGTGGAGACCTCAATGATGGTTTTGATTAACTCCTCAACCCCCTCACCTTTTTGTGCAACTATTCTGACGACCGGAATTTTGAGACTCTTCTCGAGACACTCTATATCAATGGTTATCCCCTGTTGTTCTGCAAGATCACACATGCTCAATGCAATAACCATCGGAAGTCCGATTTCCATTATTTGCGTGGTTAAAAACAGGTTTCTCCCGATATTTGCAGCATCAATGATCTGGACGACAATATCCGGCTGTAATGTCAGAAGTGCATCACGGGCAACCTGTTCATCCGGAGTAAATGCTGACAGACTGTAGGTCCCGGGTAGGTCAGTAACCCATATTGTATAGTCATGTATCCGTCTTTTTCCGGTCTTTATATCTACTGTTACTCCCGGATAGTTACCGGTGTGCTGGTGTACCCCGCATATACTGTTAAACAGGGTAGTTTTCCCAACATTCGGGTTTCCTGCAAGTAATATACGAATATCCTTCATACTATCGACATGAAAGTGGTTCTACGAGAACCATGCTGGCTGCTCCGGTTCCAAGGGCATATCTGCTCTCTCCTATCCGGATAATTACTGATTCTTTTGCCTTTTGTAGGACGGTCAGTTCAATTCCGGTAATTATCCCGAGCTGACCAAGAGTTTTCGCAAGATGGCCGGTTCCACAGATTGACCTGACAACGACCTTTTCACCGACCTTTGTAAGGATAAGAGGTACCATTGCGTTATTACTCCTCTTTCTTTTCAACAGTTATCAGAGCAGCTTCTGCCCTTCGAAGGGAAAGTCTGTAGCCACGAATACGACATTCGGCAGGATCTCCTAGCGGCGCCCATTTCATAAGAGTAATTTCAGAACCAGGCAGGACACCCATTTCCATCAATCTTCGGCGAATAGACGGCTCTCCCTGAATTGAAGAAATAATTCCTGATGTTCCAGGGGGGAGTTGCTCAACAGTGGTTGTGGTCATAGCACGTCACTTTTTAGATTAATCTAAATTTTTATGTAATTGCATATAAAATTAGTGTTGTAAAGAAACCATAAAAAAATCTGATGAATCGGTAAGTAGGAGATAAAAGAGAAAATTAAATGATATGTAAGACTTCTTTAGAATGGTGAATGATTCAGGAGGTCACAATTGACCTCGGTTTCATAAATGATATATTATGATTTTAAAATTAAAATCGCATGATTCTCTCTATTTTTTTGTTTGGTGCTATCTGATGGTGGATCAGATCGCGGAGACAGTGCATGAATAGAAGGGTGTATCTTTCATCGGGGTATGACAATGGGTAAACTATGTATAGGGATCCTGATCAGCTGGTATCACTTATATCTAGTTGCATTCAGGTACACATCCCGGTGGCAGCCATCTGCGGAGGGACTTTATTTCTTGCCCGGCATGTTTTTGATACCATATGGCATACAAATGCAGGAAAAGAATGATTGAAGGCATATGCACCAAACTACCAGGGCGAACAATTCTGTACTCCAGTACAGTCACTTTCAGAGGAGGGCATTATAACTGTCAACACGCTGGTATTTCTTGAATTTGTCCAACATATCTTTCTTGAACTCGATGTTTTCCCTTTTGGCTATATAGATCCGCTGGTTTCAATGACAAAAGACGGGTATTTTGATGCAGATGCCCTTCATGCAGCGGAGTGAAAGATCTGAGGTGTTTCTCTATAGGAAAACGGGGAGCTATTGTTATTATTACCAGAAAATTCATAATCGTATGAACCTGACGTGATAGTA
The DNA here is from genome assembly GCA_964501255.1 of uncultured Methanospirillum sp. GTDB lineage: Archaea > Halobacteriota > Methanomicrobia > Methanomicrobiales > Methanospirillaceae > Methanospirillum. Next base: position 25,580 of record CAZCSN010000010.1, on the reverse strand, counting down.
TGGATATGTTTCGATTATGCAGTTGTTTTTGTATTCTGTTTGCTGCAATTCTTCTTCCTGTTTCAGCAGCAGAATCCGGAAATTATGCCAATCAGACAATTAATGATGAATTTGTCGTAAAATTACCTGCTGACTGGTCAAATTTTGCAGTGAATTCATATGCCGGCATGGCAACCGGTGTGATGGATAATAATGACATTACGAATGTCATCACTATCAAGGTATTTCAGAATATGAACTGTTCTCATGTCGCTGAAGAAAACCTGAAGGTAAACCTCGAAGATTTTAATGCAAAAACCGGTATTGCAGCACTGAGCGAACCGGTATTTGGTAATGATACGGTAACGCAGTATGGGAAATACCCTGATGGAAAGACGTCACATCTCTTCTTACGACTCATTGACGGAAATGTGGTTGCAGTATTTGGCTCGTACGAGACCATGGAAGATGCAAAAGCCAAATCAGATGAGTTTACTGCCATTGCCTCATCAGTAATCCCGCTGCATCCATCAATTAATGAGGCATGCGCAGGAGCAGACCAAAAATCAACGCCCGTTCCAACAACGACCTATAACCCCCGGCCGGTTCCGACGGTGAGTAACACAGTTGCACCAACCCCGGCTCCTACAGTATAAATGCATACGCGGTTAGCGAAAAACCCCCTCTGTAGTGTTCACAGGCTTATAAAGCATTTATAAGCCACATTTTTTGAATGGAATTTTCGCTATTCTCATACCTTTTCTTGAACTGTTTTGTTCGTTAATTGTTCCACGTCGGCTTTCGTATTAATGGGCTATTTGATAGTACTTCATTCCAGAACGGGCGGATCTTTATTGTGATTCCATCGATAATCATGTCCTGCCATTGTCGTATTGTAAGGATAATTCCATTATTACATTTGGTTTCTTTCATAGCTTCCAGTAATCCCGAAATTTCCCGTTCCTGGTTCTCCACAGTCAATTCAGTACATGCCTGAATACAGGTTGTGATCTCTCCCCTGTCAAAAGTTAAGAAATCACATTCACCGTCCCCCTTAAACCAGAACATTTCATGCCCACGACTTGTATATTCCATCCAGACAGCCTGTTCAAACAATAAACCGGTATCTTCTGAAAATCTGAATGATACCGTGTTCCGAAGGCCGGAATCAATCCCGTACATCTTTTTCTGATACGCATGCTGACGCCGGAGAGAATAATCAAACTTAAAACATTCAGAAATAAGAAAAGAATCCTGAAGATATCCAACCCATGATCGGATAGTCATCGGATTTTTCATCCCAATAGATTTTGCCAGGGACTGGTATGAAGCCTCCCGGGTCAGATTCGAGTAGAGATATCTGCATAATTCACGGAAAGGAAGAATGTCACGAATCCCGTACCTGACGATTATGTCACGATAAATAATATCCTCAAATATCTGATGTAATATCTCCTGATCCTTATAATTCAGAAAACCTGGAAAACCCCCCTCTTCCAGATATTTTACGCATAATCTTTGAATTTCTGCTTCAGCCTGTGTTCCTTGTGGAAAATCTGAAATACCCATCATATTACAGTACTCATCAAATCTGAATGGCCAAAGAGAAATTTTCACATATCGTCCGGTTAAACGGGTCGCAAGTTCTGAACTTAAAAGTGAGGCATTTGATCCGGTTAAAAAGACCTGATATCCATCATCATGAATTCTCCTGACAAATCTCTCCCATTCTGGAATATTTTGAATTTCATCAAGAAAAATGGTTCGAACACCTGGTTGTTTCTCTTCAAATATTGTCATTATTTCAGTAAGATGATGAATTCCGATTCCGGCAAACCGCTCATCATCCAGGTTTACATACAAATATGAAGGAAAATAGTCAGCAAGTTGCCTGAGCAGGGTGGATTTTCCACATCTACGAACGCCGGTAATGACAATTATGTGCGGGTGATTCACATACTGTGAAAAGTTTACCCTCCTTTGTATCCCTGTGCTGGAATTTTTAAACCGATGAAACTGGTTGATCAGGACAGATTCAAGGTTATGATGTGAGAATGGATCCATATATTAGTATTATGTGGATTGCTTTCAAACTATATATTCGTAATATATACTTTAAGATAATTCATATGAGTACGGTATAGACGCGTGTGTTCCATGAAGTGATTTGATAAATTCGGCGGAACAGGTCTTATCGTATTACAATTAATACACATGATCATGCAGTCTGCCAGCCGGGATGCGGTACTGATGGCTCTTCTTGCCGCTGCCCTGTTTGGTGCAGTTATTCCTGTATCCAGAATTCTTCTTTCTGAAATCGGACCGGTCACCCTTGCCGGATTACTTTATATGGGAGCTGGTGCAGGCGGACTATTGATCCGGATTTTTACAGATCCGGAAGGAAAATCCGAAGCTCCAGTACGGAGAAGTGATCTTCCCTGGCTTTTTGGGATCATTGCCTTTGGCAGCATCATCGCCCCTATCCTCTGCATGGTCGGTCTTACCACGACTCCTGCTTCAACTGCTTCCCTGCTCCTGAATGCAGAGCTGGCATTCACCACCCTTATTGCCGTGATTGGATTTCGCGAACCACTCGGAAGACGGGGGTTGTATGCCATAATTGCTGTATTAATGGGCGGGCTGGTTCTGTCATTTGATCCTGCAGTATCTTTTGGCCTCTCACCAGGATCAATCCTCATCATCATGGCATGTTTCTGCTGGGGTCTGGATAACAATTGTACCCGTGTAATATCCGGAAAGGAACCTGCCCGGATTGTCATGATCAAAGGATTTGTTGCCGGAATCTGGAATGTGTCTCTGGGGTATGGTATCGGGGAGCCGGCTTTTTCCCTGACAATCATCCCGGTAGTTCTTCTCACCGGCTGCCTGGGATATGGGGTTTCAATCCTCTTTGTCATACGGGCGATGAGAGTACTGGGTTCAGCCCGCACCGGTGCATTATTTGCTACTGCTCCTTTTATTGGACTGATTCTCTCGCTTCCACTCCCCGGTGAGAACCCCGGCATACAAATAGTGCTCAGTCTGCCCCTTATGGCTGCCGGAGCATGGCTGATTATCACTGAAGAGCATAGTCATTATCATAATCATACCCCCTTCAGACATGAGCACCGGCACAGCCATGATGACAGTCATCATGATCATCATTCTGATTCGGCCATGAAAGGAGTTGTCCATGCCCATATGCACGAACATGAGCAGGTACAGCATCTTCATCCGCACACTCCGGATATGCATCATTTTCATGACCATACAAAGAATCAGTAAACCAGATTCACAGACGAAAAGCTTCAATAATATCTCTCATATAAACCAGAAATTAACATATTGCTCATCCTGACGGTATATCCGGATCTGCCGGAAGCGTACAGGTAAAAAGGTCATGAATAACAGTTCCTTAAAAAAGCCTTTGCTGGAAACAGCATCAGACAGATCGGTATAACCTGACAGATGACCTGACCATTGTTCCCGGTATTCTCTCTTCTCATGGAATTCGATTCATAAAACCGGCAATTAAGAAATTCAAAGCTCATATCTGAATGAAATCTCCCTGATCCCGCACACCAGTCTTATTTTTTTTTGTCGACCATCTCAGTCCGAATCTATATGTGTCCGATGATCCATCTCTTATCTGGTGGCAATATGTCAGTAAGGGTTTTCATTGTCTATTACTCATTGTATGGCCATATCCATTCAATGGCCCAGGCCGTCTCACTTGGCGTCCGCGATGCTGGACTGGAGGCCGAATTATTCAGGGTTCCTGAAACATTACCTGATGAAGTTATCGAAAAAATGGGAGCAAAATCCTTCCAGGCTGAATTTCAGAAATTACCTGTAATTACTCCTGATGAGCTTGCAAAAGCTGATGCAGTCATATTTGGCACCCCTACCCGGTTTGGAAATATGGCCGGGCAGATGAGGCAGTTTCTTGATGCTACGGGTGGAATCTGGAGCAGGAGAGCTTTGGCAGGAAAAGTCGGAAGCGTCTTTACCAGTAGTGGAACGCAGCATGGGGGTCAGGAGTCGACCATACTCACGATGCATGTCACACTCCTCCACCATGGAATGATCATTGCCGGACTTCCATATACCTTCTCCGGCCAGACTACCATGGATGAGATCTCCGGATGTTCGCCGTATGGTGCTTCAACAATTGCGGGTGGCTCAGGGGAACGGTTTCCATCAGCAAATGAACTTGCAGGGGCCAGATATCAGGGAAGATATGTTGCTCGAATTGCACAACTGTTGGCAGGGAAACAGCAAGAACTTATTTCATAAAAACCTTTTTTTCAGATTTTCATGCCGGTATTAAAAGTGTCTGCAATTTGCATCCTGCCTTTCTGATGGGTATAAGGGAAATGAAATGAAATGTATACCCGAAGAGTGGACGAATCCACACCTTCCTGTATTACAGCCATGGCCGAAGAGAGAGTTACGAGAAGAAATGAAGATCTCCTTGAAGTGATTTATGAAATATCAGAAGGAAAAGGATATGCAAAATCACGGGATATCGCCCATGCATTACATATCACCCCTGCAACCGTGACTGATGGCTTTAAGCGATTGCAGGAGGCAGGCCTGGTAAATTATGAACCATACGGGGGAGTGACCCTGACTGATGAGGGGCGGTGTATTGCAGAGAGAACAAAGAGGTCTCACACGATCCTCCGCACTCTTCTTGAACTACTCGGAGTAGAGAAAGCCGTTGCTGATCATGATGCCTGTATCATGGAACATGGATTATCACCGGAATCATATGATAAGCTCCTGCGTGCAGTCGAATTTATCGAGGAATGTTGTAGAGATCCGGGCCTGAAAGAACAATTCGAAAAAATAGTCCTGAAAAAAATTTGATATTTCCATCAACTCTCATACTGGTGGCTTTACATATTCAGAGAATGAATAAGCGATCTGTTTTGGAACGGTAAGAATAACCGGCTTTTGACTTTGAACCTCATACTCATACATATCTGTCCAGAATGCACTCTTTTTTTGGCGGAACCGTATTGATCCCCAAGGAATAAGGGCGCTCTTTCCACTATCTGAACAGAAGAGGGTTCCTCGTCTGAAAGGAAACCCGACTGAAATATACAATCCACCATCTGAACTCACCACCTTCACACAGTTTTTATACCATATCTTTCCCAGACCCAGGGTCTGATGAGAAAAAACCGTACCTGAAGGTTCCAGCCGAGCCGGCCATTGTTCTGCCAGTATGCTGAATCCACCGGATTTATCAAGGTGTTTGAAAAATTGAAGAACAACAAGAAAGAGTGCAAGAATCATTATGGAGAGAACAATAAAAAAGGGGGCGATAGTAAAGAAGAATGTATCGGCGGTCATATCATCAGGATTATATATCGCTATCTGTCATCTATTTATTGGCTCAGAGCAGACCATTATCTGTACGACAGAACAAATACCGTTATGATACAGGCTGATCGCTATGGAATTGAAAGGAAGTCAGACTGAAAAGAACCTCCTTGCAGCATTTGCAGGAGAGTCACAGGCCCGGATGCGATATAATTATTTTGCAAGTGTTGCAAAAAAGGAAGGGTACGAGCAGATTTCTGCAATTTTTACCGAAACTGCAGACAATGAGAAGGAGCATGCAAAATTATTCTTTAAATTACTTCCCGGTGGAGATGCAGAGATCACAGCATCGTACCCTGCAGGAATGATACGAACCACTCCTGAAAACCTTAAGGCTGCAGCTGATGGCGAAAAGCATGAATGGGGTGCTCTCTACCCAGGATTTGCAGAAACAGCAGAAAAAGAAGGTTTCCCGGAAATTGCAGAAACATTCCGTCATATTGCCAAAGTTGAAGTGTCCCATGAGGAACGGTTTCGGAAACTTCTTGCGGCGGTTGAAACGAAAACGGTATTTACCCGTCCCACACCCGTCAGGTGGAAGTGCAGGAATTGTGGATATGTTCATGAGGCAACCAGTGCACCATCGCCATGTCCGGTTTGTGCACATGCACAGGCATACTTTGAACTCTGGTGCGATAATTATTAACTCCTTTTTTCGTAGTCGGAAATTTTCCGAGAGTATTTATTGTAAGGCAATGAACCGGCATAGAAAGGATGTCTGATATGGAAACAGAAGACGGTTTTTGCCAGCCGGATTACCAAAAAAAGAGATATTGATTATAAATATTGCTTTAATGCTCTTTTGTAAGGAAATAGGAACCGATACACAGGGCCAGGATTGCAAGAGCCAGAAGCAGGGCATCACTTACTGCAATCATCTTCATGGTAATCACATTTTTAAAGAAAGCAACCATCAGGATAATGATGATGACCTTGATTATTTTACTTTTTAGTTCATCAAGAGAGGTAATCTGAAGAAGCGGATGCTCAACATCATCACATGCACTCCGTGCAACGTCTATTTTAGAGATGATCAGTTCATACAGACCAAAACTGAAGATGAGGAAGAAAACTGCGATAAGATAGAGATCAAGTGCCCCGATAAAACCTTTTAACAACTCCTCATTTTCAAGGTGTGCATGCTCTGTTGCAAAACCGACAGAGCTGAGCAGAATCTGTCTGGCAGGATGGATAATCTCCAGAGTGCCCATAATGAAAAGGGCGACTGATGCTATAGCACAAAAAACTACCGCAAGAAATGAGACATATCTGAATTTCCAGAGCCAGTACTCGATAGGATTGAGAATTTTACACTCCAGCGTCTCCTTATCCGGTGAAATGATCCTTTTGATCATATGATCTTCCTCCATAATGAGGAATAATGGAGTAATAAGTATTTGCCCGTCTGGCAGGAACCAGCAAGATCATATCTCTGATACCACCATCTGTGATACCTGGAAAAAAATCATGATTGACTGAGCCTTTATCGTTTCTTTACATACATATGCATAAATACCATGAAGGAGTAACTAACCTCAAATTATCATATAATCCATATGTGTATTCCACAGGGGGGATAGTGGGATCACTCATCCGGGTATTGTCTGTTCGTGGGGGGGTGTTATGTCTGATTTCAGTTTTATATGTGGATGATGAGGAGAATCTTTGTATTACCTTGTCCCTGTTTTTTACCCGGAAAGGATTTTCTGTATCAACCTGTTCCTCAGCACAGGAAGCCTTGGATTACTTATCACGCAATTCCTGTGATGTTATTGTCTCTGACTATGTAATGCCTGGAATGGATGGCATCGGTTTGCTTTCAGAGGTACGAGACAAATATGGAGATATTCCTTTCATTCTTTTCACCGGAAAGGGGGATGAGGATGTTGTTATTCGTGCAATTGATGCGAAGGCTGATTACTATGTCCGGAAGAGAAATGATCCGTCAGAGGTCTTTTCCGATCTTGCCTTTACCATAGAAAAGGTTGTAGAACGGTATAAAACCAAAAAAGAACTCATGGCAAGCGAGGAAAAATACCGGTTTCTGGTAACCCATGCGCTGGAGCCGATCCTTATAGTGGATCTGGAGGGCACTCTTCTGTTTGCAAATAATGCTGCGGCACGGATGATTGAAGCAGAGATTGGAAAGAATAAGCCTGGAGCAAATGTCATGGAATTTATTGCTCCTGAATCACATGATGCAGTCATTCATGATTTTATTCAGGTATCACAAGGTAATGACTCCTATATTGCAGAATATGATGCTATAACCGGCAGCGGGAGACCGGTTACTGTGGAAAGTATCGGCAAACTGATACAATATGAAGGAAAGCAGGCAATATTGCTATCACTTCGTGATATTACTGATCGGAAGCAGATAGAAAGATCACTCCGGCAGGCGTCAAGGCAGATTAACCTGATGAACAGCATAACAAGACATGATATCCTGAATAAGGTGACCATTATCCTCGGTGCTCTTGAGATTGCAGAGATGGAATGTCATGATCCAAACCTCACTCACTATTTTAAAACCCTTGAAGCCGCGACAGCAGATATTCAAAAGCAGATTGAATTCACCCGTCTGTATCAGGATCTGGGGATTCATAAACCTTCATGGCAGAATCTTCGCTCAATCATTCAGGGTCTTCAGATTCCTGAATGGATGACTCTGGATGTAAATCTTGAAAACATATCCATTTTTGCTGATCCGATGCTGGAAAAGGTATTTCAAAACCTTCTGGACAATTCCCTCCGGCATGGTGGAACGGTAACCCGGATACAGGTATCGGGACAGAAAAATCAGGATGGGTTTATCATCTCCTGGCAGGATGACGGCATCGGTGTACCTGATGATGAAAAGGGAAAAATATTCGAAAGGGGACATGGAAAACACACCGGGCTCGGACTCTTCCTTGTCAGGGAGATTCTCGCCCTGACCGGGATTTCGATCCATGAAACCGGATCACATGGGCATGGAGCCAGATTTGATATCCATATTTCAAATGGGGTTTATGCTGATGCTGCTCTTGCTTGTGTTACAGCATGACCGGCTTGTCCGATTTGTACGAAAACAGACCAAAGATGTATAAACCCCAAACCCCTTCCTGATGAAAAACCTCTCTGTAAAATCCCACAATTATGTATGAAATCATCCTGTGAATCGTCATCAGAACCGAAAAGACAGATTGCCGTCATTGGTGGTTCTATTGCCAAAGAGCAGGATCTGGCCTCTGCAGAACGTGTTGGTGTTCTCCTTGCACACTTTGGAGCGGTTCTTCTCTCCGGAGGACGGGGAGGCGTTATGGAGGCGTCATGCAGGGGAGCGTATAAAGCCGGGGGTATTGTTGCAGGTATCGTTCCCGGGTCAGAAGGTAATCCATACCTGACAGTCATCATCAAAACCCGGATGGATCAGGCACGAAATGTTATTCTTGTCGGTTCAGCGGACGCGGTTATTGCAATTGGCGGCGAATACGGTACTCTTTCAGAGATAGCATTCGCGTTAAAAATGGGCATTCGAGTATATGGCATAGGGAGCTGGGATATTCCTGGGGTTATTCCGTGTGACGGTCCTGATGAAGCAGTACACCGGGCGATGTCTGATCCCTGAATAAATCCTTTCTTCTTTGGTTCCGGCAGAAATTTACTTCAGGATGGTATAACTCTTTATCCTCGAAGATAAAAGTACCTTAGACCGATATGAAGTGGAAACGTGATGCAGGCCTGACAGGACGAATTCTCCTGACATGGGCACTGCTTTTACTCGTGTATCTGGTGTTCATGGGTATTCTCATAGCCCTTGGTCTGCCATCAGGGTTTATCATTCTGATCGCAGTCGTCATGGGTCTTATCCAGTATTTCTTCTCCGACAAACTGGTGCTCATGTCCACCGGTTCAAAGATTGTTGAATATGATGAAGCGCCGGAACTCCACCGCATGATCGAGAAATTATGCATGGAGGCAGAACTTCCAAAACCGCGGATTGCAGTTATGCATTCTCCGATGCCAAATGCATTCGCCACCGGGAGAAGCCCAAGTCATGCAGTTGTCGCTGTGACCGATTCTATCATGCAGACGCTGAACCGTGAGGAACTGGAAGCAGTCCTTGCTCATGAGCTCTCTCATGTGAAAAACAGGGATATCCTGACCATGACGGTTGCCAGCTTTGTTGCCATGATTGCGTCTATGATCATGAACAACTTCCTGTTTGCCTCAATATTTAGTAACCGGGAACAGGGAGGAGCATGGATTATTGCCGGTATCGTCGCAGCGGTGGTCTGGGTCATTGCAACCCTTTTAATGATGGCCCTCTCCCGGTACCGGGAATTTGCAGCCGACCGGGGAGCTGCATATATCACCACGAATCCTGATGCCCTGATATCAGCCCTTCAGAAGATCAGCGGGAGAATGGATCGCCTGCCTCCGGAAGCAAAAGTCGCAGCTGAAGGAGCAAATGCATTCTACATTATCCCTGCCCTTTCTGGTAAAACCCTTGCAGGGCTCTTCTCAACACACCCGCCACTGGAAAAGCGGATTGAAAACCTTGAGAAAGTCAGGGCAGAAATTCGCGGATATTAACCGTCCCTTTTTTTAACCATTTTTCACCTTCCCGTATGGTTCTCCCCTGAATAATGTACGGGTACATGACAGAGTACCGGGCTCCCCATTCATTGCTCTTCGGTCCTTTTGTCCGAAGTCATTTCGAAAGAATAAAGATAATTATCAAGAAAAGAAGTGTATGAACCGGCTTGTTATACTTCTTCTGTTTCTGCTCCTTTCTGGCAACGGAATAAGTTTTGGAGATACTATTTCAGATCCTTTATTTCAACCAGTGGATAATTCATCACAGCAATCAAAAATCCTCGTAAAGTTATCGTCTGATGCACAGGAATCTGCCGATATTAACACCCTCACAGCAGGAATCCAGGGCGACATCATTACTGATTATGCAGAACTTGGCTTTCCTGGTCTTTATCTCATTCAGGTTCCCAGGAATAAAAGTCCTGATGAGTCTGTTCAATATTTTCAAAACCATCCTGGTGTTGCTTATGCGGAACCTGATCATCCTATCCGGTTTGACCTGATTCCTGATGATCCGGATTTCATGAATCAATGGGCATTACGCAATACCGGTCAGGTATATAAGCCAAATGAAACCCCGGGGACTCCGGGTGCAGATGTGAAAGCCACCGGAGCCTGGGATATCTCAACCGGAACAAAGGATATTGTCATTGCGGTTATCGATACCGGTATCGACTATTATCACCCTGATCTTCAGAAGAATCTGTGGACTGACCCGGTAACCGGGGCACACGGGTACAATGTGCTTGATGGAAGTTTTGATCCGCTTGATCTCTGGGGCCATGGAACTCATTGTGCCGGTATCATCGGCGGTGTAGGCAATAATTCCATAGGGGGGAGCGGGGTCTGCTGGAATGCCAGCATCATGGGGGTGAAGGTCGGCCAGAGCTGGGAAGGCACTATTGCCGGTTCAATTAGCGGAATTCTCTGGGCTGCAAAACATGGGGCTGATATTATGAGCTGTTCCTGGGGTGATGAAAACCCAAGTCTGGCACTTCTGGATGTTATCTCCCATACTGATGCGTTGTTTGTGTGTGCTGCCGGCAATTCCGGGATTGACACAGACCAGAAACCGTATTATCCTGCATCGTATGATCTGCCCAATGTTATCTCGGTTGCTGCTACGGATTCTTCTGATCATCTTGCTGATTTCTCAAATTACGGGGTAAAGTCTATTGATGTCGGAGCACCTGGTGTTGATATTTACAGCACATGGAAGGGCCGGTCCGGATCTGATGTCTTCTGGTATGACCCCTTTGATTCTCTTGCAAACTGGTCATATATTGGAGACTGGCACCTGGATTATCAGAGATATAACTCATCTCCGTCAAGTGCCTGTGTCAATCTCACATTCCATGATCCTCCTCTTGAAAATTATCTGGTGCTTCATACGCCGGTGAATATTTCCGGATTTTCAAGGCCTGAACTCCTGTTCAGCTGTGAAGGCGTCATTTTCTGGCCACAATTTTTGAAATTGTCGGTGGATGCCTGTGTGGATAAAAAGTTTGGATGGAAACGGATTGGTGAATGGGGCGGGGCATTTTTGAGTTTTGATACGATTCATTGTGATATTCCTGAAGAGATGAAGAATTCAGAAATCCTGGTGCGATTCATCGTGCAGGAACAGTACATTCCTGAAGGCATGAATAAAACCCTTCAGATACGGATCGATGATGTCCGGTTTGCAAATAAGACCGGGGAATATACTCCGGTGTACCGGTTTATCAGTGGAACCTCAATGGCCGCTCCGATGGTATCGGGTATTGCAGGGCTTGTACAATCCGTGCGACCAAATCTGACACCCGGTGAGATCCGGGAGATACTGATAAAGACTGTTGATACAAAGGAGGACATGAAGGGAAAACTACTCTCCAGTGGAAGGGTGAATGCATCTGCAGCAGTCCGGTATGCTCTGGAGCCTGATACCGGTATTCTTTCACTCTACCCGGGCTGGAACCAGATCTCTGTTCCTGATGTCCTTTACCCAGGATCTGACACGGCAGCGATTTTCTCCCATGTTCCTGGCGGAGGCCATGCATTGTATTCCTATGACCCGAAGACCGGCTATGTACGGCTGAATGAAACTGACATTATCAGGCCGCTTGAGGGGTATTGGATCTATAGTCTTTCTCCAACATCGGTTCAGGTCCGCTTTGCGCCCGATCAGTCAGTCAGAAGAAAACTTCAGGAGGGGTGGAATCTGTTTGGAATCAGGTCACGAAAACCCGTCCCGGTTCATGATGCACTGTCAGGTCTTGGGAAGAACTGGACCATGGTTGCAGGGTTTAATGCATCGAATCAATGGTATGATGAGCCCATCATTCGTGAGGGCTTCGGAAATGCAAGTGATGAGCGTTTACTGGTCCCATGGCAGGGGTACTGGATTCTGATGAACGGGCCTGGAGATCTGCGGTGAGATCGTTTTATTGCCTCTCAACATCCTTTATTTTCGGATATTCTGATACAGACTATTTTAATAGCCGGGGCATGAGGATCCCGAGGTCCTGGAATGCATGGGTATCAACCATCTCTTTCGTGGTTTGCTTTCCTTTGATCTTTACAAGAAATGTATCTCTAAAATATCAGGTTAATATAGCGCTTATCTACAATTATATTGATTGATCTTTATTTAATAAATCCGAATGTATTTATTGTGTTCAATCACGCTCAAATGAAGAAATTGAAAAGCTCAGAAAAGCGATAAAAAATATCGGCTTAATTGTGCAGTTGTTTGAATTAGCGTCCCTTCGTAACTGCTTTTCTGCAAAAACTCACAACAAATGGGAAACCGCTTTAGAGTATGTAAAAGACCTCATCGTCATCCCGACATGTTGTCATTTAACTGCGATTGCGGAAAATTGCAGCTCGATAAATCATTAATCATTCAGTCATGCTCTCTCAATCACCATGAGATCATCGAAAACTCATTGATTGCATCATCACCAATGGGTGGGGGCTTAGTGGAAAGAACGGAGCATGAGTTATTGATGACTGTGCCAATTCAAAGGCAGAAAAATGGTCTGTTGGTGTAAGTCGGTAATATTGTGGCAACATCCTCTGGCATCCGATGAATACGAGGACCTGAAATGGACTTGAAATAACCGGTTATTTTTTTATGCGGTCTTAGAAAGGATAACAGATCCATTCTTCTCTACTCGGGAATAAAGTCCAGGAGCCACCGCCAGACAGGCATAATAATTATTCTAAACTGACCCATTACCAGAAGATCCTCTTCATCGCTGGTCAGAATGAATCCTTCCTTTAACCCAAAGAATTCTATAGCCTCCAATACCCCTCCAATCTCCCGGTCCCGGTTTTCATTCGTCAGTTCAAAGCATACCTGTAGTGCTCCAGTAATTTGAGGGCCTTGTTTTATGATAAAATCACATTCTCGTTTTTCCTGAAAATAATACACTTCCATTCCGCGTCGAAGCAGTTCAATATAAACAATATTCTCCAAAAGCCTTCCCTTATTGGGTGAAAGCGAGAAACCTCCAAGAATCCCAAATGCAGTATCAATACAATAGCACTTTCTTGGTGAATTGAGTTGTTTTTTTACAGAATAGTCAAATCGTGCCAGTTCAAAGAAAAGGTAAGCACTATGCAGGTAGGTTATGTATTCCTTGACAGTAATGGCATTTGTTAGCCCCAATGTTTTTTTTAGGGAGTTATATGTAAAAGGGAGAGAAATATTCGATATCAGAATACCCACCAGTTCACGAATCAGTCGTTGTCTCCGAATAGCATACCTGGCAATAATATCCCGATACAGGATATTATCATAGAGTGTTTTAATATATTCAGGGTCATGATGAGTGAGATATTCCGGCATTCCGCCATTCTCAACATATTTTTCGAATGATGTAATCAGGGTGACCCGCTCATGTGGTATGTACAGGGCGTCCTCTCTCACGTCTGCCTTTTGAAAGCAGAGGTATTCAGCAAAAGAGAATGGAAAAATTTCGAAGAGTTTGTATCTCCCGGTGAGCCTGGTACCGAATTCCTTACTGAGGAGGGATGCGTTTGAACCAGTGATTACTATCTTTTTCCCCTCGTCCTGGAGCCGCCTTACGAACGTCTCAAAACCGGTAATATTTTGGATTTCATCAAAAAAATAGATGTCAGATGGTCCATATACCTCTATCAGAACTTCGTTCAGAATTTCAAACTCATCTGCACGAAATGTAAGGAGTCGTTCATCTTCAAAATTGACATAGCAGTAATGTTTTTTTGTCTGCATGATCTGCTTAAGGAGCGTGGATTTCCCACATCTCCTGATACCGGTAAGAATGATTACCCGGTTATCCTCAAACGAATTGAGGATCTGATCAAGAATAGTACGGCGAACTGAGTCATCTTTCTGAGCAATCCGTGTCTTTTGCTGGCGAACCAATTGTCTCAGAAGCTCCTTCGATACCATACTAATTACTAATTAGTAGAATGATATATTTTTTCTCATTGGTAATGAGCACCTGACATGTGTATCACTGACTTATTTATGAAACCTGTTTTTTATATCCGATGGTCCCGTCTCATCATCAGGTGCCATCTTTCACTCAACCCCTTTCTTATATTCAGTATGTGATCATTCAGGTTTTTTGTAACCAATTTTTTCAGCTGATTCTTTCTGTTTCTCCCATCAGTCGGAGCAATGTCACCAGTATCTTTATCAACACGTCCAATCATGGTCCGCTTGGCACGAGATTGCCTTTTTTCCTTATCCTTGTATGATATGGATTCATAGGCATATGTGATCCAGTATTTTCGGTCTCTTCGTGTATGAAAAGAACATTCTTCAGTAAAAGAGGAAAATGCGGTATCCGAAAGATTATCCGGATTCAAATTTGATATTCCCGCTATTTGAAATTCTTCCTGGTTTGTATGGTGCACGTCCACCTGCCTGTTCTTTTCTGGTAGATATATCCTTTTGCGAGCTGCTATATATGCCTGACTTTCCAAATTATCTGTCATTCAGATGGGACAGCTCAAGCTTCCGATAGGTATACAGTCTTTTTCAGAGATACGGACCGGTGGTTATGCATATTTTGATAAAACACCGTTTCTTGTTGATCTCGTCTCATCAGGGAAGTATCTTTGCAATGGAAGCAGGCAGGGACGGTTCACACCTGTATTACAATTATAATACTGCATCAGTGCCCCCTCAGCTCTATGCCGCTGATGTTTCATCCGGTGAGATAACCGGCACAGGGAAACTGACAAACCTGAATGAACAACTCCTTCATAAATCACTCGGATCTTCAGAAGTGATTGTATGGTCTGGAGCACAGGGTGATACCGTGCAGGGTATTCTCCGGTATCCGCCCGGTTATAAACCCGGAACACCGTACCCGCTTGTGGTTGTTATTCATGGCGGGCCGACATATACGGATTTTGACAGCTGGCGTGATACCTGGGAGTTTCCGTACCATCTGATAACCGATCGGGGAGCAATTACCCTCTCGGTGAATTACCATGGAAGCAGCAACTATGGCTTTGCATTTGCACAGTCCATTGAGGGTGGTCATGTCTATGATCCCCCGACAGAAGACTTCCTGAAAGGAATTGAATATCTGTCTGACAGAGGGATAATTAATAAGGACCGGGTTGGAGTGACCGGATGGTCAAATGGAGGAATACTTACTCTGTACTGGATAACGCAGGATCCGTCCCTGAAAGCAGCGGTTGCCGGTGCAGGGTATGCGGATGAGAACTCACAGATTGCATATACGAATGGTATCGTCATGAACCGGATGTATCATGAGTATACGCCATTTGGAAACGCTGAATATTATATCCCGCTCATGGGAGTGTACAAGGCAGATCGTGTACAGACCCCTCTTCTTATGCTCCAGGGGACACAGGATGATTCTGTCGTGCCGGCAGGTGCTCTGTCCACGTACCGGGCATATAAGATGGCAGGTAAGGCAGAAGTCAGAATGCTCCTTTTCAGGGACCAGCCCCATCATCTCAATACCTATCCGGATCAGCTCAGAAAAGTGAGCGAAGAGATTGAATGGCTGTCAAAAGGGCTTGGTCTTACCTGAAGACCATATGGTTCCGATGCTCTCATACAAACCTTTGTTTCATACGGGGATACCAACAGGCAAAACTATCGAGGCTTTTTCTTTTTTTCCTGGTCTGAAACAAGCTATGAATATGGTATTATCATCATATACTATTCAGAGTTTTCATGAGGATCAGGTCCTATTCCACAATCTGCGTCGTGTTCCTCCTCTGCTTCGTTCTGGCAAATCCTTCGCTTGCTGGAACAGAAATCCGGATCCCTGGTCAGCCTGAAGTGCAACTCGTCTATGCAACATCAGGAATCATGCCCCAACTCCTGAATACCAGCCAGATTGATGCATTTTTTGTGTGGGAATCGGTTGTTTCCACAGCAGAGATGGGAGGGATCGGAAAAATAATCGCACGGGATGCAGACATTCCACCTGATGGAACATGGACAAATACCGCATGTAATGTGCTGGTTATGCGGAATGGATTTATTACGGAGTATCCTGAAATAGCAGCACTGATGTCAGCAGTGCTCATTGCCGGGACCGAACAGATCCATGAAGATCCTGATCTGGCAATACCTATCACCGCAGAGTGGGTGTATGGGTCAAAGCCAATCAGGTCTGCTGGTCTCTCTCTCAGCCCCCTTGATGTAGAACGACACGCATTTCCTCATATTCAATTTACAAGCAATGCAGCACTTCCTGTCCTCAACCGGATCTTCAAACCATCCTTCATTCAGGAAGCTACATCCAAAAATCCTGATCCGGTATACAATACATCGGTTTATAACCGATCCCTGGAACTTCTGAACGGATCAGAACCTGCAATCAGTAAAGCGCCACCAGTGGTTCGTATCGGATATCTACCCTCAGCTGATCTGTATGCACCGCTCTATGTTACCATCATGGAACATAAGAAGATATGTAACCGGTATGGGTTCTGTCTTGCACCAGTGTCAGATACTCCCAAACGACCCGTTGAATGCGAGCTGATTGTTCATAACACATCAGTAGCTGATGTCCGGTTATTGCCCGGTCAGGTCGGAGGAGGGGTGATGACCGGTCTTGGGCAGAATGCGATTGATGTTGCCTGTATCGGGAGTGTTCCGGCTCTTATGCAGATATCTATGGGAAACCCTGCATCAATTATTCAATCTATCAACGCAGGGGGTTCTGGTCTGGTGGTAGATGATATTGCTCCATGCACTGATTGGAGTACATTTCTTGACTGGGTGAGATCGCGTTCTTCAGATGGTCATCCAGTCATCCTTGCCGTGCCCCAGAGTTCGATTCAGGAAGAGATGATTCGGGGAGCTTTTGAATATGAGGGGATCCCAATATCTCTGTACGGACTTCCCGGAGCTGGGATACACTGATGCACATCCATCCAATACTCAAAGGATTAACCATTCCAATTCTTCTCATTCTGGTCTGGCAGTTCCTTGCGGTCTCCATTCAGAACAGTTTTGTTTTTCCCGGCTGGAAGACAATTATTCCGGTTTTGATTCATCCGTTCGAGCCTTTATTTGGCGGGGCATCACTTTTTGAGAACACTATTATCAGTCTTCAGCGTGTCCTGTACGGTTTTTTTCTTGCGGTTGGTCTTGCTGTGCCACTTGGTCTGTTGTGCGGATGGTCGAAATCCGCCGATGATTACATCAATCCCATCATTCAGATTCTTCGGCCGGTTCCCCCCATTGCCTGGATGCCTCTTGCAATAGCATGGTTTAAGATAGGATTTGGTTCTCTTCTCTTCATCATCTTCATTGGTTCGTTCTTTCCGGTTTTTATCAGTACCATCGCAGGGGTTGCGGGGATCAGAGTCAGATGGCTTGAGGTTGCACAGACCTTTGGTGCAACTACGGCTGAGACATTTAAAACGGTTGTAATTCCCGGGGCATTACCCTCCATCTGGACGGGTCTTCGGCTTGCATTCGGGGTTGCATGGATGTGTCTTGTTGCGGCAGAGATGCTTCCCGGAACAAGTGCAGGACTTGGCTATTTAATCATGTTTGCATATAATCTTGGGCAGATTCAGGCCATTGTGGCTGGGATGATCGTTATTGGATGTATTGGAATTGTATCAGATTATTTGTTCAGAGTGGGGCAGTCCAGGCTCTTTGGCTGGCAGGGGAAGGAATAATGCCGGTTCTGGCGCTGAAAGGTATATCAAAACGGTTTTCCAATGAGCATGCACAATTCCAGGCACTTGCTGACATTTCCTGCGTAGTAGAGAAGGGTGAGATTGTCTGCCTGATGGGCCCGTCAGGATGTGGGAAGTCAACCGTTCTTCGTATTTTATCAGGACTTGAGACGGCTGATGCAGGAACAGTTACCGGGAGTGATGGTAATCCCTTCCTTCCGATTCACACCGCCATGGTATTTCAGGAGCACGGGCTCTTTCCATGGCTATCCGTTTATGATAATATTGCGTATGGTCTGTCCCTTAAGATCCGGAGCATTCCAAAGGATCAGATCCGAAGGAAAGTCCGCGATCTGCTGATCCTTGTTCACATGGAAGAGTTTGCACATTCTTTTCCCCATCAGTTATCCGGCGGGATGAAACAGCGGGTGGCTGTTGCACGTGCCCTGGCCGTGGAACCTGATATACTCCTGATGGATGAACCCTTTAGTGCACTCGATCCGTTTTCCCGGCGTGAACTGCAGGATGAGGTGATTCGGATACGGGATACATTACATACGACGTTTTTCATAGTGACCCATAATCCCGATGAAGCTGTGTACCTTGCTGACCGGATCATAGTTCTCTCTCAAAGACCGTCACGAGTCATTCAGGAAATAACCGTGTCTTCTTCAAGACCCCGGGATATAGTCAGACCTGAGATCGCACATCTTGTCCGAAATGTTACCGGGTATGTTACCAACGGATAAGTTGAGCATTGGTGTTCATTCATGATGGGATGGTATATTCATTCTATCTTTTACCGATTTGATGATGGAGGTATCCCGCATATCTGTTTTATCGCCCGGTTTCAAATGATGTAAGCTCCAATCCAGATGATGGAAAACATTGCATCAGGAAGAAATTATAAATTTCTAATCTCAATCGCTCGCGATCCCGCAGAAGTAAATTGAGTCTTCGCTGGTAATCCACAAGGAGGGTTTATATGCCACCTCTGAAAACTAATAATTTGATCCTCCTCCCTTTGAAGATACACAACCGCTTTATTGAGAGCCATAAGTACAATTTTTCCTCTTCTTCCGATGAACAGCATACATGGACTATCATATACGGTTTTCCTTCGTTTTTAAGGAGTAATTAATGAGGAAGTCTGTTCTAAATAAAGAGGTTATTTCGAAAAAGAAGGTTAATTTAGCTGTTTAGATAATGTATCAATCCTTCTATTAAGAATATCTTTTTATTACTCTTTTTTAAGGGATTGGTGACAGAATTAACGTTTAATAGCGCCTTGCTATGAAAATAAAATATCCTGCCTGCCCACATAATGAAGAATGCTTATTCCGAGCATAGCTGAAGACTATGGGAGCGTTTTAAGCCCTGCTATCATCAGAACCCGTGGTGCCAATTCAAATCATTTTTTGTGTATTGCCCCCTTCAGGGTGCCTTCACGCTCATCTAAATGCAAGATAGATTTGAGTCAGGGGCGAATCCCTGCCCTCATGTGGTATGCCCCTTACTACATGGTATGGAAAGAAAAAATAAATACAGAGATTTATCGGCATCTTCGCACTTATTTATTATCAAACTGATCTGTGCAGGAAGGAAGGCTCAGATAGGATTGGGTGACGTTGCCGGTTATATCTGGCTAGCAAATCGGGTAATACTTCCTGGTGTACAAAATTAACAATTATTGCATTTTATTCTTCAAAATGTACTCAAATTCATTGATATGAGATAAAATAACAATATTTTATTTGTATTTTCACTTTCACCCTGCTTGCATTAGTCTTATAAATCACCCGTTCCCGTTCATATCATGCACGAAGAGATCAATGACTTACGAAAATATCTTGGATGTTGTGGATGCTGGGGACGGGAGTATACGATACATGGTACTTTTATCTGTCTTTTTGGTATGTTTGATAAAAACCGGCCTGACAGCGTTCCCCGGCATATCCTCCGATATCAGTTATCCGGAAGAATGGATCGCGAATCCCTGATGAATTGGCGATGTGAGTATCGATATTCAAAACCTGAAATTGATCTGATCCGATCCGGATGCTATCATGACGAAAATATGACACCAGAGCATGTTCAAAAACTTATGAGTATTATCCGTCTTGCATTTCCTCTTGAGACGACAAAAGAAGATGATATTTCATGTCAAAGGTTGGTATCTGATGAGTATGACCAGTGGAAACTTATGATTGATAATGGTTGTCCACCCAAATTTTGAAATGTCTCCTTCTAAACTTGTCGATAAAGGAGTGATAATAAATATCGTCTGTTATGCCTTATTCTCCTAAATTACGTAGTATTCCTTCTTTATTGGAATAAAAAATACTGAGTGGGAGGGCATAGAGATTTGACGATTATCAATTGATATCTCCTGAATCTGTTCAGAAAGGTCTGATAAAAGGTATCCTTTTCCAACATCATAGTTTGCGCCCTCCACGATTATTGATACTGTTTGTGGTGCATTATTCGTATTACTGAGTAAAGCACCGATATTACCAATACTGTCCTGCCCGGCAATAGCGTATAACCCATGGTTCATATCTGAACGATGTAGGGAAATTCTCTTTTGATAGCCTGATATTGCTGACCAGAAGGAAAATGCAAGGGCTGATTTTTTCGGACTGCCATTTGCATAAAAAATGCCGTAAAATTCAGGAGCATTTTGGGATGGATCATTCCCCCTGTATACAAATGCCTGATCAACACCGCAATTCTGCAGTGAGATCCAAGAAGCAGTAAGAATAGCTGCTCCTGACGATCCTGCTCTGAGTGCATATTCGCTCTCACCATTTTTTCTCCGCTTAGTATCAGTATTATACTCAGTACAATGGTTTTCAACATTCTCTAATTCATACTCAGCAAGCAACGAATCAAAAAAAAGACCCGCTTCTTCATAATCATCTGGATTATTTGAGTACATGTGCCATGAGATAAAATCTAATGGGATGTTATTTTTCTTTACAAATGCAAGGAAAGATCGGACAAATTGTCTCCCGTTTTCTGTTTTTATTGCACCCTGGGTAAAACCAGGACCACCAACTTTTAGATCTGGAAACGCCATTTTGATTTTTTTTGCCGTTATAGAATAGAGATGAAAAAAATCTTCTGCTGTATGTGGTTTCGGCCAGAAGTGTATGTTATCTGGTTCATTCCAGATTTCAACATATTTCATATCAGAAATAAAACCATCCCAGAGTCCTTCCCGGTAATGACTGATTACTTTCACCGCTGCATCAGACCAGTTTTCATATTCCTGAGGGCTTGGAGGTTTAACCATATCATATCCGTCTCCTATCCTGAAATATGGCTCAAAACCTCCCTCAATTATTTTGGAAAATGAAGAATCACTTGTAAAAAAGTTATAACAGGTTCTTGTTTCGGGGTTACAGGTTCTGTCCGGGTAGAAACCGGACATTGAATGAGCACGATATATATCATGGTTTCGTATTGATCGTACTCCAATGGACTGATATTGATTGGTAAGAATAGGATTATGATAATCTCCAATTGGTGAAGGTCCCGCATTTACTCCCAGAAGGGGTTTCATTTCACCTGTTATTTCAGAAAGATCAAGTATTATTTCAATCACTTCTCCCATAGATACGGGGACAAAAGTCAGCAGAAAACAGAAAATAAAAAACCTATACATGGAAATCCCTTTTATGTAAATTCAAAACAAACCATCATAAATTATCGTCAAGGATTCTTATTTCAACGGTATGCATGTCTTATTGATATGCTGGTAATGAGTATAGTCTTATTCGCTACCATCGGTCTGGTTCTGTCCGGATAGAAGTTATTATCGTTGAATCTGAAGTATGGATATCTATGAAAAGCTGGTTTCTCTTTCTTCTCCTTCTCCTCCTGATTCAGATTGGGTCCTGTGCAGATGAGAATACGTCTTTCTCCTCTCTGGATCAGAATTTCACACCTCCGCCGGAGATGTATTCGGCTCTTGGGATGATCAGCAATGAGATTGATACTGAACTCGCTGATATCAGGGAACAAAACCGGATGAGTGCGCAAGCACTTCAAAACACCGGATTATCGGGGGCTGATGCGATCTCCGTATTATTATCAAAACTGGGAAACGTCACCTATGGGCACTCCTCGCTTATTATATCCCCGGATAATGTGGTGACTGCTGCAGCTCCTGGCTGGTATGCAGACCTTATCGGGCATGATCTCAGTTATCAGCCTGAAACAAGGTTTGCGAATGCGAGACAGGAACCAGTCATCAGCAACATGTTCTACCTGGAAGAGGGATTTTATGGTATCTCTATAAGTTATCCCATTTTCTCTGAACAGGGAGATTATCTTGGATATACGGATGTGACGATCCGTCCGGAGGAGTTCTTCCGACCCCTGCTTGGTTCTTTTACTGAACAGAACGGTTATGATGTCTTAATACTGCAAACCGACGGGATGACAGTGTATGAGACAAATGAGGAGGAGATAGGAAGAAACGTTCTGACAGATCCTCTGTATGATACACCAGACATGCAGAAGGTATCACATGCTATCATGGATAATGAACAGGGTGCGATTCGGTACACCTTTTGGGATCAACAATGGAACAGACAGGTTCCCCGTGAGATGATTTGGGAAACCCTGTCCCTGGATAATCAGGATTGGCGTATTGGTATTGTCAGAAATCTGGCTGAACCGGCTTTGGAGGATTCATCTTGGGCAGGAGATATCACATCCGGACATCTCAATGCAAGCATTCGTAATCTTACTTCTTTTGTTCAGGATGCGGCTGGTTTTGCCAGGGCATCCGGCCAGGAGGCTGCATGTGACATGTTCAACAACCTTTCCGGGCCGTATGTGGATGGTGACCGGTATATTTTCGCCTATTCCATGAACAGCACAACTCTCGCTCTTCCCTATCAGCAGGGATTATTAGGAAAGAAGCGTCCGGATCTGTTTGATGTAAACGGGTTTGCAATCATGCCGGCCCTGATAGAGACTGCCCAAATGGGTGGAGGATTTATGTATGGTGTGTATCCAAATCCCAGGTATGAGTATCAGAATCAGCTCAAACTCTATTATGTGGAACCTGTCAATGAAGAATGGTTTGTTGGTTCGGGAATATATCTCCCCTGGATTGATGCGGAATTTCATGCAAGTGACAGAGCTGCCCTGATGAACAGGGTGAAGCAGGCAGTCAGTCATGCCGATCAGGTCGGAAAAGAGCAGGCTCTTGAGGACTTTAATGACCTGAACCAGTCATTTGCCGACGGAGGGGCATATATCTTTGCTTATGGGTACGATGGAACAACCCTTGCTCTCCCCCATCAGCCGGAAATCATTGGCACAAACCGAATGAACTTTACTGATGTCTATGGTGTTCCGACAATTCACCACGAGATACGTGCTGCACAGCGTGGTGGAGGGTTTGTCTATGTTGTCTATGATAATCCTGATTCGGGAAATAATGAACTGAAACTGTGTTATGTTCTTCCCGCAGGGGATGACTGGTTTGTCGGGTCGGGTATCTATCTGGGCAGGGATCTGACATAATTCTTTTTTCTTTTAATTTATGTAGAAAATAGTTTTGCACGAAGGACCAGAAAATCCGCCTTCATAAAAAAGAATTTTTGAAGGCAGTGGATTCGAATGCTTTAAAATATGAATTCATATGAATCAGAATTTTAATCCTGATTCATATGATAATTTCTTCTGGAACTTGTCAATTCCACCTGAGGCAGATGTCAAATCTTTCCATGTATTCAAAGCAGAAACGTTATTTGAATGATCTCGTGCCTCCATAATGGATCCTCCAAAATTCGTTTTAATCGTACCCATAGCAGGGATATTCATACCGGAATCTGGTCTGACTGCTATAAGGTAATTCAGAGCTGCCGGATATTTCGTATAATACGTAACAGCTCGTGAAACTCCTTTTGTGGTAAGTTGTCCGGAGTTGAAATTTACAACACTGCTCCCTGCTTTTATGACATTACAAAATCCGGGAAAAATATCCGGCTCATTATCTGCAAAAATGCATCGAATATTCTCTCGTTTCAAATCCGAATTACCTGCTACATCAAGAGACCACAACTCTTCTCCGAAAAGATGTGATCCTTCGTTCGTACGATACGTAAGAACCTTTTCAGTCTGGAGATTATATCGTGATTCAGCCTTGTTTTTTGAGTTATATGATATTTTTTTCCCCATAGCGATACTCCCGCCCGAGCTTCGCAGAGAATCATCCCATTGGAGAATTGCAATACTTTCTGTTCTGTTTAATTTTCCATCATGAATATGGCCGTAATCATATGCTCCATTAATAAAAAGACGTTGATAGTCGATCGTCCAGTCTACAGAGCTTTCTTCACTCATTATTCCAATTGCCTTGATCTCAGTATCTATAGAAAAAACCTGATTTTCATCTGTTTCAACTGGTAATCTATCTGCACCTGATATTGGACAAAGGATTAATCCAAATACAAAAAATAAAATAAAATATATATTTTTCATGATATCCTTCTTGAATATATCATAGACATTCCTGGTAACATATTACAATTATATGGTCAGTTCATTGATGTGAGATCATGATATATACTTTAGTCATACCAATTATCTTTGATAAAGCCATTTATGGCGTTCCTCCTTTCTCCATTGAATACATTGTTACCAGGTGACGGAAAATCATTGTTCCATTTGGCATAATCTGTTTTCCGGTGATTGAGGAGTTTCTGACAAACGGCTCGGTTGCAGTATGTGTCAGCAGCCGTGAGGTAACACCTATCCCATCAACCAAAGTTAACTCCTCTACAGTCTCTACTGGTACATTTGCAATTACATGAGGGCCGACTATTCTGATCTTGTACCCGTCATAGGTCTTTCCGGCAAAAGTAACCGGTTCTTCTGTGACTGTGTAGGTTCTTTTTCTTAATTTTGATCCGTCCTTATCCGGATTAAACGGTCCCCAGTATTCAACCCATGTCTGCCCCTCTGCAAGATGTCCACTAATCCATGTTCGTGGATATAATGTACCATCAACAACATACCAGCCGATATTATTTGCAAGATCATTCTCATGAGGAGTCAGATTGGGATTATATTTTCCTTTGGGGGTAGATGCAACCTGGGCCAGCATATCATCACCGGTAACCGGGTTTTTCATCTCTATTAACCACGGCATTGTTTCAATACCTTCATGGTAAATTGCATATGCTGTTTTATTTGGAAAGAGAGGAGGGTTTTCATATGCAATTATTCTGATAACATGCTCTTTTCCAACCCCGTACATTTCCCAGTCTTTCTCGGTAAATGGTCCAAATGCATGATCAACAAGTGGATATCCTGCTTCCAAAGAAAGATTTCCAACCCAGGTAATGCTTGGATCCAATGGATATGTAGGGTAATATCCTTCTTTCCATTCCGGAGGGTTTTCAGTATCAGTCTCAACAGATGTTCCAACTCCTACAAAAGAGACACAAAAG
>CAZCSN010000009.1:32845-63215 GCA_964501255.1 uncultured Methanospirillum sp. | reverse complement strand
CCCCCCCCCCCCCCCCCCCCCCCCCCCCCCCCCCCCCCCCCCCCCCCCCGGGGGCATTACCAATTCAGGGAACCGCTCCGGTTTTCTCTGCACACTATACACGTCCGTTTGTCAGGGTATATGAGCTTATAGGAAACAGGGTGAAAGTGAAAAAAAGGAAAAATCAGAATTACATCAGAGGGAATATATCAGTTATTTTCAGATTATCTGATTAAAATGTGAGTGGAAATTTTCAGGTTCACTTTCGCAGAGGGACTGTTTCCAATAGAAAGCTCAAGCATCATGCATGAGAACCAGATAGGGATCAACACTGAGATGAGCGATGGAAAGATCATACTCCACCTTGACATGGATTCCTTTTATGCCTCGGTTGAGATCCGGGACAATCCGTCACTCTCCGGTCGGCCGGTTGTGGTCGGTGCAGATCCCATGCACGGAACGGGCCGCGGAGTGGTAAGTACCTGTTCGTATGAAGCACGGGCGTATGGTCTCCACTCTGGTATGCCAATATCACAGGCATATCACCTCTGTCCTCATGCGGTCTTTATTCGTCCCAGAATGGCAGTATATGCTGCAGTGTCATCCAGAATAATGCAGATTCTCAGGGGTATGACTCCGGAGATCGAGCAGGTATCTGTTGATGAGGCATATTGCGATCTGACCGGTGATCAGTCATATGATAGTGCCGGATCACATGCAAAAGAAATAAAGCAGGTAATCCGCGAACAGGAGGGACTGACCTGCTCGGTCGGACTTGCGCCCTCACGCATCTATGCAAAGATGGCATCAGAGCAGCAAAAGCCGGACGGGTGCGTGATTATCCCCCCGGAGGATCTCCTTTCATTTCTGCATCCGCTTCCGGTTGGCAAAATCCCCGGTATTGGAAAGAGATCGGTTGCGGAACTGATGAACATCGGAGTTCTCACCATCGGAGATATTGCAAGGTGTGATATTCAGATCTTACAGGATATATTTGGTTACCATGCAGTGAGGCTATTAGAGATTGCACGGGGACTTGACCGGGAAGGTCTGCGTGCATCAGGAAAACGGAAGTCGATCAGTCGTGAACATACGTTTTTAAAGGATTCGCTCTCTCCTGATGAGATCCTCTCCTCCCTGCATGAGATGGTCCGTTCGGTCTGTCATGAACTGGAGGGACGGAATATCTACTCGCGCACCATCGGCCTTCGGATTCGCTATACCGGTTTTATCACGAAAACCAGGTCGGTCACCCTCATTCAGCCGACCCGTGAGGTCAGGATTATTGAAAACGCAATTGATACCCTCTTTGCAGAGACGTGGGATATGACTCCGGTCCGTCTGATCGGGATCAGGGTATCCGGACTTGTTCATCATGATCCGGTCCAGCGAACCCTCTCTGATTTTTAATCTTCCTCCTCTGTATTCCGGCAGCAAGGCAGGCATCTCTCCTGACAGCCGGTACCTTGAGGGCAAAAACCTGCATACAAAAACACAAGGATTGATACCTTCATTAACGAGACATACTAGTATGGGAGATTCAGGGGGACATTTTGAGAAGGGAAGATGGGTAGAGGATGACAGTCCCGCCCCGTCTTCATCTGATACTCAGGATGATATCGAAACCAGGCTCCGTTCAGCGGCAGGTCAGATTGGCCGGGGTATTGATGAATTACTTGCAGCAGGAAGCGATCTCATCGGCACACAGGAAGGAAGACAACACCTGGGCAGAAAACTTGACCAAATTACCGGAGACCTCATCCGCGTCTGCGAAGATATCAGGCGTGAGGGTGTAGAGTTTATTAACCAGGCACGAGATCGTATTATGAAGTGACGTTCCTGCATACGCAGAGTCAAAGCGCATCCCTTTTCGCTGACTGTCGGATCCATATATGCCCAAATGGCTTGATGTCGGAACCCAGGTAATAAACCTGGACTATATCCAGAAATTCCTCGTCGTCGAAGTAACGAAGGAAAGGAAAGGGCAGGTTGTCGTTGAAAAGGCGATCCTTCGTGCCCAGCTGAAGGATGGCGAACAGGTAAACATAGCGGCATTTAAAAATAAACTGGATGCCATGACCTGGATCCGGACCCGGCTTCGGAATAGCGAAGAAAAGGTAATTCAGGTCAGATAATCCTTTTTTCTGTTTCTCTTTATATCCCGTGTATGAGGCTGCAAAGGAATGTTTATCTCTCCGAAAAGTGAGAGAAAAAGGCATGAGCAAAGGTTTTGCTGTTCCTCTTGATGTCCCAAAAAGCGAGCAGGATACGTATATACGGAATTTGAAAACGATTACTCATGATTCCGGGATGCTGATGCTTTTTGCCGGAGACCAGAAGATTGAGCATCTGAATGATGACTTCTATGGCGAGGGAATTCATCCTGATGATCATGATCCTGAGCATCTCTTCAGAATAGCAGCAAAAGCAAAGATCGGATGTTTTGCAACACAGCTCGGACTCATTGCAAAATATGGTGCCGATTATCCCAAGATTCCCTATCTGATTAAGATAAACTCCAAGACCCATCTGGTCCCGACTGCCCAGCATGAACCCTTTTCGAATCTGCTCAATACTGTCGACCAGGTCGTTGCATTTAAAAAAAGCAGTAAACTCAATATTCTCGGTATTGGATACACCATCTACCTTGGCTCTGAATATGAGTCTGCGATGCTCAGTGCTGCTGCACAGGCCATTTTTGAAGCCCATCAGAACGGGCTTGTCACCGTCCTCTGGATCTATCCACGGGGAAAAGCGGTCAAAAACGAGAAGGATCCACATCTTATCGCCGGTGCTGCAGGGGTTGCAGCCTGTCTGGGATCAGACTTTGTCAAGGTGAATCCGCCGAAGGGAGAGGGAGCATCATCAGCAGAACTCATCAGGGAGGCAACGCTTGCGGCAGGGCGGACTAAGGTGGTCTGTGCAGGCGGCTCCAGCGTTGATGCGGCAACATTCCTGACCCAGCTGTGGGAGCAGATCCATATCGGCGGATGCAGTGGCAATGCAACCGGAAGGAATATCCATCAGAAACCACTTGATGAAGCGGTTCGGATGTGCAATGCCATCTACGCCATAACCGTGGATGGGGCAAGTGTGGAAGAAGCGATCAAGATTTATCATGGCTGATACTGCTGATAACATTAAAACGATAGGGATTCTGACCGGCGGAGGGGACTGTCCCGGCCTGAATGCGGTCATTCGTGCAGTGGTGAAGACTGCGAATCTCTATGGCTACTCGGTCATCGGGATTCGGAACGGATGGAAGGGTATTGTTGAAGGGGATGTGGAGCCCCTGACTGAGTTTTCAGTGACCGGTATTCTGCCCAAAGGCGGAACCATACTTGGCACATCGCGGACCAACCCCTTAAAAAGCCAGGAACAGACGCAGCAGATGCTGACGAATTTAAAACGGTTCGGAATTGATGCGGTTGTTGTTGTTGGCGGGGATGATACACTCAGTGTTGCAACCCGGCTCCATCAGATGAATATCCCGGTGGTCGGGATACCAAAGACGATTGATAATGATCTCTCGGGAACTGACTATACCTTTGGGTTTGATACGGCTGTGTCAATTGTCACTGATGCCATCGACCGTCTTCATACAACAGCTGAGTCACATCACCGGATCATGGTGCTTGAGGTAATGGGCCGGCATGCCGGATGGATAGCGACAATAGCAGGTATCGCCGGTGGTGCAGATCAGATTCTGATCCCTGAAGTTCCTTTTGATATTGATGATGTCTGTGAAGGCCTGAAGAAGCGGCGTGAGCGGGGAAAGAAGTTCTCGATCGTCGTTATTGCAGAAGGAGCAAAACCGACTGATATGGCCCATTTTGTTACAGCATCCTCAAAAGTGGACGATTTCGGGCACGAACAGCTGGGTGGCATCGGTCATCTGCTTGGTCGTGCAATCGAAGAACGGGTTGGATCGGAGACCCGGGTGACGGTTCTGGGTCATGTGCAGCGTGGGGGTTCTCCAACGGCTCATGACCGTGTCCTTGCAACCAGGTATGGTGTAAAGGCAGTTCAGCAGATTCATGAGGGAAAATATGGGGTTATGGTCGCCCTTCATGGGGATAAGATTGTACCCGTCCCCCTGAGCGATGCAATCACCCAGAAGAAGGTGGATCCTGAGCTTTACGAGATGGCCCGGATCTTTTACTGATTATTTCCCAATTTTTACCAGAATCTCCTCCAAGGAGGGATATTTTGACTCGATTCGTTCGACCACGCCTCCGCCTGCGGTGATGGTACTGGTAATCTCATTGAGTGCCTCTATGGAATGAGCGACAGACATCCAGAGTTTTCCTGAACGCTCAGCCGGGATGGAGGGTGCTGATTCTTCCGGCCAGATGAACCATATCTCGTATCTGATTGAACCAAACTGCTCGCGCAGCTCAGGCATCGTGCCAAATACCACCACCTTTCCCCGCCTGAGGATCATGACATGGTCGCAGATCTCTTCCACCTGGGCCAGATTGTGGGCAGAGAGGATGATAGTTTTTCCCTGCATTCTGAGTTGCTTGAGATATTCGATGATGAATCTGGTGGTCATCGGGTCAAGGCCTGATCCCGGTTCATCATAGATGAGGATGGAGGGGTCATGTATCAGGGACCGGGCGATGGCAACTTTTCGTTTCATCCCTTTCGAGAGGTTTCCGATCTGCTTGCCTTCCGGCTGGAGGGATAACTGGGCAAGCAGCAGGTCGGCCCGTGCCTGGATAGTAACCTTGTCAAGACCATAGATCTCTCCAAAGAACCTGAGATAATCCGGGACCAGCATCGTCTCATAAAGTCTGGATTCTTCAGGAAGATATCCAATCTGTGAACGCACCTGCATGGGATCTTCAATAAGATCCCTGCCTTTGATGACAAGGGATCCTGACGTCGGGAGGATAAGACCGGAAAGAATTTTTAAAAGAGTTGTTTTCCCGGCTCCGTTATGACCGATAATGCCGAATATCTCCCCCTCTCTGCAGGTGAATGAAACATCGGAGAGGGCGGTAACATCCCCGTACATCTTGGTGAGAGACGATGCCTCAATCATAGTGATGTATCCTCCTCTTGTTTTTACTACGTTAAAGGATTACGGTAAGCTTTGATATATCATCCCGGCAAACACTCACCCAATGGAGGCTCTTTCACAGCTGCTTACCATTGCGATATGGGAAATCAGGCGTTTTCAGGGGACCATGACCCGGGACCTCCTGCCGGTTGCCGTTGTACTCCTGGTTCTCCTTGTCGGCGTCAGCGGATTTACGGCACAAAAGGGAATTCATCTGCAGGACGGGATCTACCGGATTGGCGTGGATGATCCGAAATACCTGGATATTATCGGGGCAGATCCCAGATATGTTGTATACTCCCTGCCATCTGATGTGCAGAATATCAGATCCCTGGGCCTTGATCTTGCCATACGGGCCGGTTCGCTTCTCCGGGCAAACGGTGACAAGGGTGCGGCAGCCCAGAAGAGTTTTGAGCGGGATTACCAGGCATACCAGGATTATATCTATCGCCAGCAGACCGATCTGTTTGCGGCATACCCGGTCTGGATAGACAGTGAGTATATTGTCAGTGAACTGGATTTCCTTGCAACCCAGAGCGGTCAGCAGGTTGCAGCACCACGGCAGGCATCACCGGTCCCGCCTGAACCGGAACAGATCGAGACCGATGTTTCTCCTCCATCCGGGATTGTTCCGACAGATATGGAGCTGCTTCGTCAGCAACTTGAGGAGGAGGCTGCACGGGGCAGTGATCAGCTGGGCCGATACACTGATCTGTTATCACAGCAGGAGGCACTTGGCGAGCTGCGGATACCCTCAATGCTCTCTCCACCCCTTCCTTTTGATACTATCATATTCATCTTTGTCTTCATTTTTCCGCTCTATTTCACATCCCAGTTTTTTATGATGAGCATCATGAATGAGCGGACCCTTCGTCAGGGTGAAGCCCTCATTGCCTCACCGGTCAGTCCCCTTATCCTGGTGCTTGGAAAGATGCTTCCCTATGCAGCCGGGATGATTCTCATTGTGGTTGCGATCCTCTTTACCGTAAAGGCAGACATCCTGGCAATCCTCCCTCTTATTCCGGTCATACTCTTTTTCCTCTCGTTTGCACTTTTCATCGGTATGGTGGCCAGAAGTTATAAGGAACTTTCATTCATTTCGATATTCTTCTCAACAATTGCAACCTCGTATCTCTTTTTCCCAAGCATTTTTGCCAATGTTCATATTGTCAGTCTCCTCTCCCCGGTTACCCTCGTGGTTCATGTGATCGACGGGACCGGGTATACCCTTACTGATTATATCTATTCGACTGCTCTCTTTTACCTGACCAGTCTTATCCTGTTTGGTGTGTGTATCAGGAACTTTCATGAGGAGCAGCTCTTTACCGAGAAAGGGCTCCTTGATACACTGGCCCTCTATCTTGGCGCCCTGGTATCGACCAGGTACTGGTATCTCTCCCTGATTCTTATCGCGGTGATGACGATACCGTTCGTCTTTATGGCCCAGATGATGTATCTTGTACTGTTCTTTAATCTCCCCATGCCCTATTCTCTCATTCTCATCATGGTGCTTGCGGCAATGACCGAGGAACTGGTAAAAGCTGCAGGATTTGTAGCGCTCATCACGCACCGGTATCCTCCCCTGACCTGGAAGATAGTTGTTCTGGCTTCTCTTCTCATCGGATTCGGGTTCCTTCTTGGGGAAAAGCTGCTGCTCTTTGTCACGATCTCACAGATCGCAGACTCCATCTTTGGTGCTGCCCTGTTCCTCTCCCTTGGTCTGCTCTGGATGCCGTTTCTCCTCCATGCAGGAACGGTATTCTGCACCGGTGCTGTGGTGAAGATCTGGGGAAAGAATGCTTTTCCCCTTGGGATTACCGTTGCAACTGTTGTTCATACACTCTATAACCTGTACATGCTCAGGGGGTGGGTATGGTGAATCAGCGCCTTGTCACTGCCATCGCACGAAAAGAGATCCGGGGACTCACTTCAGAAAAAACCATCATTCTTGCCATCCTTCTGCAGCTCTTCATCGCCATGTTTTCGTCATTTCTGATGGTGGGGCTGTCTGCGATGTATGATCCGTCGGTCTATGGGCGGGTTACCGGTGTGCAGTACGGGATTGGGTTTGCTGGTAATGACACCATTCTCTTTGATCTCTTCTCACGTGACCCGTCATTCATTCCGTATCAGATGGACCCGGGTGTTGCGCTCGGTG
The DNA here is from genome assembly GCA_964501255.1 of uncultured Methanospirillum sp. Lineage (GTDB taxonomy): Archaea > Halobacteriota > Methanomicrobia > Methanomicrobiales > Methanospirillaceae > Methanospirillum. Next base: position 56,013 of record CAZCSN010000009.1, on the reverse strand, counting down.
CATTAAAGGAGCGTCAGCTTGCAGCCGTGGTATGGCCTTCGGAGACCGCTCCTGATAGTGAGGACCCGGTTACGGTCACCCTGTACACCATCAGTAATGATATCCAGTCCACGGTGATCGAGGTAAAAATAAAAGACATTCTTCTCGAGTACGAAAAGATCCTTCGTGATATCAGAAAGGACCGGCTTGATTTCAGACCGGTTCAGGTAACACCGTCCCGTCCTGTTGCCCAGAACTCGTTTTATGAGTTCATTTATGGCCTGCTCATCCCCATGCTCCTCTTCATGCCGGCGATCATCTCTGCAGGACTGGTGATAGATCTTATTACTGAAGAGTACCAGGAGCAGACTCTTGATACACTGCGGACAACACCTGCTACGCTTGAGGATATTGTGTGCGGTAAGATCCTGGCATGTATCCTGATAATACCGGTGCAGGTTACCTTATGGCTGGTTCTTCTGACCGTCAATGGTATCAGGATAGAATCCCTGATAGAGATTTTAGTTCATGTGGTATTTGCCTCAGCCGCCCTCATCCTCATCGCCGCGACGATTGCTGTATATTACCGGGACCGAACCAAAGCCCAGTTTATCTTCTCAACCGCGGTTATCATTGTGCTGCTCCTTATCCTCGCATTTCCGTCGAATCCGATAAATCTCATCGTGCTTCTTGCAGTTGGAGGGGCACCCGTGTATCACTGGGCTGTCCTTGCAGCTTCGATAGCTGCCTGCGCCATTCTGGTTGTCCTGGTGAAAAATATGATCAGACGGGTTGAGTATTCCTGATTTGCTCAGGAATTTTTCCTGTTTATAAGGACTTATTCCAATATTTCCCGTTTTGCAAAGGCCAGTTTCGGCTCAAGTCGTACGGCTGTGGATATTGCAAGATCCGCACGGTCTGACAGTCCTCCTGCCTGCATGATGATTCCTGCGTTAAACCATACCTTTGGCATGGTCGGGAAGAGAGAGAGGGCTTTTTCTATTGCAAGGAGCGCTGCATCATAATTGCCGGTCTTGTAATAGAGCACCGACAGGTAATGCCACCGGATGGAAAAGTCCGGGTGATCCGGCGGGATGAGATTGAAATCACTGATCGCCCCCGGCACATCACCGGTCTTATACCTGATAAATCCACGGCGGAATATATACTCCGGGTTGTCCGGGTACTGCCTGATGAGCACTTCAAAATCGGTCAGAGCATCCACATACCGTCCGGCGTCAAGATGACACATCCCCCGGTAATAGAGGATATCAAAATCGGTAATCCCTCCGGCGATTGCGGAGGTAAAAAAGCCACATGCCTCTTTCAGATCACCATCGCGATATCGTTTCAGCCCTTCTATATATGCCTTCTTGGCCGGATCTTCTGCCCGGTTCTCAGTCCGGCTGTCCATGTGTACATGTTGCAGATTCCTCTATTTCAAGTCATCAGACGAACCATTATAATCACTGAAAGACCCTGGCAAGTCTTCGCATACCCTCTTTTATCTGCTCCTTTGATGAAGCGGAAAAGTTAAGTCTTACAGTTCTGGCACCGCCGCCATCCACATAAAACGGAATCCCGGGCATGACAGCAACCCCTTCCTGAATACCCTTCTCAAATACCTCCATTGAATGCATCCGGTCAGGCAGGGTCAGCATCAGAAACATGCCTCCGACGGGATGTGTATGGCTGACGGAATCTGGGAGCAGATCCTCAATAAGGTCGATCATCAGGTGGCATCGCTCCCCATACTCACGTCTCATGATGCGAATCCGTTCATCCGGATTGTATCCGGATAGATATTCTGTCAGGATCATCTGTGAAAAGAGGTTTGAGTGAAGATCGGCAGCCTGTTTTGCACGGTTAAATGCTTCAAGAACAGGGGCAGGTGCCCGAATCCATCCGATACGAAGCCCAGGTGCGACAACCTTGGAGAAGGATCCGCTCATCATGACCTGATCCGGAAGATGTTTCATCACCGGCTGGCGTGGTTTTCCATCAAAGAAGAGTTCACCAAACGCATCATCTTCATACATCAGGCAATCAGTCCCTTCCAGAATCTCTGCCACCTCCTTTCGCCGTGATTGTGACCAGGTACATCCGGACGGGTTTTGTGAGTTTGGAATACCATACAGGAAGACCGGGTCATCAGTTCTGAGAGCGGTTTTGAGTGCATCCGTGCACGGCCCTTCCTCATCAGGGGGAACTGGCAATAATCGCGGGCAGTAAAATGAAAAAGCCTCAATGGCTCCCAGGTATCCGGGGCGTTCAATGAGGATGGTGTCTTTCGGGCCGGACAGTATTTTGGCGGTCAGGTCAAGAGCCTGTTGTGATCCATTGACAATCTGTATCTCATCAGGGCTGATATGCAGGCCGAGACGGGTGTAGTATCGTCTGGCGATTATCTCCCGTAAGGGGCGGTATCCGTCGGTTGTGGTATACTGAAGTGCTGATCTTCCATGCTCTTCAAATACAGCCTCCGTTGCCCTCCTGATCCCCTCGATGTCAAAGAGGGATGCATCAGGAAGTCCGCCGGCAAAAGAGATAATTCCCGGTACTGCTGATACCCTGAAGAGTTCATCCAGAAATGAGGCCGGAAGGGCATGCATGCAGGATGAGAACCGGTACCTCCGGGGGGTTTCCACATCAGCCATGATGGTTAGGTACACCGTTTGAGAAGATATTATTTTGACACAGCAAGCCTATTATCTCCAGGCCCCAAATATCCTCATTATGCAAAGGTCTATGGGTCTTATGCTGCTGGGTATGGGGATACTCGTCATCTGCGGGGTACTTGTGATTGCTGATAGTCTTGCGGTGATAAAGGAGGGGGGAACTATACCGCCTGAAAAAACCGGTGAAGGTACTCATGATTTTATGCAGGCTGAATTGTTAGTCAGGTTTAACCCTGAACTCTGGAACATGAGTGCTCTGAAGGCTGCTGCCAATGCATCTCATGCATACATCGGTGCAATGGTAAAGACTGATTATGAGGAACTCGGGCTTCCCGGCCTGCAGCTGGTTCAGCTTCCACCAGGGATGACCGTCAATGACAGTATTGCCTATTATCAGAGCCTTCCGTATGTAAAATATGCAGAACCGAATGTGGTCTATTCCATTGCGAATCAGACAAATCAGAATTCGGGTCAGACAGGAGCTTCTGATACCGGTTCTGAACAAAACAGCACATCAGAGCATCCTGCACGTCTGCTGGTTCAGTTCAATACGGGTGCATTCCCTGATCCGGCAAATCTCTCTGCATATGCAAACAGGACGCATGCACTACTTAATGCGACATTAATAAAGGATTTCACCAGTGAGGGGCTTGCCGGTCTGCATCTTGTTGAGCTCCCTCCAGCCATGACTCCGTCTGAAGGAGTATCCGCATACAAAAACCAGACTGCGGTCATATTCGCTGAACCTGATCATGAGATCAGACTCAGCACTCCTGTGCAGAAATAAAACCGGTTACTGGGAGGGCATGCTGAATGTCCCGTCCCTGATATCTCCGACCCATTTTTGAAACATCTTCATTCCCTCGATCATCCGGTACCCGTATTTGTAAAAGAACGCTTCTTCCTCATCATATGAGGGAGGCTTTTCCAGATATTCAGGGAGTGCGGATTCACCATCAAAGTCAGTACATGAAAACCTGATGAAGAAGTCACCATATGGTGCCATCATGGCTTCACCGGTGACGGTTGCGATATGGTACGGATGTGAGATTAATGCCGGGGCCAGATCATTTGAGTACAGAATGCCTGCCTTCTGCAGTTCACTGGTGAGCGGGTTCATATCCACCATAAAGTAAAACCCTGCCCGTGGGATTGTGACCCTGATGCCTTCAATGGTCCCGCACATACCGGCCAGTCTGCTGGTCATGATTCTGAATATATTTCTGACAGCATCCAGGTACTGATCCATCTCCTCACCTGACCGGTATGCTGCAATTCCAGCCTCCTGGAGTGGTGCGGCAGAACTGGTATAGATGGTTGCTGCGATTTTTTCCACATCACGAATAATGGTTGGGCTGGTTCCCTCCGGCATAATACAGCTGCCAAGGCGATACCCCCCGGCACCCATCCCTGCTGACAGACTGTGGATCACAAATGTCCCCTCCGGGTATATTTTCCCCATGCTTACAAAGGAGCCGGGATCATAGGTCAGAAGGCTGTATACCTCATCAGCGAGGATGAAGGTGTTGTATTTTCTGCATACATCCGCGATCTCAGTCAGTTCATCCTTTGTGTACAATGCCCCGGTCGGATTTCCCGGGTTATTCAGAATCAGGAGATGCTGGGTCTTTACCAGTCCCTTGAGCATCGCTTCCAGCGTCTGCGGCCGGATCTTGAAGTTCCCGGCACCATGCGTATAGAGACGGTAATAGGGCACATTCAGAATACGAAGCTGGGGAAGATATCCCAGCCATCCGGGGGAAGGTATGATAACTGATCCGGTAATGAGGGTGAAGATTGAAAAAATGAGTCCTTTTGCTCCATGACCGGTTATCACCCGGTAAGGCTCGACTTCAAGTCCGAATCGGGTTTGATAAAAATCTGCAACTGCTTCACGTATCCTGCTGCTCCCTATCGGGTGGGCATACGATCCCATGCTGCTGTGCAGGGAGAGCGCTTTTTGGAGTGGAGCAGGAACAGGAAAGGGAGATTGCCCAAGGCCAAATTTAAAGACATCCCCCTGACAACCAATCTCCGCACACCGCTCCTGTTGCTCTTCGATTAATCGAAAATATCGAAGGTTTTCCGGTACCTGAATCCGGTCCACCTTGGCATCGATAATAATGCCGGCCATGAGAGAGAATCTCACAGAGACAGCAATTAAACTTTCTCTTCTTCGTAGATGCTGACAGATGTGGGAAGAATGCCCGGTCTTTCGTCGGTCATAAAGGAAGTATACGGGAGAATATGCACATAGTACTCAAGATAACCCTGAATAAAATCCGATAGTCCCCGTGATCTCCGTCCCAGGATCAGTACCACAAAAAACTGGATAAGCATGCAGATGCCTGCAATAAATCCATAAATCATCAGGACAATGCCGATGATAAACGAGTAGATAATCCTGATGAAAAGCTCAATTCTTCCAGCTTTCTCTTCATATGCAAATAACTGTTTCATACTATTTACCTACTTTGATGCCGGAATCATGGGATTTGGTCCTGCTCCGGATATGACGATGCTTGCAGTCTTACTCACCGGGTCATACCGCCCGCTCCGGTCATCATCGATGATAACCGGCTCAACACTCAGGGTTGCATATCCCGCTTTCAGTGCATGAATAGAGATATGTGCAAGGTTAGCTATTGAAAGGCCAGGTTCTGTCTGGGTGCCAAGGTCAGCTCCTGAAATGAGGATGGTCGTACTGTTGACATGTTCGACTTTATTCATCGAGACCCATGAGGGAAAGGTGATCTCACCAAATGATGCAATGGTCGGATTATCCAGGGTGAGGTACAGGGCATACCCGGATATCCCTGCATTACATCCTTCCATGATGAGATCTATTCCGGGCTCTTCACCCGGGTTGGACTCAACCACTGACGGGTTGAAAAAGAGGAGTGAATATGCCGATACTGGTGTCATCAGTCCGCAAATCAGAATACATGCACAAAGCACTCCGATTAGATATGTATGTTTCATCTGGATCACCTTACACCATCTGATATAATTTCACAACATCACCAAAACCGATAAACCCGCTTTTATCAAAGTCAAACTGTCCGATCGGTTCTTCTTTTATTGCATAGAGCATCTGGTCAAAGAGAAGTTTTGGATCTTCGTAATCAAGCCATCCGTTCCCGTTAATATCATCAAAGAGCCCGTCATCATCAGGGTCTGTCGGAATTGGGTAAAATCCTCCCTTTCCGTCTGGGAATGCTTTTACCGGCTGATACGGCGGTTTTACGTGTATATAATTCTCTTTTTCAGCGATTGAACTGAGCCCCTCCTTATACACGGTGAGCGTGATGGAGTATTTCCCGGGTTTCATATACAGGTGTGTCGGATTCTGCAGCGTCGATTCAAATCCGTCACCAAATGTCCAGTGCCATGACTCCGGCTCTCCTGATGACATGTCTATGAATTGTACGGTGAGGGGGATTGTGCCTGAAGCAGGTTCTGCCCTGAACTCAGCATGTAACGGAAGGACCTGACTGAGCGGTCTGTAGGCATTGAGTCTTCCCCCGGTCACACATGTGGTATTGAGCCAGAATTTCTGATCAACAGAGTTTAATATCAGGTTTTTGATCTGTCCGGCATCATATCCAGGCTTTTCACTCCTGATAAGTGCTGCAGTTCCGGCAACGAACGGAGCAGCCATGGATGTCCCATCCATACTGCCATACGTTCCTGGCAGGGTGCTGTAAATATCTTCACCCGGTGCCAGGAGGTCTACTGATGTCAGACCATAATTGGAGAACCAGGTGAGCATATCATACCGGTCACTTGCCCCGACTGAGATAATGTGTGCAATATTGTATCCCGCCGGGTAAAATGGAATTTCATCGGAATTGTATCCCTCATTTCCTGCAGCACAGACAAAGAGTGCTGGAGTGCTCTCAATCGTCTCTTTTAAGGCTTCACTATAGATGTAACTGCCCCATGAACAGGAGATGATATCAGCACCCTGTTCCTTTGCATAGAGGATTCCCAGAATCTCCAGAACTGTATTGCTCTGACCTGTTGCATCAAAGACCTTTACCGGGAGGATCTTTGAGTTCCAGCTGACTCCCGCGATCCCGATTGAATTGTTAGTTACCGCACTGATGGTCCCTGCACAATGAGTCCCGTGCCCATTATCATCCATGGGATCATCATCGTTATTGACAAAATCGTATCCGCTTATGCAGTTGTCGGCAAGATCTTCATGATTATAGTCCACGCCGGAATCGATGACCGCAACAATAACCTCGGATGAGCCGGTTGATATGTTCCAGGCTTCAGGTGCACTGATATCAGCCCTCCCGGAACTGCTGTTTTGTGTGTTATACAAACCCCACTGGAGATTGAAATCCGGATCATTGGGGATTGTCATCCCAGCTGCTTCATTCTCAAGGCTCTGAGCCAGGTTTTCATTTTTTCCTATCGGTGATGGAAGATAGGTTATGTAATTTGGTTCAGCCCAGGTGACGTATTCGTTTGATTTGTAATATTTTACAGCATCAGGCACTGTGGTTGTATCAGGAACCTTTACTACCTGCATCCCTTTAATTCCTAAGGTATCTTCAGAATAGATGGTCTCGGCACCAATCCCGGCATTCAGTGAAGATGCAACTGACGCGACTGCTGTTCCTGATCCAATGTCTGCGTATTTGACAATGACCTCTCCTGGTACATATGTACCTGGCTGAGTATCCGCCTGTACTCCCCCCGATACCCCCATTATAAGTATACACAGCATACAAGCTTTCAAAATCCACGATACACTCTCTCGTTCCATCCCTCATCCCTCTGTATACAGAAAAATCTGGTAATTACCGATAATCTATTTTTTATATATCGTTATTGTATAAATAATTAACAGATGTATCCCGTAAACCAGCAAAAAACCAGGAGGCAGGGCCAAGGAAAAAATGCATGAAAGAAGTGTTACACCATATGCGTAATAATATGTATTTCATATTCAAAAAACACAATCTGCATTTTTCCGGATTATTATTGTATGTATTTGATTATTATTTACTCAAAACTTTTGACAGATATGCAACAATTATATCAGGATTGAAATTTGCGATATATTGAACTTCGGTGGCCCATCTCAATTATTAAAATTATCATTCTATCGTCTTCTATTTTTACAATTGCCCGATAATCCCCTGCTCGTATTGAGTACAGATCTCTTTGACCAACAATACGATGCATCCATCTTCTTGGGAATTTTTCTTTGCTCAGAGACAATAGCTCTTTACAAAGCAGTATCTGGTAGGTATTTGGAATTTTTTTGAAACTTTTTTCTGCACCTGCGGAAAATTTTACCGAATAATATTTATCTTCACTCATTTATTCCGAGTTCCTGCATTACCTCTTCAAGTGTTTTACACCTGCCCTCTCTGACGTCTTTTTCTGCTTCAATGATTGCTCGTAAGGATTCATCACTCAGGGGTTCATCGTCAGTCATATGGTCAATTAGATCCTGAATAATTTCTTCCTCTGTTTCATTCCGGTGTTTCCGAAGAGAGATGAGTTCCTGATATATTTTGTCACTTACGGTAATTGTGACAGTCATACTAGTACATATGGTGAACATAGAGAAAATGATTCTCTAAAAAATAGTCTGCTCTCGCAGCGGTAACAATTGGAGTATTGTATTGCTATTTGCGTCCAGTTTATATCATAATCCTTTCCATTTTTGATCCCGATATTTTCAAATAGTCCTACATATCTCAATACGTGCTTTTCATGAAATTGGATACTTCCTGGATTGAGTGACGATTTCACTGCAAATATTGATCAAACGCCCAGTTTGTGATACTGTAATAAGATGGGAGAGTGTTTGAGTATCAATCCCTTTGCCGGTCTATTCAGAATCCAGAGAATTGAGATACCTGCTGTATGACTGAATGCCGGCATTGGATAATATGGTATTAATCCCCCCAAAATCTATATGCTATTCGTTCTTTTTTACTGAAACCAATGGATATTCGCAAAAACGTGTGAGGATATTAAAAAATCATATTGGAACTGGTTTTACCTGTTTTTCTTAAAAAAAAGAATCACCGTTCTGCATATTATGGAATAGGGTTTTATCACGATTATTGGCTGCTTCTGATTTTTCCCGGTAATCATGTACCGGACAGAATAATTAGCGATTTACTCAATATATATGTACTCATGAGCGTAACCATCCGTCCGGCGGTCCGGAATGACTGCCCACGGCTTCTCGAACTTATCAGGGAACTTGCCGAATATGAACGTGCACTGCATGAAGTTGAAGTATCACTGGAACATTTTGAGGAGTCCGGATTTGGCCCTGCCCCGGTCTGGTGGGCCATTGTTGCGGAAGTTGATGATCGTATTGTAGGGTTTGCTCTCTATTATATCCGGTATTCTACATGGAAAGGACAACGGCTTTATCTTGAAGACATCGTTGTTACAGAAAAATTCAGACGACGGGGGATTGGAAAGATGTTATTTGACGCTGTTCTTGAGGAAGCCAGAAAGAAAAAACTAAACGGGGTGCTCTGGCAGGTTCTTGAGTGGAATGAACCTGCGATTCAGTTCTACAGTCAGTACGCTCCCACCTTTAATCAGGAATGGATAACCTGCACGATTGAAAAAGTATAACGTTCAGGAAGGGCAAAGCCGCTTCATATCAGCCTCAACAGTTGTGTTTGGTGCCAGTCCGAACTGCTCTTGCAGAACTTTCAGCACAGCAGGGGATACAAATGCCGGAAGTTTCGGACCAAGGGTGATATTCTTTATCCCCAGGGAGAGCAGAGCCAGGAGTACCAGGACTGCCTTTTGTTCATACCATGCAATATTATACGAGACTGGCAGATCATTGATACCGACTCCGAAGGCATCAGCCATCGCCTTTGCAATGACAACCAGTGAGTATGAATCATTACACTGGCCGGCATCAATTACCCGTGGTATCCCATTGATCTCACCGAGTGCAAGGGTGTTGTATCTGTATTTGGCACATCCTGCTGTAAGGATGACTGCATCAGGTGGGAGGGCCTTTGCAAAGGCAGTATAATATTCCCGCTCTTTTTGTCTCCCGTCACATCCTGCCATTACCACAAACCGCTTTATCTTCCCGGCCCTGATTGCTGATAGTACTGTATCGGCAATTGTGAGCACTGCCTGATGAGCACAGCCGGTGATAAGATCCAGTCCTGATGAGGGGAGAGGGGTTGGTGGATTACAGGTCTTCGCCTGCTCAATGAGAGCAGAGAAGTCTTTCGTGCCATCCGACCGGGCACTGATATGGGTTACATAAGGATATCCGGTCTGTCCTGTTGTATAGAGGCGTTTCTTATACGAATCCCTGGGAGGAATGATACAATTGGTCGTAACAAGTATCGGCCCGTTGAATGAATCAAACTCTTCCTTCTGATGGGGCCATGAGCCCCCGTAATTTCCGACAAGGTGTGGATATTTTTTTAATTCCGGGTATGCATGGGCTGGGAGCATCTCACCATGGGTATAAATGTCAATCCCGGCATCCTTTGACTGCTCAAGCAGCATGGCCAGATCTTTCAGGTCATGACCGGTAACAAGAATTCCCGGACGATTTTTTGGAATTGTACTGACCGTTGTGATCTCAGGATTCCCATATGCTCCGGTATTTGCCGCATCAAGCAGGGCGAGAACCTTTACTCCCATAGATCCGCACTCCATGACCATGGATATCATATCCGGAACCGGCAGGTCCTGAAGTGTGGATGCAAGGGCAGTCTGGATAAAATTTTCAATTTCAGTGTCTTTTTGTCCGAGGATAACTGCATGTGAGTAATACGCCCCGATTCCCTTTAATCCGTATATCAGCAGTTCACGAAGGGAACGAATATCTTCGTTTTCGGTTGCCATAACCCCGATATCAGCCACATGACTGAGGATATCAGATTCATCCCGAAATGACCGGGTACAGGCATCATGTGCCTTCGGGATATCTGACCGAATCTTATCACGCACTTTGATTACTTTTTCAATCTGGTTCAAAATCGCAGTTTTATCAAAGTTCACATTCGTCAGCGTCATGAACAGGGACTCTGCCATCAGCACGCCGGTATCGGATCGCTCCTCCGGTCTGGCTGACATGTTTTTTGCTGCAAAACCCTTGAGACAATAGATGAGAGCATCCTGGTATGCGGCAGTCACCTCATCCTTTCCGCACACACCGTTCATGGTACAACCGGTGCCTTTTGCAGTCTCTTCACATTGATAACAGAACATCATGCATCTCCATTGTATCTTTTAACTACAAACTATCTTTATGATATCAAATTATAAATAGCGAAGACTTTCTAAAACTATACCATGGACAACTCCTGCACAGTCAGTCAGACGGTGCGATACCTGACGAAAAAATGGACTTTCCTTATCATTCTGGAGCTCTACAAAGGTGAATCCTATACCCGGAGGTTTTCAGATCTCAAAGATGCATTGCCGGGGATTACACCCAAGATTTTATCTGAACGACTGAAGGAACTGGAGGAAGAAGGAATTATCGGAAACCGGATTGACGCAGATCGGTTCCCGGTAAAAAGTGAGTATTACTTAACCGAAAGCGGGGTAGAGATTGTGGGTATCATTAAGGAAATTAAGAAATGGGCGTTAAAATGGAAGATTGAGAATATCCCCTGTCAGAATCAGGACTGCAGGGTTTGTGTACTTTAATGTATCATGTCATCCACCTATCATATGCAGGTTTTCGGGGTGCATTTGTGTACCTCTCATAGAGCATAGCCCGGGGGAATATTCTGTCAAAAGAGATTAAACCATCTGACAAAGTTCAGAAATGGTTGTCAATGGGGTTGGCGTTCCTCAAAAAGGATCAGTATGACCGGGCGTATTATGCATTTAAGGAAGGTCTTCGCATTGATCCGGAAAATTCTGAACTCTGGTATCAGACCGGGATAGTGCTCGCAAAGCAGGAGCGCCATCGGGATGCCATGAAAATGTACCGGAATGCTCTGAAGTATGATCCGGACAATCTGAATGCCCAGCTTCGCCTTGGGATGTCAATGCATGAGGTTGGCATGTACAAGGAGGCTATCCCGGTATTAACCCGTCTGGTTGAACGTGAATCTGAGAATGATCAGGGATGGATGTACAGGGGTGCCTGTTTTCTTGCCCTTGGGAAATTCAGGGAAGCCCTCTCTGATCTTGACATGGCTATTGACTGGGGGGCTGAACAGGCAGAAGTCTGGGTATTGAAAGGATATTGTCATGTGCAGCTGGGGGAGTATTCAGAAGCACTTGATGCCTACTATTTTGCCATTGAGATAAATCCTGATGATCATGTGGCATTCTTCGGTCTGGCAAATGCACTTGTGCATCTTGAGGAACGTGATCAGGCGATTGAAGCCCTGAAAAAAGCGGTCCGGATAGAGCCGGAATATGCAGATGCCTGGCGGATGATGGCCGATCTGTTTGCAGATTCCGGAGAGATACAACAGGCAACCACTGCCTATGAACATGTCCTCCGTATTGAACCCTGGGACCTTGAAACCCGGTACTCGTATTCCATCCTGAAGGCGGAGTTGTCTGATGATAAGACTGCGGTTACTGATATTTTAAATCAGATCATCAATGAAGGTCAGGAGTCGGTCACGTTCTATAATAATCACGGACTGACCCTGATGCATCTGAAAAAGTATGAGAGTGCACTCCAGGCGTTTAACCGGGCATTGCAGCTTGGAAAAGACAATCCGTCCGTCTGGCATAATCATGGGGCTGCTCTCTATAAACTCAGATGGTATAAGGATGCCATGAAATCCTTCCAGCAGTCATTAAAACTCAATCCGAAAAATGTCAACTCGTGGGTTGGTATCGGGATGGTAGCTGCTGCCCAGTATGAATTCAGCCGTGCAGCGGCAGCATATACTCATGCCACCCAGCTCAGTCCACGCAAGGTGAATATCTGGATCATGCTTGGGGATACTCAGCTTGAGCGGGGGCAGTATCAGGATGCAATTGCAGCGTATGAGAAGGCCCTGGAGCTTGATCCTGAAAATCCGACCGCCTGGAACCAGCGGGGAATTGCTCTCCGTCTTCTTGACAGTCACCCTGCTGCTCTTGAATCGTTTGAACATGCCGCGGAGACGAAGAATGCAAAACCGGAGTCATGGATTAATCATGCTATCACAAGCTTTGAACTTGGCGAGTATGACCAGTCGGTCCATTCGTTTGAGCGTGCGTGTAAATTCGGTCCTATTCCATCCGACAGCTGGCTGATTTATCTGAATGCGCTGGCATATGAGCATGAAAACCAGAAGGTCCTCAAAGCATGCGAGAAGTATATTGAATTATTCGGACCTGATGCTGAGGTGCTCTTTCTGCTCGGAGTTGCCCAGTATGAGTTAAAGCAGTACGAGGCAGCTTTACATCACTTCCGTGAGACAATAAAGCTTGATAAGGATCATATTGATGCTCTTTTTTGGCAGGGTCTGACGCTCCTTGAACTCTTTCAGTTTACTGAGGCAATTTCCTGCTTTGAACAGGTCGAGGACAATCATCCGAATGATGACCAGGCCTGGTTTTATCATGGGAAGGCACTTGTCTCACTTCATGAACTTCAGAAGGCTGAGTTTATTCTGAAACATTCGCTCCAGTTAAATGATCAGTCTGCAGATGCATGGTATCTTCTGGCTGATGTGCAGTATACCCGGAAGGTGTATCCGGAAGCCCTGCAGTCTATAGGAAAAGCCCTCGATATCTCTCCATCCAATAATGAGATACTGAAACTGAAGGCGAAAATTCAGGTTGCACTGGGATCATACCGCGGTGCATGCCAGACCTATGCTCTGATTAATGAACCGGATGCCAGTGATACAGAAGTTCTCTCCGGCTATACCCGGGCCCTGTATCACACCGGCCAGTTCCGGGAGGCATATACCCGCGTTACCAGGCTGCTTGTAAAGGATGAGAAAAATCCGGATCTCTGGAGGCTGCGGGCAGAGATTGAGCGGGCACAGGGGCTCTTTGACGAAGCAGCCAATGCTCTTACCGAGGCGTGTAAATATGCCCCGAATAATAAAAAACTCCTATCACTTCAGGCGATAGTCCTCTATGAGGCTGAGAAGTATCCGGAAGCGATTTCGGTCATCGACAGGGTTCTGGGTTTTGATCCGCTCAATGGGGAGTTATGGAAGCGGAAAGGGGCAGCTCATGATGCATTACAGCAGTATGAATCAGCTTCGGACGCATACCTGAAAGCTGCAGACTTACTGCAGGATGATCCTGATCTGATCAGACGGCTTGGAATTGCCCTGTATAAGACCGGGAATTATGATTTGTGCCTCCCACGTCTGGAACAGTATCTTGAGGTGGTTCCTGATGATCCGGAAATCTGGGAGTTGAAAGGTAAGGCCTTGTTTAATCAGGGGAAATATGAATCTGCAAGTGCTGCGCTCTCCCAGGCCGTGTTGTATCATCCTGAGGATATGGATCTGCTCTTTTTATATGCACAAAGTCTCATCAAATCCGGCGAACTTCTTGCAGCCATTCCTCCGCTCGACCAGGTTATTGATCAGAATCCTGATAATGCAGAGGCATGGAAGCTGAAGGCCGAGATAGAGCAGTCTTTAGGGAGGGAAGACGAGGCAGCCCAGGCAGTAGAGGAAGCATTACGGCAGATACCTGATGATCCGGGTCTGATGCTTGCCCGGGTGAAAACCCTGTATGAGGCTGATTCCTATGCAGAAGGTCTGGATCTGATTCGCCGGGTGATCGATAAAATGCCGGAGAATGCTGAGGCATGGTCATTGTATGCAGAACTGCTCTGGATGACTGCTGATCACAATGCCGCTGCAGCAGCATATGACCGGATACTGGCACTCGATGATACGAATGCAAAAGCCTGGTTTTTAAAAGCTGATTCTTTGCAGAATGCAGGACGGTTTGAGGAGGCAGCAATTGCCCATGAGCGGGCATTCTCGTTAGGAGGTGACCCTTCCGTTGGGCTGATGCTGTCGAAAAAGATGCGATATTTACAGCAGAAGAAAGGGTGATATACTCAGGGTAAACGGGATGTGTCCGGCTCCGGTTACATACCCGAATAGCTATAATGTGAGAGCCTGTTCTGCCCAGAGGAGTATTTCTGTCTGGGCGCGGGTCTGTGCACCAGCTCCGGCATTCCTGATGATTTTTTCCGCGTCATGTCTGGGAATGCCTGCTGCCATGAGAAGAACGGTGGCAAAAAGGCCGGTTCTTCCAATTCCCATCCTGCAATGAACGAGGAGAGATTCCCCGGCTTTCAGGCATTCAGCGTATTTCCGGGCAAGATCCAGAAATACATCAGGGTTATTTGGAACTCCGAAATCCGATATGGGAAAGCAGTCAATGGTGCATGTCCGCTTCTCGTCCTGTATAAAGGCCATGTATTCCGGTGAGATACTGGCGATCTCATCAAAGCAGGGAAGGCAGATAATAGTCTGAATATTCCGTTTTTCCAGTTCCTGTACAAAATCCTGGAAGTCCTCGTACCTGCCTGGCATGGGATGTAAATACAGGGAACCGGGCAGGTGTTTCGGGAGGGCTACTGAGCGGAATAATAGTTCTGATGCCTCGAATTCCATGCACGACCACATTATCAGTATATGCCGCTCTGAATACATATTGTCGATGGTGACCGTTTTTAATCCTCTGATATCCTCATTTGGTATGAAATATTCATTCACTGTCCAAATCTCTTATATATTCAGCCGACTACCATTCTTACAGCCATTGAGTGTAATACGAGGAGATGTCAACCAGATGAGGAAACGGGGTATTGTGAGGTCATGGGTATGGGGTATCCTGATTATGCTGCTTGTAACTGCCATCCTGCCATCGTGCTTTGGGGCAGGAACTCCGGTTCAGCCAGTACAAAACCAGGTAGTCATTTTTTCAGGCCAGATTCCATATGGGGAAGGAAATGTTTCAATCCGGTCTGATTCAGGAACGTTGTATCAGATTCCTGCCATGACACCACTTGGGATTATTCAGGCCCTTGCCGGGACCGGGATGATTTCGCGGTATCGTGTCGGGGAAGAACTTTATAATAAACGGGGGATTTTCACGCTTGACGGGGTAAACTCATACGAGGTTACCGGGCAGGATGCCTGGTTTGTCCTCGTAAACGGTGTCCAGCTGAGGGAGTATCTGCTTCCTTCTCATGAAGGACTGAATACGTATCTGTTAAAGGATGGTGATGATGTCCTGTTTGCTTATGGCGATCCAACAATGCCTGCCATTGCAGCAAAGGCCCTGATTTGGGTTCAGGTAGGGAGTAAGAATGGGGTTATGCAATTCATATCCCCATCCGCCATGATGGGTCAGTATATGATATCTCAAATCCCTATGGTATCCACTCCCGCTCCGACGGTTGTATCTACCCCTGTTCCAGTCGTTGAGTCCACAGTTGTATCCACTCCTGCTCCGACCGTTGTTCCTCCTGCCTCTCCGGTCGTTGAGTCTCCTGTAAATACCACTCCGGTTCCAACTGTTGTACCCACCACTGCCCCAGTCGTTGAGTCCACAGTTGTATCCACTCCTGCTCCGACCGTTGTTCCTCCTGCCTCTCCGGTCGTCGAGTCTCCTGTAAATACCACTCCGGTTCCGACTGTCGTACCCACTACTGCTCCAGTCGTTGAGCCCACACCTGAACCTACTCCGGTTCCATCAGAAGATATGGTACATGACACCACAAATCTTACAAATGCAAGTGTACAGGTTGAAGGACTGCCTGAGCCGTCACCGACCGCCCAAAAGCCTGAAGATAACCGGATGCTCTATTCCGGTGTCTTTGCCCTTCCTGAGGGAACTGTCAATGTTACGGTAAGCTCAGGAATTGACTATGAAATCCCGGTAAATACACCCCTTGGTGTTCTTCACATGCTTTTGAAAGATTCAAAGATCACTAATTTGTGCATCGATGATCGGGGAATGCATAAAGGTGGTATTTTAATTCTGGAAGGGATAAATGAATATTTCAATACCGCAACAAAAATCTGGTTTGTCAGGGTGAATGGTACCCTTCTGGAAGATTATGCGAATCCAAAAACAGACGGGTTGAATAAATTCCTCCTTATGGCCGGGGATACAGTCTCATATTATTATGGGGATCCTGCCGGATCATTGCAGGATGCGGAAGCGATGATAGTGGTCACGTTAGGGTAATTCAATGCCTGGTATTGAGGCAAATACCGTGACTTTTTTCAGATTTCCTATTGTAATCTGAAGAATACGATACCCGGATCCCTATGCAGTGGCATGCCCCCTCTTCAGAGAATGTCTCTTCGATGGTAATATCTGTAGAATGAAAAAAGGTGAAAGTAAAATCTGATAACTATTCTTGAGATAAAAAGGGATCTGAATTGGCAGATCCAATGGTTTATGGAATAAATTCTCCCGGATAATCCATTTTACTCAATATATCCTTTCACCCATGACGCGGCATTCGCATCTGCCGGGGCAACAACCGGGTTTGTGGCCGTTTTCAGATAACATTTCCCACGATAGTAGGTCACAACCACACATTGTGGATCATTTTTACATAATGACGCACATTCACACACCGAATTTGCCGGGGTTGGAGTACCATAGTCATTCCATTCATGATTGATTCCTTCCTGAACGAAACCCCCATCACAGCCCTCCCCTGTTTTGGATGCTGGTGGGGAGGTTGTTGTTGAGCCTGGTTCACTGAGGACTTTATATGAGATAGTTATCTCTTTTTGTTGTGCATACTGGTACCATGCCCCCTGGGTATCAACAATGGGGTTGATTCTTATCTCTAATGTAATTGGCTTTTCAAGCTTGAGCCGGGTGACGGTATGAACGACATGCTGCTCCCCATCGATGCCACAAATCCCATCAGGATCCCCATCACGTTTCGGAGTCCCACTCCGTGTTATGATCTCTCCGGGAATGGCAAACCAGTCATTTGGATATCGTGTATCAAACCCTTTAAACGAAAAATCATCCGGTCCACAGACGATGTTCAGTACCCGCCTTGGAGTTACCCGTGTATCGTATGTCAACTCAATCGTTCCAGCGGGGAGCTGTATAGATCCGATGACCGGATCGGATACCGGCATACCATTCAGACAACCAATACATCCTTCAGGATATGAGGCATAAAATGTCTCAGCATGAACCCAACTCACACATAGCAGAATAATAAGAAAGGTGAGAAGAATACGTATAGAGCATCTCATCTCAATTCCTCCTGTATGCATGTTGAATTTTTCAGGCTGGAAATGTCTTTCTCCTTTTCTCATGAATACTGCCTGCATTACATCGAAAGTCCATAGATACAGCATTTTTCATGAGCAATACCTATGAAATATGGTTCAGGATACCATTTCCAGATGATGAATACTCGCTATTATCATTCATAAATTTTTTTGATAATTTACTTTTATAAGATATTATAGGATAATAAGTGATTTTCTTAATCTGATGCCATCTCAGATCATGATACGGGGAAAAAAGGTCATAAAAATTCTTTTGTACCTGATTGTCATGGTTTTATCCGGTAATTTTATTTTTCTGAAGTTTCGTGGTTTTAAATGGATTTGGGCAATCCAGATGTGTTTCTCGTCATTACGATCTTTTTTACCAGATCAAAGCGATATTGGTGTATGAGTGAATGGGTATGCACAAAATGCGGATACCTCTATGATGACCGGTTCGGTGATCCGGAACACGGGGTTGTTGCAGGAACCCCGTTTGAAAAAATTCCTGATACCTGGGTCTGTCCCCGGTGTAAGGCGACAAAAGTATTTTTCGCCAAAAAGAGTAAATAGTCATCTCATACTATTTGACAGATTCAGACTGCCATTATCTTATAAATGATGTGATCCTGACGATACTGTTAGGTCACGTTCATACCAGATGAGCGTCAATTAATTCAATCAGAAATGCCAGTGTCAGATGAGAACCGAAAACCAGGACGCATCCCTCATATCAGATTTTCGTTTCCGGTTCTGGTTATGATTATTCTGACCACAATTTTTATTTTCGTCATATTTCTGATGTCCTATATTACATTTGAGCAGACAACTCAGCACCTCCTCGATACCTGGGATAACGAGGTCCGCCATAATGAGCATCATCTCAAGAGTTCTCTTCAGCTGATTAACCAGGGATTGTTGCTTTTTGATCATACCTTTGATGCATCCATGAAAAAGCAGTTTGCAGTATTTCTGGATGCGTATAATCAGTCAGGGGGGAATCTGTCCAATATGAATCTTTCAGAAATAAAAAGCAGATTCAGTGCTGATGTTATTGATATCGCGGATCTCTATATTATCAATGAGACCGGTATCGTGATAGATGCAACATATACGGGAGATATCGGTCTTGACTTTAAAAAGTGGCCGGCCGTCTATAAGGATATCAGCAGAATCAGGAATGGATCCACATTTGAAGCTGATCGGGCGGTGTATGGCTTTAACTCATCGAAAAACTCCCGTAAATTTGCATATTATCCAACTCCTGATCACCGGTATCTTCTTGAAATTTCATATTTTATCAGGGATTTTACTGAAGACAGACGGAACTTTTCATATGCCAATGTGATGCGGGCATTTGTAAATGAAACACCAAATATCCGGTCTATAACACTGTATGATTCGATGTACCGGACTCTGTGGAGTAATTCTGCAACGAAGATGTATTCAGATCCTGAAACCATCAGGATGGTTCAGAATACTTTCAGGGGAGCTGACCGTACACGAATATCTGATCCATTGAATTTTTCAGAGATATTCTACTATTATATCGACATATCTGATGAAATCACCGTTTCCGGGAACATGCTGGATATGGTTGCACGGATAGATTATGATACAACAACATTAGAGCAGCATCTGAATTCTATCCGGTTCTTCCATGTTCTTGTTGCTCTGATAGCAGGCCTTCTCGGAGTATTTATTGCATATCTTCTTGCGTATCATATTACAAGGCCGATTCACCGGATAATTGATGATATTAACCGCATCGCTCACGGAGATCTGAATCACCGTGTTTCCTACTCGGGTAGTCCTGAGTTTTCAGAACTTGAAGCCAGCCTAAACCTCCTGATTACACATCTCAATAACCTGATATCAAATCTTCAGGAGAAGGAACGTCATCTTCGTGAGAGTAAGGAAGAGTATCAGCGCCTTGTGGAAAGGCTGAATGAAGGTATCTGGATTGTTTCAGCAGATGAAATTACAACATTCGTCAATACCCGTATGGCGGAGATGCTTGAAGGGTCTTCTGATGATCTCATCGGTCGTCCGGTATTTGACCTTGTTCATCCGTCCTATCATGAGTTTATTCGTGAAAAGATGAAGAACCGGCATCAGGGTCTTTCTGAACGGTATGAAGTCAGACTGGTCACGCTCACAGGTCGCATTATCGTGGCTGAAATATCAGCGTCACCCTCATTAGGGCCAGACGGGGAGTTTTCCGGATCATTTGGTGTCGTCACTGATATTACCCGGCGGAAGGAGGATGAGCAGAAGATCCGGGATTATGCCCGTCAGATGGAAGAGAGAACACGGGAGCTTGATACTGGACGGGATGAGCTGTTTAAACGGAATGCGGAGCTTGATCGGATCGTGCGGACACGGACTGAAGAGGTCATGAGACTTTTGGAGCAGAAGAATGATTTCATCATGCAGCTGGGTCATGATCTCCGGACCCCCCTGACTCCGATTCTTGGCCTCCTGCCAAAACTTGCTGAGCTTATTGGGAAAGATTATCCGGAGATATTACAGATCATCGAGCGAAATGCCCGGCATATACAGAACATCGCATCAAAATCCTTGAAACTTGCAAGGTTAAACTCCCTGGATTATTTTCCTGAGTGCGATACGGTTGATCTGAATGAGATTATCCGGACAGTTCTTGAAATTAACCGGTTTGCGCTTAAACAGGCTCATATCCGTACAGAAGTAGATGTTTCTGAAGCGTGTATCCTCGATGGAGATCCCATCCTGATTCAGGAGCTGATTGATAACCTTGTCTCAAATGCCATCAAATTTTCAAAACCCCCGGGAGGATGTATCAGGATTCATGGCAGAGCAGATGAAGATGTGGTGACTCTCACAATCAGCGATACCGGAATAGGTCTCATAAATGGTGAAGAGACGAAAATATTTGAAGAATTTTATAAATCCGACCGTTCCCGTCATGATAAGAGTTCCACCGGTCTTGGTCTTGCCATCTGCAGGAAAATAGTCCAGAAACATCAGGGAACCATTCAGGCATCAAGTGAGGGACCGGATCAGGGTACAACTTTCACGATTAGTATACCCAGACGGTGTATCAGAAAGGAGGATGAGTAAAACCCGTTGTAATCTCATTTCAGTGTTTATATCAGTGTCTGCTGGGCATTTCGGATAGATACCGGCCGAATGATCTCCGGGCCATCCTCTCCGGCCCTGTTTATACGATCTGATACCTGATGCATCCGGTACTCTGATATATCATATTGTTCCACCAGAAGGGGATCTTTTCCTGACAGATATTCTTCTTCACCCGCGGGCGAGAGAACAAGGGGCATACGGTTGTGAATCATATGCATCGGTTCCAAAGCCTCTGTGGTGATGATTACAATCTCATTCCCCTCATGCACCGTGCGTACAAGACCGGCGAAAGAGATGATCGGGGCGGTCGGGATATATATATAATACGGAGTCTTCTTTCCCTGGTCCTGCCTCCATTCAAAATATCCGGACGCGGGAATGAGGCATCGCCCGGTCGTAAGATGTAATTTAAACAGGTTTTTTTCCTGAATACTCTCTACCCGGGCGTTTATTACCCGGTTTTTTAGTCCTGACGAGAATCCAAACACTCCGGTTTTTACATCATGTCCAAAACCAGTAGAAATGATGGCAAGTACCGGTTCTGACGGTGCAATATTATATCTGGGCGTGTAGGATTTCGGGACCTGCACCAGGTATCGCTCGGATATCTCGCCAGGTGATGCGGCAATACAGTACCGCCCGCACATTCTTACCCATCCGACTGGTCGGTTCTGGTCCGGATTGCATAATGACGGCGTAAAAATCCTAGTACTTTCTCTGATTCAACCCATCGCCGGTCCAGCTGGGTGATCATCTCATCAATCTGTTTAATCTGGTGCATGAGGGTTGAACGTTCCTTCTCACTTATATTCATCATGGACAACCAGCCAGTGATGACCGCAAGAGGATTTCTGATCCCGTCATTCAGGATGGCAAACTCTCCCAGGTTTCTCTCGATTTGGGAGAGCAATGCCTGTTTCTCCTGTTCAAACTCCCGTTGGTAGGTTATATCACGGGAGATTGAGAGGACTGATCTGACCTTTCCCTCGGGATCAAATTCAGGGAATAACCGCCAGTTTAGCGTTACCCCTCCTTTTGGGGATTGGAATGAGATATCCGCCTCATGTGGAGACCCGGTGGCAATGACCCGTTGAATAAGTGTGTCCCATTCGTCTGCCATCCGGGGAGGGTAGTCAAGTTCACGGTATGTTTTTCCAAGAAGATGTGACGGTTCAAAGGGGATGTATGGTTTAACCGCCGGATTTACATAAAGATGACGCCCTTTCAGGTCAAATCTCATGACGATATCGGTATTGTTCTCAACGAGTGCCCGAAAGTTCTCCCTGCTCTCTAAAAGTGCGTATTCTGATCGCTTCTGAAGGGTAATATCCCTGACTGATCCGATAAAACCAACCTTTTGCATGTCTGAGTCAAGGATTGGTGATACCATGATCCGGTAATACCGGTCATTATCCATACCCTCCCCGACCTGTCCATGATACTCTTCAGTGATGATTCGGTTTTCAATCCCCGGGTTTTGTGGATCAGCCGAGGTTCTCTCTCCCAGGATCATGATTCGCTCTATCAGGGATGAGACACCCGGATATCTGAAGATGCATTCAGACAAATCCTGGGATTTTAAAAGCACTGTTTCGGACGGGATACCGGTGAGTTCTTCCATTATCCTGTTCCATGCAATTATCTGCCCTGAAGAATCAACTGCAAGGGTAGCGTCAGGAAGAAAATCGATGATTTCTTCAAGGAGATTGCGTGATTTTGCAAGTGCTTTTTCGGATCGCCGTCGTGTGACCGCCTGGACGATCATCTGCTTCATCTCGGTAAAGAGCACGAGGGGGTCTTCTCCTTTCTGGAGGTAAAAGTCTGCTCCTGCATTCAGGGCTTCTATGACCACTTCATGCCTGCTCTTTCCGGTACAGACAAGAAACGGGGTATTGTCTCCTGCGTTCCGTAATGCCCGGAGAAGTTGTAATCCGTCAAGTCCCGGCATCTCATAATCCGCAACAATGGCATCATACTGTTGTGAATGAATATGCTGAAGAGCTTCATCCCCATCGGTTACCTGAGTTACTTTACACCCTCCTAACCGGTCTTCAAGAAAGATACGTGCAATATCTCCCATACTTGGTTCATCATCGACAAAAAGGACTGAAATAGGGGGGGACGTTTCTGGATTCAGGGCTCGTCATCTCCGGGGGGGTTCTGG
>CAZCSN010000009.1:0-32835 GCA_964501255.1 uncultured Methanospirillum sp. | reverse complement strand
CCCCCCCCCCCCCCCCCCCCCCCCCCCCCCCATGAAATACTGGAGAGTACTATGTTTCTTTGGTATTGGAGTTTCTTATAGATATCTGCCCGGTTATGGATGGAGGACCTTCTCTATCTCCTGCAATATTCCCTGTTTCTGGAATGGTTTGATGATATAACTCAATGCACCGCATTTGAATGCTAGTTTTGCCATCTCAACTGACTGGATGGCAGTCACCATGATAACTTTTGCAGCAGGGTTTATTCCAAGAATGGTTTTCAGTGCCATCATCCCGTCCATTCTGGGCATGATGATATCCATAAGCACCAGATCCGGTTTTGTCTGCAGATATAATTCAACCGCCTGCTGGCCGTCATCAGCTTCCCCCACCACCTCAAACCCTTCATCAGTAAGAATATTTACCAGGACGGCTCTCATGAACCGGGTATCATCAACCACTAATACCCGGACCATATTCTCCACCCATATCTAACCCGGTTATATGTATGCAGGTTCATCACCTCTGCATGCATCATGTGAACCGGAAATACTCCGGATTGCATCATCCGGTATCTCAAATGTGATTCCAAGCACTCCACTCAGTACTTCATTCTCAACAATCGGAACGATCCACGATATCAGGACTCTGCATCCCCCATCGATCCTGCAGGGATACACTGTGCAACTCTTGTTTCCTGATAGTGCCAGATCACACCGCTTTTTCCACTCGTCCCTGATTGAGGTATTGGTCTCAACTTCATCTACGGTCTTTCCAATCAGATTTCCCCACCGTTCGATATGGTATACATTTTGCTGGGTAAAGCGATAATCCAGGTCAATTGCCCATATCCGTGCCGGAAATGAGTTCATGAGGGTTGAAAGAAATGCTTCACGATCTGACAGGATGTTTCTCAGAAGTATCTGTTCTGTGAGATCAATTCCCACCCCGACAAGACCATGAATGGTTCCCTCCGGTGTTCTGACAGGCTGGCGGCGGAAAAAGTAACTCCTGCTCTCTCCGGCAGCAGTGGAGATCTCCTCAACGTTTTCCAGGAACGGGATGCCATGAGTAAAGATCAGATCTTCAGATCGGTCAAATGAATCTTTGAGTTTCGTATCAAATAATCCATCTCCGGTGTTTCCTATGATCTGGTCGGCAGTACTTCCGCTTATCTGTTCAAAGAGATGATTCACATGAAGGAATTTCCGGTCAGCATCCTTCATGTAGACAATACCCGGAACAGTTGCAAGGATAGTTGAGAGTATCTGGTTGGTATGAGTGATTGCATCACTTTTCTTCTTCAGGGTGATATGAGTCTCAACCCGTGCCAGCATCTCCCGGGTATCAAATGGTTTTGTCACATAATCTCCCGCTCCCAGTCTGAATGCCAGTTCCTTATCCTGCACCAGCCCGAGTGCGGTAACCATGATGACCGGAATATGCGTATACTTTGGATCTTTTTTCACGATTCGTAACAGATCAAACCCTGATACTTCGGGCATGATAACATCAAGGAGGATGAGATCGGTATCAGGATGCACCTTCAGCTGCTCTAATGCTTTCTCTGCACTCTCTGCATCTGAGACGGCATATCCCTCCATTTCAAGCCGGTTTTTAAGAAATTCCCGTATGGCGGGATCATCATCAACTATGAGGAGCCTGGCATCCGGTGGTACCATAACTCATACCTCTCCGTCAAAGATAATAATACGGCATGTCTTATAGCCGTTTAGAAATTACCGGTGCCGGTCCAGTTCTTCGTTGCAGAGATTATCACAGTATGCAATGTCAGGATGTGTCCGTGGTACATACTCCCAGGTAACATGTCCAAACCTGGATGCAAGAGCTATTACCTCGTCATACAGATCTTTTAAATGGGGTTTATTGATCCGGTACACGCCGGTTATCTGTCTGATGACCAGCTGACTATCCGAGTATACCACTACATCATTGCAGTTTTCCTGAGATGCCCGTGATAGAGCATGAATAATGGCGGTATATTCTGCGACGTTATTGGTGGTCTGACCCAGGAAAAAGACGCATGATGCAATTCTTTTATCCATTTCATCCTTTATCTGATACGAGCAGGCAGCCGGTCCCGGATTTCCCCGTGAGGCACCGTCAGTATATACCTTCATCATTATTTTATACTGATAAACGCAGATTCTCATAAAGGCTCCGGAAATTCACAATAACTGGCTTTTCTTTGTTTCGTGGGTATACTTGATAACCTTTGTATGATTACTGGTACAGGCAGTTGTATGAGTATTCCGGATCTTGCCTTTCTGGGTTTTATTATTGGTCTGACCGGGGCGTTGGCTCCCGGACCCACGCTCATTGCGACCATCAGGTCATCCCTTCATATCGGCTGGACCGGGGGGCCACGGGTCACCTTTGGACATATTATTGCCGAAATGGGCATTGTCGTGCTCATCGCAGCAGGTATTTCCTCATTACCTGATACGCTTAGCCCCGTCCTTTCCGGAGCCGGAGGTTTTGCCCTGATACTGTTCGGGGCCATGACACTGTGTGGATCCCGTGAGGCTGTCATACCCGCTGATTCTGACATTGGTCATGCATCAGGACCGGTGATCGCCGGGCTTGTGACCAGTGTTTCAAATCCTTATTTCTGGATATGGTGGTTTTCAGTCGGGAGTGCCCTGCTGATGAGTTCACTTGCCCAGGGAGTCGGAGGCATTATCGCATTTATAACCGGCCACTGGGCTGCAGATCTCGCATGGTTTAGTCTTGTTTCAGTCAGTATTCACCGGACCAGGACGATGCTGAGTACCCGGATGTACCGGGGAATTCTTGTTCTTTGTGGAATATTCCTTGTTATCTTTGGTGTATGGTATCTGATTCAGGTCATTTCCATCTGATATCCTGTGAGCAGTATTCAGATCACAGATCATTTGTAGTTGTGAGAATAATCAGTCATATATCAGAATGAAAAGGCCGTTTCTGCAGGTGGTAATTCTCTCTCTGGCCGGAGTCATTTTCTTTGGTGTTGCTGTAACAATCGTGAGCGTCTCTGTCAAAGAGGATCAGATGCGCCAGGATCTCATCACCGATGCACGGATTGTATCAGCGGGAGTATTCCTGGAGGATCTGAATCAGCTCAATGGGAGTATTGCAGACCTGAATTCTTCTGCATATAATCGGATAAAACAATATCTTTCAGATGTTGTGAAAAAAAGGCCGCAGTCACGGTTTGTATACCTGCTTTCAAAAAACCCTGAAGGAGACATTATCTTCCTTGCAGATTCCGAACCTGAATCGTCTTTTATGTCCTCATATCCCGGACAGCCGTATCCTGAAGCGTCAGACCTTATTAGAAACCTGTTTGTTTCCCCTGAAGAGGCCTTTGAAGGACCGTTACCTGACCGGTGGGGGCGATGGGTGACGGGTCTTGTTCCCATCTTCGGGACGGAGAATAAAGAGGTCAGTGCCGTACTGGGGATTGATGTTGATGCATCTTCCTGGGAGAAGGAGATTTTTTTTGCAATTTTGATTCCAGTGATAATTACCATCCTTATCAGTCTGATTGTTATCATTCTTTTATTCCTGTGGATGCGTAAAGAACGGGAAAGCGAGATGCTGCTCAGGGCTGAAGAGGAGGCCAGGGTTCATGCAAAGGAACTTGCAACACAGAATGAGGAACTAAAACGGGTAAAGGATGAACTTGCTGCACTGACTGCTGACCTGGAACGCCGGATATCAGAAGGTACGACAGAAATTCAAACACTTAATGAGGAGTTACGGAACCACTCAAAAAAGGTTGAGGGCCTTTTGGTCCAGAAAGATCAGTTTATTTATCAGCTTGCCCATGATCTTCGAACGCCCCTGACCCCCATGGTTGCCATTCTCCCTCTGGTGCAGGAAGCGGTGCATGATCCGGAGTCTCAATATCTGCTCGATATGTTTCAAAAGAGCCTTCGGTACATGGAGCAGATGGTAGAGAATATCCTGGAGCTTATCAGGTTAAACGGTCAGCATACCATTGACGACTTTGAAGAGATTATTCTTAAAGACCTGATTGATGAGGAGATTCGGTCCCAGGCCTTTTTGTCTGAAGAAAAAGAGATTGTCTTTTCCAATGAAGTCCCTTCAGATATCTCCCTCTGCTTATCCAGGGTATATTCACATCAGCTCTTTCGCAATCTTATTAATAATGCAGTCAAATTTAATGCTTTTAAAGGGACCGTCACCGTCAGGTATAAAGAGACTCCTTTTGATCATGTGATAACCATTCATGATACGGGAATTGGTATCAGCCCGGATAATCTCTCCCGTATCTGGGACGAGTTTTTCATTGCAGATTCCTCCCGGCATGATCCGGAGTCGAAAGGTCTGGGTCTGTCAATTGTACGAAAGATTGTAACCCTTCATGGAGGCACTATTACTGCTGAAAGCCCGGGTATTGGAAAAGGCACCACAGTGACGATCACCCTCCCGAAACGACAAAAGGGAAAAAGATAAAAACGGGCGTGTGGGATTACCCTGATAAAGGAGACACTCTTTTCCAGTGGAAATGAAGGGGTCATAAATCCTTCCAGGCGCATACCGATCAGGGCGCCATCTGTTCTTCCATGAATCCGTCGATGGTTCGTTTTAAAAACTTCCGAACCTTTTCAGACTCGGTAAAGCCCTGATCAAGCCGGTCCACAATTGTGTTAATCATTCTGACCCCTTTCATCACCTGCTCCTGGTGTGGTCCGTCCATAAGGCCTGCACTCATGGATATAAGTGTGAGCGGATTTCGTATCTCGTCATTTAATGCGGCAAGTTGTGCCATATTCTTATCAATCTGTGCAACTGCAATCTGATGCTCTTTGAAAAGTTTATGCTCATGGGTGACGTCACGCCCGATGCAGAATCTGAGTGTTACATTTTCCATCTTCACAAACCGGATCTGCATATCAAGGATCACCTCTTTCCCGTCCGGGGTTAAGAACCGGAAAGGAAATCTCCCTCCTTGTTCTGACGGATGTGTCCAATAATGAATAAGTTGTGAACAGGCATCCATGTCTGTAATGCAGAGGGGAAGCATGGCAAGAGGTGTTCCCACAATTTTTTCTGATGAGAGTCCTTTCAGATCTTCAACCCTGGGATTGCAGACCAGAATGCCCTCTTCATCTCCGATAATAATCGGGTCCGGCGCTGCCTGAAAGAGTGCTTCCCACCTGGTTTGTACAGCGCTGAGCCGGCGGTTTACATGGTCAAGGCTTTTTATCAGCTCTTCCGGTGTTGGTTTTTCAGCAGATTCTGCATTCTTCATGGTCATCGTGTTGTGATACGGATTTTGGGCTATGTATGATGGAAGTCGGATTCAGGTGGCCTTATTATTTGTCCAGGTTTTTGATGCTGCTATCCGTATATGCGAAGGGGGGATCTGCATCTCAAATCTGACACCCTTCCCATACGTACCATTTTCAACAATAGTAATGCCGGTTATGGCAAGAATTTCCCTGATAAGGAACAGACCCAGACCTGTATTTTTCCCATAACCACGGAGGAATATCTGTTCTTTTTCATTATCAGGAATACCCTGCCCGTCATCTTCATATACCAGGCGGCATTTGTCATCTGATGTATCCATGGATAAACGGATTGTTGTCACATGATTCCCATGCCTTTGGGAATTCTCCACAAGGTTATAAAATACCTGATAGATCATTGCATCTGCATAGATCTCAAGGGAAGGAATATCACATATGGATTTCAGATCAAATGAGACCTGCCTGATTGCCCGTTCAAACAATTCACGGACATGATGCCATTTTGGTTCATGAATTCCTATCTCCTGGTATGCTTTACTGAAATCAATGAGTTTACCAATATCCACAATAGCATTCTTCTGCAGGGCAAGTATCTCCTTTACTTTTGGATCGTCTGTCTCACTCTCAGCAAAATACCGAAATCCATCAATGACCGTCACTTTATTTCTGATATCATGCCTTGTCAGCGAGGAGAGAAGCATCAGTTTATTGGTAAGTTCAGACTGTTTTTTCAGGGCATCTTTTAACTCGGTTATATCTCTGATGGTCTCAATTGCCCCGATCATCTCACCTTTGGAATCATACAGCGGCCCTGCAATAACCCATTTATACTGAGTCTTGCCCTCGCAATGGCTGATGACTTCAGCGGATAGCACTCCATTTTCCTCTTTTACGTTTGCATAATATGAGGTGATATCAAGTTCCGGTTTTATGATCTTATCAATGAGCAGAGGCCGCTTTATCTGATATACTGCCTCAGCGCAGGTTATATCTCCACTTCTGATCTCATCGTAGGTTCTGCCTGAAAAAATGGCCATCGCTTTGTTCCATGCAAGAACCCGGCCATCCAGATTAATAACAAAGGTTGGATCAGGAAGACTTTCAAGAATGCTGGATAGAAGGTTGATCGAATCGGATAGTGCTTCCTTCTCGAGCATCAGCTTCCAGACCTGTATCTGATCAGAAATATCCTGTACATTTACAATCAGATATGGTTCATTATGCTCATCGTGCACTATTGTCAGGTCATGTAATGCCGGAAATTCGGTTCCATCCTTTCGAATCCGAATCGCCTCTCCGGTCATATGTCCACGTTCAGTTGCTATCCGGATCCATTCCATGATATTATCGGAATAATCGGGATGAACCGGTCCAAAAAATCCGTTCCTTTTTGCCTCCTCCTGTGAGCATCCATGCATACGGGCATAGGCCATATTTACAATATCCGGTCTTCGGAGTGGTCCGGCGATAATGCCTGCCTGGGTATTCCTCACAATGTCAGCAAGCCGGTGAATCTCCTCAAGCATCCGTGTTTCAGTGGTTATATCCCGGATTTGAATCAGATCCATCGGAGTATCATCAAGGATTATCCTGACCAGCCGGATATTAAGCGTGTGATTTCCTCTTTCCGGTATCTCAAGAGTATGGTTCCATTCATTCAGAGCATCCTTGCGGGTACGGAGGAGCGATCTGATCATCTCGTTTTGTGCAGCCTGGTCATGAGAGTCGATCGTCGTGTTCCACCCAAACAGAGTACAGGCAGCAGGGTTTGCATGCACAATGCCTTCCTCATTCCAGAGAATAATTGCATCCGTGGCATTTGAGAAGAGGGAAAAATATCTCTTTTCTGAAAGTTCAAGAGATCGGACACTTTTCCGAATTGAATCAACCATCTGTGATACTGCCTGAATAATCCGGTTAATCTCAAGATGGCGGGATGGTCTGATTGGGTGATCCAGATCTCCTTTTGTAATCTCATCAAGGTCTTCAAGCAGCGTGCTGACTGGTGAGGTGATAAATCGTGAAAGCAGGTATGCAAGGAGAAATGCAAGTAATACTGAGATAAATAGCAGAGAAAGAGCAAGGGAAAGCAGTGATGCCCGCTCGTGCTGGTAACTTCTGGTAGAGAATACCTTTTTTGCAACAAAATCGATATATTCAGATGCAGGGCTTTCATTATCACCACTTTCAATAAAAAAGAATCTGGTTATTGTCTGGTTGTTCACATCCAAAAAGTCCCTGCTTCCTTGAATTTTATACAATTCAGCTGCGATTTCAGCATCCTGCGGATCTGCCGGGACCGGAATCTCGTCCATTTCATTCATGATCAGTCCGGTACTTCCTATCAGATCAAGGGCAAGGACATGAGGATTCTGCTCCCGTACCTGATTCACAAGTGCATTGAGAGAGAGTTCACTCCTCTCTTTTGAATAATCATCATGTATCCGGTATATGGTCTCGATCAGATACTTATGATCTGGTGTTGGCTGGTATCCGAATATTCTCCAGGGATTACTTGCATCAAATCCCCGAACTGCCCGATCAAGCCGGAATGTGTTATTATTTCGCATTTCGGTTATTGTCTGATAAAAGGGTCCCCATTTACTAAAATCAAGATATAAGTCTTTTTTATTTGTAGAATATTCTGCAACTCCTGATGAGTTGATCAGCATTATATCGATCCGATCCCTGTAGGTGGGATCAGTCCGGTTTATGATCCCCTCAAGATTCATAGCCGAGGGGTCGCGTCCTGACCGCTCATACTCTTCCAGAACCAGATTTGTAACGGCAACGAGCGGGCCTTTATAGGTTGCTTCCCACAGCATCTGTCCTTTGGTGATCCGATCCGAAGCACTCTTTAATACCAGTTCTGTCTGGTTTATGTCTTTTAAAAATCGTTCATCTATCTGCCGGGACGTCTCATTGTAGTAATACCCGGTGATTGAGATCAGCGAGATGAGAATTATGCAGATAAATAGGATCATCAGGCTTTTTTTCAGTGAGACACCTGAACGGGAAAAAATTCTGGATATCATCAGATTCGGACTGGTATGGATCCCGGTTTTATCTCCCGGTACCTGACAGGTCATTCGGGCTCATAGTCGATGCATACTCTATACTTCACACTTGTCCATGCTTGCTGATATACCTGTGGTATGGATACAATCCCCCGTCATATCTTCATGATTATCAGGTATAGTATGAGTAATCCTGCCAGGATTCCAATCATAATGAGTGGAATATGACGTTCATATGATGGATGAAGGGCAGATTCAAGCGTTTCTTTCAGTTCTTTATACGCACCGGAGAGTTCTGTTATTTTTTCCTCAACCGGATGAATCTGCTGCCCGATCTCTTTCATGTTATATCCTGATGCCAAGGTATCTGCCATCTTTGAAAGGCCCTTATGCACCGCACTCAGCTCAGATCTCAGATATGCATTTTCTTCCTCTTTCATCGCAAGCAATCGTGAAAGATTTTTTACTTCCTGCCGGAGCTGCATGGTCTCGTGATCATTCCGGTTGGCAACCACGGCGTGAACAAGCTTTGATACTGCTTCCTGTCTGGTTATCCCTGATTGTACTGCCTCTTCATCAATATACGAGAGGATCTCTTCAGGCAGCCTCTTCTCTATCTTATCGGTCCCCATCACGTCTCACCTGTCAGATACCGATCCTTTTTTCATGAGATTCCGGTTCCATATTCCGCGGTTCTCAATCAGCCATGTCTGTGCCTGGAAGGGCTCTGCATCCCCCGGGGTTTTTCTGACATATGATCCGTCAGCCTGTAGTATCCGCGTTTTAACATTGTCCTTAAGATGTACCGGCAGGATAGTATTGATGACCTCATGCCGGATACCGGCATCAAGGATTGGGTATAAAATCTCAATACGCCGTTTCAGATTTCGTGGCATAAGGTCTGAGCTTCCCATGAGCACAACCGGGTCACCCCCGTTATGGAAGTAATAAATCCTGGTGTGTTCCAAAAACCGTCCGACTATGGTTGTGACGGTGATGTTGTCAGAAATTCCTTCAATACCTGGTCTCAGGCAGCATATCCCCCTGACCTGAAGCTCGATATGGACTCCCTCCTGTGAGGCCCTGTACAATGACCGGATGATATCTGCATCCTAGAGTGCATTTAATTTAAGGATGATTCTGCCATCCCCGTGGCTTTTTTGCCTCTCTATCTCATGCTCAATGCGGGATATGATCCCTTTTTTAATTCCGCCTGGTGCTACCAGCAGGTGATGATATGCAGTGAATTGTGAATATCCGGTCAGAACATTAAAGAGGTGGGAGACATCTGATGCAATCTCTTCATTCGCGGTAAAAAGACCAATATCAGTATAAATCTTGGCAGTCACCGCATTGTAATTGCCGGAACTCATATGGACATACCTGACAATGCCATCCTTCTCCTTGCGAACTACAAGGCAGAGTTTTGCATGGACCTTCAGCCCCATTATCCCGAATACCACATGAGCACCAGCCCGTTCAAGTGCCCGTGCCCATCCGATATTATTCTCCTCATCAAATCTGGCTTTTAATTCAACCAGCACGGATACAGCCTTCCCGTGCTCCCGGGCATCAAGAAGAGCCTGAACGATTGGAGAGTTTGTTCCGGTCCGGTAAAGGGTAATTTTAATGGCAAGAACATCCGGGTCATGTGCAGCGGTCTGTAAAAAATTTATCACCGGCTGAAAACTCTCATACGGGTGGAACAGGATAATATCCCGCTGCCGGATTGCATGAAAGATATCAGGATCCTTTTCCAGACGTTCGGGGACCGAGGGTGCATACGGGATATCTTTTAAATCCGGCCTGTCCAGGTTCATCATGGAAAAGAGATCCGCAAGGCCGATTGGCCCTTTGACCCGGTAGAACATATGAGGATATTTTGCGAGTTTTGCGCCCATCATATCAACGATGGCAGGCATCATATCCTCTGCTATCTCAATCCTGACCGGTGTTCCGATCCATCGCTTGCTTATTGACTGTTCTACCGCACTTAAAAGATCATCCGCTTCATCCTCCTCAATCTCAATATCTGCATCACGGGTAACCCTGAACGGGTATGCCGCCACAATTTCCATTCCGGGAAAGAGGAGATCCAGATTATCTGCGATGAGGTCTTCAAGAAAGATAAACTCCTGTGTACTGGGAGAGATGGGATCTGCAACATCCGGGTTGAGTTCAATGAGGCGGGGAAATTGTTTGTTTGGGATTTTAATTCTGGCAAATAACTCATCATGAGATCCCGGGCGCCTGAGGATTACTGCAAGATTTAGTGCAAGATTTGATATAAACGGGAATGGATGTGATTTATCAAAGGCCAGTGGTGTTAAAACAGGAAAAATCTCGCGGAAGAAATAGTTCCGAAGATTTTTTCGTTTTTTCTCAGTCAGGGATGTCCGGGTATGAATGATGATGCCCGCTTTCCGAAGATCAGGGATGATATCTTCAAACCAGATCCTGGTCTGTTCATTCAGGAGTGGGATCAGGTCTTTGTGTATTCGCTCCAGTTGTTCCATCGTGGTCAGACCGTCCGGAGGGAGCTTTAATACTCCCTCGGCCAGCTGATGGTGAAGTCCGGATACCCTGATCATGAAGAATTCATCAAGATTATTTGAAAATATTGCCAGGAATTTTATCCGCTCCAGCAGCGGATGTGTCGGATCCTGTGCTTCTTCAAGAACGTGCTGGTTAAACCGTATCCACGAAAGTTCCCGATTGATATAGAGTGCCGGATCAGATAATAATGAACATGCCCGTTCCTGGTACCTGTCAAGACCATCTTCCAACTGATCCATACTACATGAATGCTACCTGAAAAAGATAAAGGTTGAGTATTGTCAATCAATATCTGATTTTTTATTCGGCTACATGGTTCTTTTCTCACATCAGTCTGTCCGGATAGGTTTTTCTCCCCCTGCATGGAAGTGATACTATGGATTTATCTTTGAAAGAGGATTTTCTAACCAGATGGAGCACCTATTTTCCCAATGAGCCACTTCCAATAACCTTTGAACTGACATCCAGTCTCCGTAGTACCCCGATGGCACGATCATCAGAGGGATGGCGGTGTTTTGTCTGCGATCTGACAAAGGTCAGAAACGGCTCTCCTCTGGCTTTTGATTCCGATTCAATTCCCTGCAGGGGTGGGAGGCGGTACTGTGGATATGAATCTGATCTGTTTGCAGATTTTCGGTATTTTCTTTCCTATGGGATTGAAGGGAAACTTGAGGGTGAACGGTATAAAAAAACTCCGGAGATTGTTGATGAATGGCAGAAAGATATTCACGTCATGCCCTCTGGTGGAAAATATCTCATTTTTAAACGGTGGGATATCCTTGAGGAGCAGGATAATCCGGATGTTGTTATCTTTTATACCCGTGGTGAGGCGCTCTCAGGTCTTTTTACGCTTGCAAACTATGACCGGGCAGATCCATTCGGGGTAATTATGCCAATGGGGGCCGGATGTGCATCCATTGTTCATTATCCCTGGCATGAAGGGCAGTCTGATGATCCCAGAGCAGTTCTGGGTATGATGGATCCTTCCGCACGTCCATGTGTCCCGCTTGATATCATGACATTTGCTGTACCGATGAAGAAATTTATCCGAATGGTCAGCGATATGAATGAAAGTTTTCTGATCACGCCAACCTGGGACAAAGTGAAGAAGAAAATACTTCACAGTCAGGAAAAATACAAATAGAGGCCGGGTAATCATACTCTCTTTTATGATATGGGTTGATACACATCATATGAAGTATCTTGTCATCTTCTTCCTTCTCTTCGGATTTATAGCCCCGGTTTCCGGGTCGGATCTGGAAGAAAAACGCGGTTATGTACCGCAATGCATCGCTTTTCGGGATGCTGTAGCAGAATCACTTGCTGAAATTGATGATCAGGTAGCATATGCGGCCCTGCACATTACAGATCCAAAGACGAGTGATGATACGATTCCGTCATTGGTATCATCGGTTACTGCGGCACATCCAGCCGTGGATGGTGCAGCTCTTATCACTCCTGATGGGAATATATCGCATGTATCCGACAGCTCGTTTGCATTCCTTCCTGAAACTCATGTTCCTGATGGTTTTTTTCAGGATGCCCCTGTCGTGCCGTTCATGACAAATCAGTCTCTTTTTATCAGACCATCAGGAAAGAATATGAATATCACGCCAGGGAGAGACCTGGTATGGCCGATCAGAACAGACGGGGAGATCAGTCATCTTGTGATTCATATCAATCTTCGTACCCTTGGAGAGACTTCTGCAAAAAAGGCGGGTTTATTTCCGGAAATCTTTTCGGTCCTTATGGATCAGGATGGCGAAGTCCTCTGGTGCTCGGATTATGATGAATTACATGCAGTCCCCCCTGATAATGTATTAACTGAGGTTCCAACGTTTCGTGATGTACAAGATCTTGTCAGGTATGCCTGGACTGGAAGAACAACATATGAGGTATGGAACAGGAACGGGCTTTACAGGACAGGAGCATGGTCTGCTTTCCAGATGTATAATGAGGTGTTCCGGGTTTTTGTAGCTGAAGAAAACCCATGAGACCTCTCCTTATTATACATATAGCATGATGGGTACATATCATAATGCACACGAACTTCTGGTGTTTCATAGTATTCACAGGACTTTAGAAAAAATGAGGAAGATGAAGCGGCATGAAGAATCATCCGGCTGGATTACTATGGCCGATGTAAAACACCGGATATGGAATTTTTCAGGTCATCTCTGTATTCATTCCCGGGAGATTAGTGTATGAAGGAATCAGGTTCAACGCTGAAACTTCCGATAGGCATACAATCTTTTGAAAAGATGAGAACTGAAGGGTTTGCCTATGTTGATAAAACCCAATTTATAGCAAATCTTGTTCAGAATGGTTCATATTATTTTTTATCGCGGCCAAGACGTTTTGGGAAAAGTCTATTATTAGACACCCTGGATTGTGCATTCTCATCGAAAAGGGATCTGTTCAAAGGCTTGTTTCTTGATGATCCAAAATCCGGATGGGACTGGTCAAGAAAATACCCGGTAATCCGGATAGACTGGTCTGCTTTTCCAGTACGCACTCCACAGGATCTCAATGCGGCAATTCTTGAGAATTATAATTTATGGGGGAAAAAATGGGGTATCCCTGTCACCGGTAGTTCATTATCCGGTTCCTTTTCGCATATGGTTCGTTCCATTCATGATATGACAGGGGAAAAGGTTGTTCTTTTGATAGATGAGTATGACAAACCAATACTTGATACAATAGATGATGTTCATACTGCAATTGCGATGCGGGAAATTCTTAAGGATTTTTATGGTGTCCTAAAATCCCTGGATCCATATCTGAAGTTTGTGATACTGACCGGTGTCTCAAAATTTGTTAAAACCGGCATTTTTTCTGGTCTTAATAATCTCAATGACATCACTCTTGATAGCTCCTATTCAGCGATATGCGGGTACAGAGAGGATGATCTGTCAGCCATTTTTAACTCCTGGCTTCAAGAGTACCCTGTTGAGCAGGTCCGTGAATGGTATGACGGGTATTCATGGACTGGCGAGCATGTATATAACCCGTTTGATATTCTCCTTCTGTTCTCCAAAAAAATATTCAGACCATATTGGTTTGAGACGGGGACACCCTCATTCCTTATTAAATTATGGATGCAAAACCCTCGTGTGCCGGCAGAATATGAGAGTATGGTTGCAGGTGAGGATCTGCTCGGGTCATTTGATCCTGAACATCTCAAACTTGAAACCCTTCTTTTTCAGGCAGGGTATCTGACGATAAAATCCTGGTCATCAGATCCGGTGAGGGGCCTTACGTGTGTCCTTGGGTATCCAAATCTTGAGGTCAGAACATCACTGAACTTCCTTTTTTCTGAATCACTCCTTGGATATTCTGTTTCAGAATACAGGGACCGGCTGTATGAGACTCTTGAAGCCGGGAACATTGATACGCTCAGGAATCTGATCACGTCTCTCTTCTCTTCAATTCCTTATGACTGGTATCGTAAAAATCAAATTTCGGGCTTTGAAGGATACTATGCAAGCATTCTCTTTTCCTGGTTTGCAAGTCTTGGGTATGAAATAATTACTGAGGATATGACAAATAAAGGTCGTATAGATCTTACGCTCAAAACGGGATCCGGAATCTGGATTTTTGAATTTAAAGTGCGATCCTCGGATAATGGCAATGAATCTCCCCTGGAGTGTATTCAGAAGAGAGGGTATGTTGAAAAATATGTATCCGACCCGCGGAAAAAATATCTGATCGGCATTGTGTTTGATGCGCAATCACGTACTGTTAGTCAGTGGGAATCACATATTGTATCATAAAAAACACCTTCTGTCTCCCATCTTACCTTTTCATGATGCACGCTTTTTCATCCTCGATTATCCCGTCCTTCATATAAAGAACCCGGCACATATACTCTTCATGCCAGTCTTCGTGGGTAACCATGATTATTGTCTGACCGAATTTTTCATTCAACTCACGAAAGAGATTGAGTATTGTTCGTGAAGTTGTTGAATCAAGGTTTGCGCACGGTTCATCTGCAAATACAATACTGGGGCGGTTGATGAGAGCTCTTGCTATGGCTACCCGTTGCTGCTCCCCGCCGGAGAGTTCATACTGCCGGTGATGAATCCGATGACCAAGGCCCACCTGGTTGAGTAATTTCTCACTTTCTGCGAGGTATACATCTGGTGAAACACCACGGGCCATGGCAGGAAGAACAACATTCTCCTGTACAGACAGTTCAGGGACCAGGGCATAGTCCTGAAATACATATCCAAGTTTATTCAACCGGAAATCACTCTTCTCCTCTTCACGTAATGATTCTACCTGCACCCCGTCGATACTGACCGAACCTGAGGTTGGTTCATCAAGGAGACCCAGGATATGGAGCAGAGTGGATTTCCCACTCCCTGAAGGTCCCATGATGCCGACAAATTCACCCCGTTCAATTCTGCATCTGACACCCCGGAGTGCATGAACCTGAACCATACCCATCTGGTAAACCCGGGTGACATCAATGACTTCTATCATCACTGCCCTCTGATGGCATCAAGAATTGGTTCATTCGCGGTCTTCCATGAGGGGATGAATCCGGAGATGAGTGAGACGAGGGCCAGGCTGATAATACTTCTGATAACGGGACCTGCTTCTACAACAGGGTACACAGCACCACCCGGGAAAACAAGTGGTTTGTAGGTAAGATAGGTCACTAGACCGGAGCTTAAACAAAGTCCCAGAAGGATACCACAACTGGCAATAATGAGAACCTGGATGATGTAGGAATAGATGATAATCTTTTTATTAATTCCGATTGCCTTCAGAATCCCTATCTGTCTTCGTTTATTGATGGTATTAATGAATATGACGATGAAAATTACCACAATCGCAATCACAAGGCTTACCATTGTCGAGATTGCATTGATAATCTCAAAACTGCGGATAGCATCATTTACAAATCCCTGTCCTTTCTCGTTGAAGGTCCGGATCTTCTCGGCAATTCCGTACTCCATCAGGATTTTTTTGTACCGTTCTTCCTCTCCATTCTGACTGAGTTTTACCAGAATGGATGTTGCAGTATCCGATGTACCGTACACCTGGTTGATCTCCTTTACCGTCACAAAACCGTTTCGATCAACTCCAAATGAACCTGTTTCCAGAATTCCCTTGACTTTCAGGGTCCTCCTGACCCCGTTATTAAATGTCACATCAACCAAATCCCCTGTCGAGACCCCGCCAAGAGAATCCAGTTTATCAAGACGCTCATCAATATTCCCGGCAAGTTGCGATCCCAGTAGGATACTGTCAGTATCACCTTCAGCCAGAAACTCTCCTTCTTTTAATTTTGTATGGAGAAGTGTGACTTCCTGTTCATATCGTGGATTAAAACCTATTATCTGACCTGATATCTGATTGTCGTGATAATTATACGTGGCTCCTGCCGAATACCGCGGTGAGGTTCCGGTTACGCCTGAAATCTGATCAATCTTTTGTTTGACATCCCCGGCATTTGTGATATACAGATTATTCTCTTTTGGTTCGATGACAAGATTTCCATAATTATAATTTATTGACTGACTGTTAAAGTTGACAACAACGCCTGATATTATCGACGGAAGAAATACCAGGTTTACAAAGACAAGACCCATGATCGCAACGGTGAGCAGAAAGGTGAAGCGGTTGCCCCGCTGTATCGAGCGGATTGCAAGAAAAAATGCAACGGAAAGGTGGTGTCCGGACATGATCAGGATTGACGCTGCCGTCTCCAGTACAGATATCCTGCTCCGGCCAGAACTATCAGTGCAACAAATATGATAACTCCAGTTCCGTTTCGTTGCCCGACGAACACATGGAGCGGTATTACCTCTTCATGAGTCCCGAAGTCATCTTTGTATCTGATCGTCAGGTGAAAGGGAATGTCCCCGGCCTGTGTCGCTTTCAGGGTGAATACTGCAGGTGCATCGTTATCAGGTCCGATAGTCCCGACAAATGCTTCCCGTGTCCCTTCAAACGGGATGTCCAGTATCGCCTGAACAGATTTTGCCTTGTCTGTTCCCGTATTCTCTATTCTGAATACGAGGCTGAACATATCACCGAGAAATACCTGTTCAGGATCAATGATCTGCTTTGCAATACCAAGTTCTCCGGTACCCTGAATAAGTACTCCTACCTGCTCGTTCTGGACAAGTCTTGTTCCGTCTGCATTCAGATATGATAGTCTGACCGGAATATTCCTGACTCCGATGGGAATGTCATTATCTGACTGGAAAGAGAGTGTGACGGCTTTCCTATCCCCCGGTTTTAACTCCCTGACAAACTGCCGCTCGGGACTTTGTGAGGAGAGTGAGGTATTTGGGGTAATTATCTCGACGATAATATCATGGGCCGTAGCAAGCCCTTCGTTCTCCAGATCAAGGGTAATATTAAAGGCACTTTTCGGGGTGATATTTGCAGGTACTGAGCGCAATAAACGGATGGATGGCTGCTTGATGAGGGTGTGCCGGGTATTTACATTGACCGGAACCGGATATTTCACACTCTCCGCCCCTCTGACCCGGATCCAGACTTCAGGGAAGTAAAGTCCCTCCCGGTCCGGTGCCTGAACGAGGAATGTCAGAGTAATCGACTGTCCCGGTCCAATCTCCCCGATGTCCTGATACCAGCCTGAAAGGACGGTAAAGTCGGTTGTTTTGAGGATTGCGGATTCAATGAACGCATTGACCGGTACAGTCTTCGATTGTGCGATTTGATCGGTCTGGGAACCACCGGTCTCCGTCGCCGTCTTCGATGCCTGCATTGCGGTATTTGCAATGGTCACCTCAATTGTTCCGACATCATTGGGAAGGATGACATCAGGGGATATTTTATATCCGGTGATGATGACCGTCGGCTCGGTAGAGGCTGCACAGGTACCGGGGATCAGGAGAAAGAAGAGGGTTATTGACAGAATGATAAAGAAGAAGAGTTTGTCTGGTATTCGAGGCATATATCTCATATCAACAGGTATCTACTTAAATGTTGGCCGGTGATATCTGACGAGCCCATATGACTCATCAGGCAGGCAGAGAGGTGAGGAATGGTACCAGGTATTCAGGTCCCATTTCTCTGGATGTAAACCCGTTTTTACCTCTGTACAATCCATGTTTCAAATGTAAATACGGTAACAATGCTTTGTCAAGGGTATCCTCATAGGAGGAAAAAGATTACCCAAGCCTGAATTTTTGAATAAAATTGAGAATTACTGGCAATATTCCATTTGATACTGAGGTATTTTTTTGTACCTCTATGATCTCTGGCAGAAAAGTTCTGATATCCTGTGATCCCTCGAGCATTATATTGCCTACGATCATTGATGGAACAGAGAGATGACTCCTGTTGTATTTTGTTTTATAATCATCAAATAGAGTCCTGTTTTCAGTACTATTGTACAGATCATAGTTAATGAGCGTTATTTCCGGATGTTGCGGAAGGTATTCATCAAGGAATTCCCAGGCCATGTGGCATGCACCGCAATGGGTATTCCAGAACAGGATGACCTGACCGGGTGGAAGATCTCCCTGAAGGAGTGATGGATCTGATATGAGAACGTCGGATACCGCATCTGGTTCTATCTCACTCCCATTATGAGAAAAGACTGCCCCATATACAGGGCTCGCGGTAATAATCAATATAATCGTTCCCAAAATTGCAAAACAAAATCTACTGAAAGATGAAATATTCAATCTCATAGGTGGTACATAGTACCGGTGGTTTTATTCAGATAAATGGTTTTCAGGTTTATCTCTTCTCTGACTTTTGATCAGAGCAGAGCGATAGTGCCTTTCTTCCAAGGTCGGTCAGCTCATAGATGATCCAATTCCCCTGTGATGTTCCATCGATGAGTCCCATCGAACTTAACTTTTTTAGGTGGTAGGAGAGCC
Organism: uncultured Methanospirillum sp.; assembly: GCA_964501255.1. Lineage (GTDB taxonomy): Archaea > Halobacteriota > Methanomicrobia > Methanomicrobiales > Methanospirillaceae > Methanospirillum. The sequence goes on along the minus strand of CAZCSN010000009.1, from coordinate 14,129 downwards.
GGGTATCTGATATCTGCAACATTTCCCTGATTATGCAGACACAGAGGGGCTGGATACTGAGCATGGATAGGATAGTGATCCTGAAGGGATCTGAGAGTGCCTTAAACATCGCAACATTATTTTGAACTGATTCTGGAGACATAATCTTATTTGAAAGTCCTTTCAGCCCTCCGATGTCGAGTAAAGGCTCAAGGACTTCTGGTGGTACCCTGGATGGAATGACAGAACCCATACACGCTGCTCCGCAATCGGACGTATTCATGCTATATATGAGCGTTTTGATCGAATTCAATATTTCGGTACGGTCATAATGCCTGGAGGGTACATATTTTTAACCCGTACAGACTGAATTTATTATCCATTTCTGTTGTTTTTTGCCTGCAAGAGTAATCCTGAAGAGTGATCTGCAGGATTTGCAAATTCTTTCATGAGCTGTTGCTGTTTGGCGCACGATCACATATACTAAGAAATAATGTAACAATCTCCTTCATGGTGATAGAGTTGCGATGAGACATGAATATAATCAAATTATTGATTTTTCGGCATAATATAAAACATCTGATGTAATTTCAGTTATTCTGAATACAATATGGATCATATACCTGAAGTGATTAGATTTTCAGAATTTACGGTAGATTCCGCATCTGATACTAAAAAAATATAAAACAGCACGTTCTATTATCTGGTAAGTCACTATTGATGTATGAGTGATATCCGGGATTCAGGGCCCGGAATGTTTAAGAAAATTAAAACAACACTCTTATACGTCATTAGACTTATGGGGGGATCATAATGGTCACTAAACCAGCATCCAAAAAGACACCATCAAAAAAACCAGCCAGCACAAAGACTGCAGCAAAGACTCAGAATATCAAAGATGTCTCTTCTGAAAACCTTCAACGTATTATTGATCAGCAGGGACTTCAGATCCAGAAGATGGAGAAGATGATCAAGTCCCTGGATGCCGAAGTAAAAGCACTCAGGAAACAGGTACAGGTTGAAGAAGGAGGAAAACCTGCTTCAGGTGCGGCATCGAAAGCAAAAGCTACGGTAAAAAGTGCAAAAAGCCCTGCTAAGGCAGCATCCGCAACATCAGATGCAAAAAAATCTGCCACGGCCAGGAAACCTGTCAAAACCTCTGCATCATCAGCCAGAAAAACAGCAGCAAAAGCAGGATCAAAGTCTGTTCTTGAGGATATCATTGAGATTCCACACGATATCGCAGATCGAATCAATGCCCTGACCCAGCAGAAAAAAGTTACACAGACACAGCTTGGAAAGGAGACTGACCTTTCTCAAAAGAAGATTCACGAAATTGCTGCACGGAAAGTCAAGGATCTCAACAAGGATATTATCGCAAGACTTACTGCAGTCATCAAAAAATACGAAGCAAAATAATTCTCCTCACTCATCTTCCATTTTTTCTCATTTTTTTGACAACTAAACGGTAAGGTGTCTTCCTTTCTGGAAATTGCGTTCCTGTATGAATCAAAATTTCGGGCGTAATTATCTGATTGTGCTGTGACATCACCCGTTTCAGGAGAAACACGGTGTTTAAAAAATATGGACGTTACAGGTCAGCTTCAATCTTTTCTATCATCTTTCTGATATCAAGCCAGACGACAAGACCACTCTTATCTTTCTCCCCAGCACTTTTTGTCTTTTTCCGGATCACACCGATTATGTCCCGGTGCGAATCACTCGCTGATGTGTTCTCTTTGTCAATATCGTCCTGGCCGTATGTCGTGACTGAAAACACGTCATCCACCAGTATCCCGACAGGTTTGCTTGAAATTGACCGGTCAAGGACAATAATCCTCGAATTCTTCTTTCCTTTTGATTCGGCTGATATGTGCATAAGGTCCTTGAGATCGATAATGGTTGTGATTGATCCTCGTAGATCGATGATCCCTTTCAGATAAGGAGGGGTATTTGGAAGCGGGGTTACTTCGGTCTGTGTAATAACCTCACGGGTATCAAAGAGATCAATTGCGAACATATCATTTCCAAGGATGAATTCAACAACCTGAATCGTCCCCGCCCGTTTTGCCCTGTTTCTGTGAGATGTCTGAGCAGGAGAAGTAATTATCTGTTCCTCCTGCCCTGCATGTGCAGCTGATTCCACAGATTCCACACTATATGTTCCCATTTCTCCGGTACCTCTCTCTGTCTATGCAACTTTGAACCTGCCCATGTCAGATGATATTCGTTGCAGTGCAACAGATGCATCAGATACAACCCGGTTTATCTGCTCAACCGATGCTGAGACCTCTTCGGTTGCAGCTGCGGAATTTACCGCTTCTTTTGCAGTCTGCCTGACCATATCATCGACCTCAGTAATGGATGCTGTTATTTCCTGGACAGCAGCAGCCTGTTCTTCCGCAGCCCCGGCAACTTCGGTCATATTCTGATGTACTTCATTAATCGCCTGGACGATCTGATCAAATACCTGCAGTGTCTTTCCTACCGCTTCATTTCCTGCTTTTACTTCATTTGATGACGATTTCATCGATTCTGATACTAACTGGGACTTCTTTTGCAGGTTTCCTATGATGGTTGCGATATTTTCAGCAGACTTCTGCGATTCAAGTGCGAGGGATTTTACTTCATCAGCAACGACTGCAAAGCCCATTCCGGCATCCCCTGCACGTGCCGCCTCTATCGCAGCATTTAATGCTAGAAGACCGGTCTGTTCAGCGATGCCGGTGATCACATCAACAATCCTGCCGATCTCATCCATCTGACTGGTAATGTCGTTTACAATACCTTCAGTTCCTTCAAATGACTGCATGATGGAAGCCATGCCTTTCTCAGCATTGCCTGCAAGTTCCATACCGGTATTTGAGAGCTCTACTGTCTTCTGGGCAAGTGCGGATGCATTCTCGGCCTTATTTGCGACTGACCCGACAGTTCTTGAGAGATCTTCCATGGCCATCAGAGTCTGCTGAATTCCTTCTCCGCTTTTCTCTGCCAGTGAGCTGACATGGGATGAGTTTTCAGTTAAAAGGATCACGCTGTTTGCAACCTCTTCAACACTGGATGCCGTCTCCTCCATACCGGCGGTGATGCTTTCTACTGCATCCTTTACATTCCCGATAGCATGTGATGTCTCTTCACCAAGGTTGTTTAAGGCATTCTTAAAGTCAATGAAGTCACCGGCGACTGCAAGGGACGGATTCATCCGGTCAACAAAATTTCCGTTTGCAAACTCTTTTGAAAGACGCATTGCCTCTTTTACCGGAATGACCACAGACTCAAGTGTTTCATTAATACCGCTGATAATCTCCCGGAACCGTCCTTTAAACCTTGTTTCATCTCCCCGTGCGGAGAGGTCACCAGCCTTTGCTGCATTAATGAGTTTTGTCGTCTCATCGGTAAGGCCACGAAGGGCAAATACCAGAGTTTGCAGGGCGGAGCCAATCTCATCATTTTCATCCTTGACTGTTGCCAGTTCGACCCGTTCACCTTCTGCTATCCGGTGAATAACCCCGATTGCTTTCTGCTGCAGGTCATCAGAGAAGCGATCCATGGTCCGTGCCATGTCACCGAGTTCATCCTTTCTGGTCAGGTTGAGCCGGCCGGTCAGATGCCCATTACTCATCTCTGTCAGCAGGTCCTTGACTTTCATTAGGGGATTTGTAATACTCCGGGTGATAGCAATCGCCAGGATAAGAGAGATGAGTATACCAATGATTGAAATTACTGTAATCGTGAAAACTGACTGGGCAAAGGTTTCGTCAGCATTCTTATTGATCTGTTCAGCATCTTTCAGATTAATCTTATACAAATTTGCAATTGATGCATCGACCGGTTTTCTGGCTTCTGCCACTTTACCGCCGGTGGCTATGGAAGCGAGTGCTTCTGTGGTTTTTCCCTCTTCAACAAGAGCAAGAACTTTCTCAACTTCGCTATAATATGCCTTCCAGGCTGAATCCAGTGTATCAACCTCTGCCGCCTCTTCAGGAGTCATTTTGCTCTTCTTATATTCGGTGATCAATGCCTCAAGATCTTTTGCATTTTCTGTAATCGTTGCTTTTATACTGGAACGTTCTTCCGGAAGAAGAGCAAACTTGAGGGTATCTCCCCGTATCACGAGCAGTTCATCACTGATTGATGCCGCCTGGGAGAGCGGAATCAGTCTGTCATTATACATTACCCCTATTCCATCATTGATGGCCATCATATTGAAAAATCCGACCAGGGCCACGATGATAAGAATAAGTATCACGAGAAGAAAACTCCCGATGAGTTTCCTGCTCATTTTTAAGTTATCCAAAAATTCCATGTTTCACCCCTTGGAACCATTCATCTGGATAGGTATCACCGATCACGAAGGGATCTCAGTCTATGAGTTAAGCCTTCGATAGAGTAGAATTATCTTTTTAGTATTTAAATTTTGGTTTTATTGCTAAAATTAAATAAAGCATTAATCATAGCAATAATTTTGTATACTTTCAAAACAATGAATGCTGCATTGATGAAAAACCAGTATGATATCCAGTTCTCTGATGAAGAGAGAATCATACATGCCATTCAGCATTTACTAGAGAAAAACCGTCAGGGGATGACAATATCCGATATCTCCCGTGCCCTTGGTATCAACCGGACTCTTGTTTTGAATATTCTCAATCTCATGACCGGTCGCGGTGATATATCCATGCGTTCGTTTGGACGGGCGAAAGTCTACACGCTTTCATCCAAAATACCCGTTGCGCGACTTTTAAGCCTGTCTTCTGACCTGTTTCTGATTGTTGACAATGATCTGTATATTGAGGATTTTAATGATCCATGTGCTCATTTCTTTCATATCAGGCTGGAGGAGATGAAAGGGACGAATATCCGCTTTTCGCATATTCCTGAACTGTTCACCCACGACATCATCCGGGCACTTGAAGATGCTGCATCAGGAACAAAACGAATCTTTGAGGATTATGTACGTTCAAAGGAGGGGCGTAACTTCTTTCGTGTCTCGTGTATTCCGGTCCAGGAGACTGATTTTTCAACAAAAGTTGCACTTGTTCTTCATGATCTGACGTTACATAAAAAGTACGAGGAGCATCTGGAAGAGCAGCTGAGAATCCGCACCCGTGAGTTGTCTTCAAGTCTTCGGCGGTATGAAATCCTTGCAGATTTAGCTCCCGTTGGTATCTTTGAGACCGACGCAAAGGGGAATGTCATCTATGTGAATAAAAAATGGTCCGAGATAACGGGGTATACCCTTGATGAAGTACGAGGAAGGAGATGGGTAAAGACCATTCATCCCGCTGAACGTGAATGGATAAAAAAACTCTGGTACGAGCATGTCGCAGAAAACATACCCTGGAATCATTCCTACCGGTATATGAAAAAGACCGGAGAGGAGGTCCATGCCATGGCAACTGCAGTCCCTTTACGAAATCAGGACGATATTGTTACCGGATACCTGGGAACCGTTGTGGACATCACCGACCGGGTTGCAGCCGAGCAGGTTATCCAGGATCTCAACATCTATCTCTCAACCATTCTCGAGGATGCGAATGACGGGATTGCAACTATTGATGCCCAGGGGAGATTTACCAGTTGTAATGCCGCTGGATGCAGAATACTTCGGACAGATAAAAACGCCCTTATTGGAAGAGATGTCAGGATACTCTATGCCTCAGACGATATCTTTGAACAGACAAAGAAAAAAATCCACAGAGAACTTACTGGTACGGGTCATTTCAGGGGTGAAATTCAGATTATAGATGGTGATGGCGCGGAACGGATCATCGACGCCTCTATGAGTTACCTGAAAGAGCATGGGATTATCACCGGGATTATTCTCCTCTTTCGTGATGTGACCGAGAATACTCGGGAAAAACTTGAGGCGATTCGTCAGGAAAAGCAATTAAAAACGATTCTTGACGGTCTGATCGATGCTGTGTTTGTTATTGATCGCAATGGCACGGTCCTGTATGCAAATGCCCGGGCATGCAGATACCTCTGTGATTCTGATACGCTTGATCGAAATGATCTTACACTATCTGATGTTCTCCCAACAGATCAGGCACACTCCCTTCTCTCATATCACCAGCAGGTTATCGATTCACAGGTTCCTGCCTCAAAGATAATGAACCTGACGATACGGGGTCGGGAGTATCATGTGCTGAACAGGGTTGTACCGGTTTTGTTTGGAGAGAACAATGTTGATGCCGTAATTTCTCTTTTATCAGAATCAGATTCAGGTTTGTGCGGGTAATATCATCTGGTGTTGATCATGGGATGAACATTCTGTTCATATCATATCAGATCAAAGATACCTATACTCCCCACTGTGATCGTTTATGAGTGAATATTCCTCTCTCTCTTTCTCCGCCCCCCTATGCCTCCTCCTTGTGGATGATGATAGTATTGCCCTGAAGGCAACAGGTCAGTATCTGTCAGCGGTCTTCTCGCACCATGTTGATACTGCCTTTAGTTTTTTTGGGAGTCATTTGTATATGGGGGGAGATGTGCAATGACAACCATTCTCTATATTGATGATGAACCGCTGGTTGCCGATGCATCAGTCCAGTTTTTAAAACACTCCGGATTTGAGGTAGAAAAGGCCTTATCCGGCAAAGAAGCCCTTGAAAAGTTACGTGCCGGAAGATATGATGCCGTTATATCTGATTACCAGATGCCTGGTATGACGGGAATAGAGTTATTACGGATAATCCGATCTGAAATTGGAGATATTCCGTTCATTCTTTTTACCGGAAAGGGAAGAGAAGAGGTTGTCATAGAGGCGATTGAAAGCGGTGTTGATTTTTATGTGCAAAAAGGGGGAAGCCCTGGTCCCCTGTTTGCTGATCTGACTCATAAAATCAATCATGCAATCAAACAGCGCGAATCTGATCGATTATTACGAAAAAATGAGGAACGGCTTCGAAAAGCACAGGAGATAGGAAAGATAGGATCCTGGGAATATGTCATAGGTTCAGATAAAATATGGCTATCTGAGGAGGCCCTCCGGTTATACGGGATGAACGGACCTGCCGGGGAGGTTTTGTTTACCGATGTGTTTGACCTGATCCGTGAGAAAGAACGGGTCAATCATGCCTTTACCAATCTTATTAAACATGGTGTGGAATATCATATCGAATACTCCATTCTTCCTGCAGATAAATCCGCAACCAGAATACTCCTCTCTATTGCTACCATCGAAGAGGGAGAACCAGGGTCACGTGGTCGTATCGTGGGAATTATCCAGGACATAACCGAGAAGAAGAATTCAGAATGGCGACTTACCAAAAAGAATGCAGATCTCTCCGCTGCCCTTGAAAAGCTCACGGCGACCGAAGAACAGTTAACCAGGCAGCTGCATGAGGTACAGTCGGCTCATGAACAGCTGGCAGAAAGCGAAGAACGATACCGGAGACTTTTTGAAGAGAATATTGTGGGGACAGCGGTTCATGAGATCATCTGTGATGAATCAGGCACGCCGGTAAACTATCGGTTTCTTGATGTAAATCCTGCATTTGAGCAGATGACCGGACTGTCAGCTCATGACGTTACCGGCAGGACGGTGCTTGATGTTCTTCCGGGCACAGAGCCGTACTGGATTACGATATACGGGCATGTCGCTCTGACTGGCACACCAATCCATTTTGAGGAGTTCAGTCAGGAGCTGAATAAATTTTTTGAGGTGTTTGCCTATGCCCCGCAGCCCGGTCAGTTTGTAACACTCTTTCAGGACATCACCGATCGAAAGAGACGCGAATCGCATCTGAATGAGTCTAATGTGTATCTTGAAAATCTGATCGCGTATGCAAATGTTCCCATTATCGTGTGGGATCCGGATTTTGTCATCTCCCGGGTGAATCAATCTTTTGAACTGCTTATTGGAAGAGATGCCGAGGAACTCGTCGGGCGCCCGATAAATGTTCTTTTTCCGCCCGATCAGGCAGAATATGCCATGAGACTTATTCATACGACCCGGGAGGGGGTCAGGTGGGAGTCGGTTGAGATTCCTATCCTTCACAAGGATGGAACGGTAAAAGCAGTGGTCTGGAATTCATCAACAATTTATACTCCGGATGGGAAGACACCGGTTGCAATCATCGCCCAGGGGAGGGATGTCACCGTTGAAAAACTCCTGGAAGAAGAGAAGGAACGGGCAATGATTAAGATTCAGGAGAACATTGCACAGCTTGCCATATTAAATGACGGTATACGAAACCCCCTGACCATCATTGCATCATATGCTGATATGATTGATCCAGAGATCTCCGAAAAGATCAATGATCAGGTGATGCGTATTGATGCGATGGTAAATAATCTTGACAGAGAATGGATTCATTCGGAAAAGATACTGAATTATCTTAGAAAACAGGATAAAATAGCGCCTGAATTTTTTTTACAGCCACAAAGAGAAACTGCGCAGGTATTATCTGCAGAATCCTCCTCCACACCCTCAAATCATCTCTCTCAATCAGTCAGCCCCCATCATTCTCTTTACATTGAAGAGATACAGGCTCAGCTTTACACCATTCTTGACAGTATTGATGCTCTTGTCTATGTCTCGGACATGGACAGCTATGACATTTTATATATGAATGAGCGGGGACGCCGACAATATGGAACTGTTCACGGGCAAAAATGTTATGCCCATATCCGTGGGCAGACAGGCGGTCCCTGTCCATTCTGCACAAATCATCTTCTCATGGGAAAAAACGGCCCGACCGGGGTATACCGCTGGGAGTATAAGGATGTACGGACCGGAAGATGGTATGACTGCCGGGATCGGGCGATCAGGTGGACGGATGGACGACTGGTCAGACTTGAGATTGCAACTGATATTACTGATCTGAAGAAGAGTGAGGAAGTTCTCACACGATCAGAACAGCGTGTCAGAGCGGTTCTTGAGAGTATTCCGGAAGGCATTATTGTTGCGGATGTCAGGACAAAACGGTTTATCCTTGTAAATGAAGCAATGTGCCGGATGCTTGGCTCCTCCCGCGAAACACTCATCGGACAGACTCCCGCCGAGATCCATCCAATGTATGCCCTTCCCCTTGTAATGTCGGATTTTGAGAAGATGCGATCCGGAGAGATAGTATTTATCCAGAATATTCCCATGCAACGGAAGGATGGGAGTATCTTCTATGCAGATGTGCATAGTTCACCCCTAGAACTGGATGGCCAACCTGCACTCCTTGGAGTATTCCATGACTGTACTGAGCGTATTAAGGCGGAAGAAGAGAATAAACTTCATCTCACACGCCTCCAGTCATTTTTAAGCCTTCTTGGTATGGTTGATGCATCTGAAAGGGAAATTATGAGCTATGCGCTGGCACAGAGTCTTCAGATATCTAAAAGCCGGTATGCATTTATTGGCACCCTTACTTCTGATGAATCAGAGATGATCATACATGCATGCTCCGATGATGTGATGGAACTGTGTCAGATACAGGATAAACCGATGCGGTTTCCATTACATAATGCCGGCATATGGGGAGAATGTATCCGGAACCGGGCTGCATCGATTATAAATGATTATTCACGTTCTCATCCTGCAAAACACGGATATCCTGATGGGCATGTTCAAATCACACGTTTCCTTGGAGTCCCGGTCTTTGATAATGATACAATTGTTGCCATTCTTGCGGTTGCCAATAAAGAGACTGAATACCTGGATGATGATGTTGATGCCCTGCAGACACTTGGTTCCATGATGTGGGAGATTATCAGGCGAAGACGTGCTGAAGAGGAACTTTTGCGACAACATGAGGCCCTTTCGTCAGCATATGAGGAGATACGGGTCTCTGAAGAAGAGCTTCGTCACAATTATGATGAATTAGCTGCAAACCGTCAGGAGCTAATCGAGCGTGAGAGACAACTCCAATTAAAACTGGACTCACTTCTGACTCCTGAGTATGATATTACCGATGAAGAGTTTGGAAATATCATCGACAGTCATGAAATTCAACTTCTCATGGATGATTTCTATGCCCTGACCCATATCGGGATTGCCATTCTTGACCTGAAAGGAAATATTCTGGTCGCAACCGGATGGCAGGATATCTGTACAAAATTTCACCGGTTTAATGAGGAGAGTGCTAAAAACTGCCGTGACAGCGACGTATTTCTCACCACGAACGTACAGCCCGGCCAGTATCTTGTTTATAAATGCAAAAATAATATGTGGGACATGGTCACGCCAATTTTTCTAGGAGAAAAACACATGGGCAATCTCTTCCTCGGCCAGTTCTTTTTTGACGACGAAGTACCGGATCGGGAGGTATTTGCTGCACAGGCCGAGCGGTTCGGATTTGATACAACCGAGTATCTCGCCGCCCTTGATCGTGTCCCCCGGTGGAGCAGGGAGACCGTAACTACCGTCATGGATTTTTATACCCGGTTCTCTACCCTCATCTCACAGCTCAGCTACAGAAATGTCACCCTTGCCCGGGCCCTTCTTGACCAGAAAAGGATGGCTGCAGAACTCCGTGCAAGTGAGGATCGTCTTACAAGTATTATTCAGAATACTCCGGCAGGGTACTTCCGGATTGATCGCGATGGGAAATTTGTTGATGTAAATGATGCATGGCTGCTTATGCATAAATATCATGACCGGTCAGAAGTGATCGGGAAGCACTTTTCCATAACCCAGGCAGATGAAAATATAGTTCAGGCTCAGCGGAATGTTGAAAAGATGCTGTCCGGAGAGCCGGTCCCGTCCGGAGAATTTACCCGACGGTGTAAGGACGGGACGATTGGTGCTCACATCTTTTCTGCCATTCCTGTCAGAGAGGATGGAAAGATAACCGGAATTGAAGGATTTCTTATAGATATCACCCATAAGAAACGTTCTGAAGAGGAACTCATCAGATCCGAGTCAGAGAAGCGAAGTATTATTCAGACGATACCTGACCTTATCTGGCTCAAGGACTCTGACGGAGTTTTTTTAAGTTGCAATTCTGCCTTTGAAAGGCTTTATGGAGCTACAGAACAGGAGATTGTTGGAAAAACTGATTACGATTTTGTTGACAAAGAACTGGCGGACTTTTTCCGCGAGCATGACCGGAGAGCAATGGCTGCAGATCGGCCATGTGTCAATGAAGAATGGCTTACCTTTGCCAAGGACGGGTACCGTGGATTGTTTGAGACAATAAAAACACCCATGAAGGATCCTAAAGGAAGAATCATCGGAATACTTGGGATTGCACGTGACATAACAAATCGAAAACGGATTGAAGACGCGTTGCGGGAGAGTGAAGACCGGTTCCGTGGTCTGATGAATACGATAACAAGCGGAGTGGCAACCTATTCGGTTCAGGGTGACGGATCAAAAGGCAAAGATTACATCATCAAAGATTTCAATCGGATGGCACTTGAGATCGAGGGAAAAACCCTGGAAGAGGTAGTCGGCAAAAGCCTTGCAGATTTACGGCCGAATATCGACGAGTACGGGCTGATACCGGTATTTCAGCAGGTCTGGAAGACCGGAATACCGGCATACTATCCGCAGAAGATATACATTGACGATAACTATGCCAACTGGTATGAAAACCGGATCTTCAAACTTGAAAGTGGCGAGATTGTAGCGGTATACAATGATGTCACCGAGCAGAAGCGGGCAGAAGAAGCGTTGCAGGAGAGCCGGGATCTTTTGGATGCAACCCAGAAACTAACCCGGATAGGCGGGTGGGAGTGGCATGTCGGCAGACAGACGATGACCTGGACGGTAGAGACATACCGTATTCATGAGATAGATCCGGATGAGATTCCTTCAGGTTCTCCTGAACTCATAGCCCTCAGTCTCTCCTGCTATGATCCTGAAGACCAGCCTGTCATCCGTGATGCATTTGAGCGTTGTGTAACAAAAGGGGTCCCCTATGATCTGATCTTCCCGTTCACAACCAGAAAAGGAAAGAGGATATGGATTCGTACTGCAGCTGAAGCCATCGTTGCTGATGGAAACGTAATCCGGGTTATTGGCAATATTATGGATATCACGGATCAGAAACTGGCAGAAAAAGCTCTTCATGAGAGTGAGGAAAAATACCGGCTGATTGCTGATTATACTGCGGATCATATCTGGATCTGTGATATGAACCTGAAGCTGACCTACTCGAGCCCTTCTGTTCTGAAGATGAAAGGGTTTACTGCTGAGGAAAACGTACAGCAGTCACTTGATGAGATGATGACGCCGGCATCGGTTGAAATGGTACACAAACTCTATGAGAAAGAGATGGAGGCAGAACGGAACGGGACTGCCGATCCCAACCGGACTATTTATTTTATCACTGAAGAATACTGCAAGGATGGATCTGTAATTTTTGTTGAAAATTCCGCAATCCTGCTGCGTGATAGTAATGGCAGACCCACGAGTATTCTTGGGATCTCACGGGATATCAGCGAGCGGAAAAGGATGGAGGATGCGCTGAAACAATCTAACCAGAAACTCCGGCTTCTGACAAGTCTGACCCGTCATGATATCTTAAACCTTATCAATTCAATTAACGGATTTTTAGAACTCGCATCCATGTCCTCAGACCTAAACCAATCGCGTTATTATATTTCCAAATGCAGGGAGGCAGGAGACCGGATGGAGATGACGATAGGGTTTACCCGTGAGTATGAGGACTTTGGTATCATATCATCAGGATGGGTACAGGCAGCCACGGTTATCCGGTCTGCATGGGAAGAAGTCAATCCGACAGAAATCAGATGTGTATCAGAGATATCTTCCTCTCTTGAGATATTTGCTGATCCCATTATCAGAAAAGTCTTCTCAACCCTTATTGAAAATGCAGTGCGGCATGGACAAAGAACCACATTCATCCGGTTTTCAGAGATGTTCAAAGAGAATCAGTGCATCATTGTCTGTGAAGATGACGGAATCGGAATCCCGCGGGACGAAAAAGATCTCATCTTTGAGCATGGGTATGGAAAACATACCGGAATCGGTCTTTTTCTTTCACGGGAGATTCTGTCAATTACCGGTCTTTCAATCCATGAATGCGGGGAGGAAGGAAAGGGCGCCAGATTTGAGATAACGGTGCCGGAGGGGAAGTTCAGAACAAAAGCGGTGTAGGTGTCAGATTTTACTCAATCCGAAATAAACCTGGTCCTGCGACAATCTCAAACCTGGCCCCCTGTCCGAATATTCCTGTCTCACGAATCATGAGGCCGGTAATTGATAATATCTCCCTGATCAGATAGAGGCCCAGGCCGGTATTCTCCCCAATCCCCCGTTTAAAGATCTCTTCTTTTCGATGATCCGGAACTCCTCTCCCGTCATCTTCGATACATACAATACAATCCGTTCCCTCGATCCTGTATCTGTATTTAATAGATGTGACATAAGGGCCTGCATGGCGGATTGCATTTTCATACAGATTATATAATGCACGGCTGATCAATGGGTCAGCATACAGATACAGGCTCCTGCACTCATTTACAATACGTATGGATGAGTCCTGCTCCTCCTCAATGAGTGAATTGATGATGGTGTCAATATCATTCCATCTGGGCTTTCCACTCCCAAGGCTCCGGTACGTAGTTGCAAAGGTAATCAGCTTGGTAATCCCTTCACTCGCCTTAGAGATCTCTGATAGCCATCTCTTCTGTTCTTCGCTTCCTGGCTCACTATAGGTAAGTTCTTCCGATGCCAGAGATATTACCGCATTTTTATTCGCAATATCATGGCGGGTAAGAGAATCGAAGATGACCAGTTTTTCGTACATTCTTTGAAGTTCATCCTGATACTGCCGTATGTCTGTAAGATCAACGGTTGTACCAATCGCTTTCTGAGGTGTATGATCAACCCATGCTACCACTTTACCAGTAACCTGTATCCACCGGTATGTACCATCCTTTGCTCGAAACCGTATCGGAGTTACAAAACGGTCGGGACCATAATTTTCACGGATTTTATTCATCATGTGAGAAAATTTTTCCATATCTTCCGGATGGATATATGAAAAAACCTTATCCAGCGGGACAGCATGATCCCACCCCGGGTTCTCTCTTCCCAGGCTCTTCCAAAAACCACCCCCCATATGAAGAATATTATTGGGGATGTCATACTCCCAGATCCCCTCTTCTGCGATATCCAGCGCCATCTGGATTTTTTTCTCACTCTCCTCCAGTTTTTTCTGATACGAGCTGATGACCCTGAC
>CAZCSN010000008.1:0-64809 GCA_964501255.1 uncultured Methanospirillum sp. | reverse complement strand
AAAGCTGAAACGCTTATAAGGATAAGACAAGCAGTTAGCTTCTACTCCGGATAATTCCGGACAATGCTCGTTATGTAAATATGCCGGATATTGAGGCTTTTGTGATGTTATGTGCGGAATAATAGGAGTTATCGATAAACAGCGAGAACTTATGGATGGGGCTTGTATCAGGGATGCCCTGTCGGTAATGGATGAGCGCGGAAGTGGTGAAGGTGCCGGATATGCTGCATACGGAGTATATCCGGACTATGCAGATCTCTATGCAATTCACGTCTTTTATGACAATCTGATAGAACCAAAAAACCAGGTAGAGGATTTACTTGAGACATGGGGTATGATTGAACATGATGAGGAGATTCCTACCTGGGAGCAGGCCGGGATTTCCAAAGTTCATACTCCATGGAGGTATTTTTTCCGCCCAAAGACACGACTTATGCAACGGAGTAAAACTCCCGATGACGAGATTGTCAAACATATAGTCATGGAAGTGAATAAGTCCGTCAAAGGGGCACTTATCTTCTCATCAGGCAAAAATATCGGAGTATTCAAGGCATCTGGATGGCCCGAAGAGGTCGCAGACTTTTATCGGGTTGAGAATTATGAAGGATATCTCTGGCTTGCTCATAACCGGTACCCGACCAATACTCCCGGATGGTGGGGAGGGGCCCATCCGTTCAATCTTCTCAACTGGAGTGTTGTTCATAATGGTGAAATTACATCTTATGGGACAAACCGCAGATATATAGAGAGTTTTGGATACGACTGCACCATGTATACCGACACAGAAGTTGTCGCATATCTTATGGATCTGCTGGTCAGGCGTCATGGTCTGACCCAGGAACTGGCGGTCCGAGCCCTTGCTCCTCCGTTCTGGGAAGAGATTGAACGGATGCCTGAAGATGAGCAGAAACTGAATACTGCTCTTCGGTTAACCTACGGATCTGCGATGATGAACGGGCCATTTGCTATCGCGGTTGCATCACCAAACTCCATTGTCGGGTTTTCAGATCGAATCAAACTCAGGCCTCTGGTTATTGGAGAACATGATAACCGTTTGTTTATTTCCAGTGAAGAAGCGGCCATCAGAACGGTTGATTCTGCAATAAAGAATATTTATATGCCAAAAGCCGGTGATCCAATCGTCGGGAGGACGGTGGCATGATCATCGGTTCCCGTCCTACAAAATTCCGGGTAGTTGTTGACAGGAATCAGTGCATGCTCTGTGGCAGATGTGTTGATAACTGTTCATACGGTGTATTCCGCATGGAACCGGAGGGTATAGTCACAAATACCAGAAACTGCGTCGCATGCCACCGGTGCATCTCCCAGTGTCCCCGCGATGCCATCACCATAATGGAGCGGCCCTGTGATTACCGGTCACATCCTGTCTGGACTGCCCAGATGAAAGAAAATATTTTCAAGCAGGCAGAAAGCGGAAAAATACTTCTCGGAGGTATGGGAAATGCCGCACCATATCCCATTCTCTTTGATCACCTCGTTCTGGATGCCTGTCAGGTTACCAACCCCTCGATAGATCCGCTTCGTGAACCGATGGAACTTCGGACCTATATTGGGAAAAAACCAAAACAGCTTGAATTCGTTCAGACATCTGATGGAGATACCAGTCTTCTCACCGAACTTACCCCTAATCTCAAACTTGAGACCCCGATAATGATTGGTCACATGAGTTATGGAGCAATTTCCCTGAATGCGCACAAAGCTATGGCCCAGGCCGTATCAGAGATTGGTACGTTTATGGGAACCGGTGAAGGAGGCCTGCATGAAGCCTTGTATCCGTATCAGGACCATATGATTGTTCAGGTAGCATCCGGGCGGTTCGGGGTTGATGTCAATTATCTTGATCGGGGCGCAGCAATTGAGATAAAAATCGGACAGGGTGCAAAACCTGGAATTGGCGGTCACCTGCCGGGTGAGAAAGTCTGTGCAGATGTCTCATGCACCCGGATGATTCCGGAAGGAAGTGACGCAATCAGTCCTGCACCTCATCATGATATCTATTCCATCGAAGATCTCAAACAACTGGTCATCAGTCTGAAAGAAGCGACTGAATGGAAAAAACCGGTCTTTGTAAAGATTGCCGCGGTGCACAATGTGGCTGCAATAGCCGCGGGTATTGCCCGATCCGGAGCAGATGCAGTCGTCATTGATGGCTTTCGGGGAGGGACCGGTGCTGCTCCGGCAGTCTTCAGGGATCATGTCGGTATTCCAATCGAAGCAGCAGTTGCAGCGGTCGACACAAAACTTCGGAAACAGGGAATTCGAAATGAAGTCTCCATAATCGCCTCCGGAGGTATCAGGCAGAGTGCAGATGTTGCAAAAGCTATCTGTCTTGGTGCTGATGCCGTGTACATCGGGACTGCTGCTCTTATCGCGATGGGCTGCCGGGTATGTGGAACCTGTTACCGGGGGTTGTGCTCCTGGGGTATTGCAACGCAGCGGCCTGATCTTGTAGCACGGCTGCACCCTGACGAGGCTGCACACAATGTGAAGAATCTTATCGATGCCTGGACTTTGGAGTTGGCAGAACTTATGGGTGCAGCCGGTATCAACAGCATAGAATCTCTTCGGGGGAACCGGGACCGGTTGCGTGGATATATGCTTGATCAGACCATGCTTGATGTTCTGGATGTAAAAGCAATAGGAGCCTGATATGACTCAGATTACAATTGATGCTGCCGGTGTCCATTACACTCCGCTGAATAAACAGATCAGGCAGGCAGTTCGGGAGGGAGCTTCGGAAATAATTCTGAAAAATGTCATGGGTCAGCGTTTTATCGGCGATGGGCTGACTGGTTCGGTAAAAATTGTGATTCACGGGGTACCGGGAGGCGATCTGGGTATGTTCATGAAAGGGCCGACCATTGAGGTCTTTGGCAATGCTGATCATGCACCCGGCAATACAATGGACGAAGGAACGATTATCATCCACGGCGCCAGTGGTGATGCAACTGCCCATAGTATGAGAGGGGGGAAAGTCTTTGTCAGGGATGATATCGGGTACCGGGGCGGAATTCACATGAAACAATATCTGAAAAAACGTCCGGTCCTGGTAGTTGGCGGAACTGCCAAGGCATTTCTGGGTGAGTATATGGCAGGAGGGCTGGTGATAATGTTCAGAATGCAGGACGAGGAACCGTACGCTGAAATGGGGCTTGCAAGCGGTATTCATGGAGGAGAAATTTTCATCAGAGGAACGGTTAAAGAATGGACACCTGGAATTGGCAGTACTGCACAATCTGCCACCCCTGAAGACATTGAGCGGATCAAACCATTTATCATGGAATTTTCACAATATTTCAAAGTAGATCCCTCAAAACTGCTGAACAGTTCGTATACCCGGATCGCACCGGTGAGTGCCCGGCCGTTTGCCGGTAAATATACCTGGGAGTGAGGACATGACAAAGAAAAAAACCTATACTGCATTACAGGAAGAAGTCTGGGATGCCGGCATTTGCAGCGGATGCGGTGCATGTGTTGCGGTCTGTCCTGCTGATGCACTGTTTTTCCCAGATGATCCAGGAATTGTCCGCCCCGTTTCATCCGGGTACTGTAAACAGGAGACGGATCAGGTCCCTTGTGGTGCATGTTATGAAGTATGTCCCCGAACCAGGCCTTCCCGGGATGAGATCCTTGGTACATACAGGTCCGGTATGGGGGCACGGGCCACTACAGATATTTCCCATAAGCAGAGTGGTGGAGCGGTAACTGCAATACTTGCAGATGCGTTACAAAAAGGCCTGATTGAGGGAGTAATAACCGTAACTGAAGATCGGTGGACTCATAAACCGGTCTCTGTTCTGATTACAAACGCAGGGGAAATGTTTGAGCATGCAGGAAGCAGGTATAACTGGAGTGTTCCTGTATTAAAAGCCCTGAAGACTGCAGTTATTACCAAAAAACTAACCCGTATTGCAATAGTCGGGACACCCTGTGTTGTTTCTGCAGCCCGTCTTATGAAAGAATCCACCCATGATCTGGTAAAACCCTTTGGAAAGGCAGTCCGGCTGATAATTGGGCTGTTCTGTACAGAAAGTTTCAATTATTATCCTCTTATGGATGAAATTCTGAAACAAAAGCATGATATTCCTGCTTATAATATTGTTCGGATGGATGTCAAAGGAAAACTTGAGCTGACATTGTCAGATGGAAATATTGTTAATATCCCGCTCAAAGAGATAGAACCGGCAATCCGTGGAGGATGCAGGATCTGCACAGATTTTGCTGCAATTGATGCAGATATTTCAGCAGGAAGTGTTGGTACACCGGATGGATGGACCACGCTGCTGATTCGGACTGGTGAAGGCGAGCAGTTTGTACACAGTGCGGAAAAGTCAGGAATGCTTGAATTGATATCTGATATTGATATCAGTGCTGTTACAAAACTTGCTGAAAAGAAAATCTCTCATTAATTTTTAATCTTTCTCCGGATACTATTTATCTCTCCATAGTGAATATAGAAGGAGATTATCTGATTTGCAATGGATGATAACACTTCTGAAGATCTTCCTCCTCATAGTAGACTGTCTGCAGGATGCAAACTCTGTTATGAAGGAGCTAAATTAGTCCTTTTCCTCACTGGATTATGTCATCGTGACTGCTGGTATTGCCCGCTTTCACAAGAAAGAAAAAACCGTGATGTTCTGTTTGCTAATGAACATCAGATCTCAACAACGGAGGAGATGATCCGGATTGCACAAAAAATGTCAGCACTTGGCACCGGTATCACGGGCGGGGAACCTTTCATCTATCCTGAAAGACTGATTAAATATGCACAAGCATTAAAAAATGAATTTGGACCTGAACATCATATTCATCTTTATACCGGAGTTGCCCCGGATAAAAATGTTATTAATTCAATTACCGGATTGATTGATGAGATCCGGTTTCATCCCCCCGCTGAATTGTGGGCAGACCTTCAAAACACCGCTTTTCATATCAGCATACAGTATGCAAAACAGCAGGGACTTGATGTCGGGATAGAAGTTCCTTCACTTCCCACTATTGATGACCTGAGAGAATATCTTCCGTTCATTGATTTTCTGAATATCAACGAATTGGAATGGGGTGATTTTAACGCGAATGAGATGCGCAAAAGAGGGTATCTTCTGAGGGGTGATATCTCAAATGCAGTATTGGGAGGGTGGGAGAGTGCAAAGGGAATTGCAGAACTTTCAAAAGTTCACTGGTGTTCATCTGATTTTAAAGATCGTGTACAGCTGAGGATGCGGCTTCGACGGATCGCCGCCAATACTGCACGGGAATTTGATGAAATCACCGGAGACGGAACCATTATTTATGGCGTCTGGGAGTGCGATGGTCAGCATGTATCAATACCTGGAAATCCTGATGAGAATCTGTTTGAACGGTTTGATGATCGGATAGAGACAGGCTGGTGGATATTGGAGGAGATTGCAGACAAGATAAAAGGTCCGGCATATTATGTAGAGCGGTATCCTGATGATGGAATTATTATTGAGGTGACACCGGTATGATTCGCAGATTGATTGAGCATATCTATGAGTATTTCATCTCAAGACAATGCCGGCATATCCCCCGGCATATTGCGATTATACAGGATGGAAATCGCAGATATGCAAAAAAACGCGGAATTGCGACATCATCCGGTCATCGCGCAGGAGCTGATCGGACTGAAGAAGTTCTTGAATGGGCACAGGAACTCGGGATACGGCATATTACCCTGTATACCTTTTCAACAGAGAATTTTAACCGGTCTGATGAGGAGATTCAGAATCTCTTCACACTGTTCAAAGAGAAATTAAGTCGAATCAGTATTGACGAGCGCGTTCATAAATATGGTATCCGGATACAGATGATTGGAGATCGTGATCTGCTCCCGGACGATCTCCGCGGGGCCGTTGAACAGGCAGAGGCTGCAACTGCTCATTATGAGAATTTTTATCTTAATATGGCCCTGGCATATGGCGGTAGAAATGAAATGCTCCGGACGACTGCAAAAATTCTTGATGATGTCAGGAAGAACAGGATTCACCGGGATGACATTACTCCTGAACTTTTTGAAGAGAATCTGTATGGGAATAATGTATCGCTCCCACCCGTTGATCTCATCATCAGAACCGGAAATGAATGCCGGACATCAAACTTCCTGCCATGGCTGGCAAATGGTCATGAATCGGCAGTATATTTCTGTGCTCCATACTGGCCAATGTTTCGGAAACTCGATATGCTCCGTGCCATACGGGTGTATTCAGAACGGCAGGAGATGAAAAAGAGAGCAATCTCTTCTTCAGGCACCAAATCTTCTGTTTCGTGACTGAAAATCCCGGAACGCGCGAATCAGATCAATTTTCCGGATTTTCTCCCAGTTCAGGTCAAGGAAAAACAGTTCAGAATAAACCGATTGCCAGATAAGAAAATCAACAAGGTGCGCCCCTCCGGTTTTTATAACACAGTCCGGTGTATGTGAGAAGGTCAGATATCGCTCAAGAACCTCCGTTGTAACCTCTTCTGGTGCAATATTATTATCCACCATGGCACGGATGGCATCTGAAATCTCTTCTCTTCCTGATTTCCCGATAGCAATGGTCACAGGAAGCCCGTTTCCGATTGTTTCTGAAATATTCCCGTAATGCAGATGAACGGTAACAATATCTGATAAATCGTATATTTGAGTAAGATATGATGGTTTCTGGAAGGGTTTTTGGGTACTGATGTGAATGATTATCTCCAGAATTCCAGAATTTTGTACATTCTTTTTTTGGACTTTATCAGATATTTCAAGACACCATGTTATGATACGCCTTATCTGTTTTGGATCATTCTCCATCTCGTCATCGGATATCATAAAGCAGATAACCTGAGGAATACTATCAAGAGTGCGAAGAAGGTGCCATTCGTATAATGTGTAAATCATTCTCTCCTCAAGTCATGTGTCGGCCGGCTGATTCTATGCAAAAACCTCTGAAATTGTGATCTCCTGTATAATTATGAAGTATAGTGTGAGATATATGCAATCCATTTCAGAATAACTGGCCTTATAACTTCTTTATGATAACTATAAAAGGATTCGATATGATAATGCTAGAATGTACACAATTACCCGGACGATATCATTGGGTTAATATGATAGAAAAACCATTTTTTAAACACTGATGTACAAATATCTGACTGGCATAGATGTAATAGATCAGAAGGGTGGCGTAAATCCAGGAACAAATATCCTGGTTCTGGCACCACCATTCAGTGATGGTGAGCTGGTTACATCGTATCTGGCTATGCCCAGAAAGAAAGAGTACATGATCGTTCTTGCAACAGAAACGCAGTCTGAGGACCTCATTGATTTTTTCTCAAGCAATGGATTTGATACCAATTATATCGGGATCATAGATGCAATCACACGTACTTCGTTTACTTCAATTGAGGATACGCAGAAGATAAAATATGTCGGTAGTCCGAGCGATCTGACCGGGATGGATATCAAATTCTCTCAACTGACAGAAGAGATAATGAAAGGAGATTTCACCGATGATCCTGATCCGCTCTTTCCCACACCCATCCGGTATTGTATTCTCTCTCTGACTTCGATGCTCATGTTCCGGAAAATTGACATAATTTATCAGTTTCTCCATGTGGTATCATCCAAGCTTCGGAAGATGGGTTCGATTGGAGTGTTTCTGTTAAACAGTGAGTCATTTGATCAGAAGAGCGTTGCAATTGTCAAACAACTGATGAATATTGTTATTGAAATACAGAATTCTGATGAAGGGAAGAAGATTCGTCTTCAGGGAAGTATGGGACTTTCAATGAACTGGCGATCTTTTTCCTTTGAAGACGGAAAACTGATCATATCTCCCTGAAATCATGCTTATTTTTGTTGGTCTTGGGCTGTATGACCTGGATGATATCTCAGTCAAAGGGGTACAGGCAATTCAAAAAGCAGATTCTCTTTTCCTCGAATCGTATACATCTGTTCTTACCGGTACAACGCCGGAACTGATGCGCGAGAGATATAGAAAACCCTTGACGATTTTAAAACGCCAGGACGTTGAACTTGACCCGGAACCTATTCTTGCAGCTGCAGAACGAGGAACTGCGGTATTTCTCACTGGCGGAGATCCGATGGTCTCGACAACCCATGCTGATCTGCGGATCCGGGCAAAAGATCGGGGAATTCCTACAAAGATCATTCATGGATCTTCCATTGTCAGTGCTGTCTGTGGTCTTACCGGTTTACAAAACTACCGGTTTGGAAAATCCTGCTCCATACCATATCCTGCTCATAACTGGTTTCCCAGAACACCACTTGATACCATTCTCTCAAACAGACATCAAAACCTACACACGCTGGTGTACCTTGATATACAGGAAAACCGCTTTATGTCGGTACACGAAGGAATAGAACTCCTTGAACAACTCATGGAGGGCTCTTCAGATACGATTCCGTTGTATGTCGGAGTCGCCCGGGCAGGATCTGATACACCTGTCGTTGCCGCAGGAACCGGTACTGAGCTCAAGGCGATCGATTTTGGCCCGCCACTTCATATTCTCATAGTACCGGCATCCTTACATGAGATAGAAGAAGAGTACCTCAGGCATTTCGCCGGCTATGTTCCTCAATGAATACGCTTTCATTCTAAAAACCAGCATAAACGGGATTGTACTTCGTAACAGACAGGGATCACCCTATCACAATCTGGGATCTGAAATCCTTCAGATGATCCGGTCATACCTGCAGGACTCAGAATTTTTCTCCAATAATGGTGATATTGTCAATCAGTATGCCTCTCTTGTATATGCTCATGGCTGGATGAACGCCGGAGAGTATCTTGGGCTCTATGATCTGTCAGGAGGTACTGTTTCCTACACCGATATTTTGTTGCTGGACCATTATGATCGTAATCATTTGCATGAGAAGACAAACCGATATCACACCATGCTGAATACAGCATTACAGTCAGTCTCCTGTTTTCCAGGTCATGGCTCACCTCTTGCAAAGGCATCGGATACATGCATTAAACAGGCTGAAAATGAATTTATGCAAGGGAAAAAATTATTACAGGATAATTTTTGCATTCCTGCCCTGGCTCATTTCTGCTTTGGGTATGGGTGGCTGGATACCGCGGTTCGGGCAGGTCTCCTGCAGGTATTTGGACATTATGATCTGTTTACAACCGAGTTTATCTGATTTTTAATGCCGGCGTGCAACCAATTCATCCCATACGGACTGAAGTGAAACATCGGCTTTTTTTAAGGCGAGCATGAAATGAAATAACACATCGGCAGCCTCTTCAGAAATTCTCTGTTTCTCTCCGTTCTTTACAGCGATAATAAATTCTGTGCATTCCTCACCCATTTTTTCCAGGGCTTTGTCTATCCCTTTTCGGTGAGTGAGAATTCTGGAAGTATAGGATTCTTCAGAAGGGTGAGCGGCCCTCTCTTCAATTACCGACCATATTTCGTCAAGAATTTCCGCTTTTTTCAAATTGCACCTTCCTGAGGAAATACTTCGCCAATTTCATATCCATGAAACCGCCTGATGAGGAGGCGGGCTTTTTCAATAGTGCATCCACCCTTTCCTATCGCTATTCCCACGTCATTTTTATCAGATACGTAGATATTCATCTTTTTTGATTGATCATCACAGGCATACCTGATAACCTGTGCCGGTTTGAAAATATTTGCTAAAAATTCACGAAGGTCTTCAGCAAATTCGACCATCTCTACCTTTCTGCCAGTCACTCCCTGGAGACGCCGGATATTATCGCCTTTCTTTCCAATGGCATAGCCCATGTCACCAGCTTTAATAACATAAATTATCCGATCAAATTTTTCATCAATTATACAATCAAGTGCTGTTGATTTTGTGAGTATTCTGAGCTCTTCGATATATCTTCGTTCTTTAAATCCAAGATTTCTTTCCATAGGTGATTCAGACTCCATATTCGCATTATTGAAATATCCGATGGTAATCCAGCAGAGAGGTGATTAAACATGTGGAACACACAGCCTGTGAGTATTTCCGGGTATGAAATGATATGGGCCATCTCTTTGATAGAAAACCGTGGAAATATTACCGGTTAAATTTATTAAAGATTATGGTATGAATGAGAGTGTTTTACCCTACATGAGAATGGAAATAAAGAGATTATGGAACAAACGCATAAAAACATCATGAAAATGGTCAGCATGTCGCAAGGACTTTTTGAGCAGTACCCATGATTGAAGGGTATTTGACTGTACTGCTCATTGGAAGCCGTGCTACCGGTGCGTATGAAGATCGCCTGCACATCAGCGATTTTAACGAATCTAGTGAAACGGTGTATCTGTTCCCGTCAATCATTTCGATATTTAATGCTTTGCCGGAGTATGAGAGGTACGCAAGACCTGCAGTGGTACTGACATACTGTTTCCAGTTTATTCGTAATTGAAATGTCCGTGCAGATATTTTTCCTTTGATTGCCCGTTTCAGATCGTCAATCAGAATTCCGAACCGTTTTCCGTCAATGACAATCTCTATGATCTCAGTCGGGAGTCCATCTTCATCAATTGTGACCGTTTTTGCCTTTTGCATGTATCCTGCTTTTTCGAGCATTATCATCACCCAGTTGATACTAATGGGTCTGCAGTACCCTATTTAAAACTTTAAAAAGCAGGGTGAAAGTGAAAATTTATTTATTTAGAGCGGCTAATAAAATTTTAAAAATCCTTCTTTTTGCAAAATAAGATTTATAATTAATTAGAATTTTGTCCCTTCACTTTCGGAAATGGTATCATTTCCCAGTTGATGGACAGCCTCAGTGATGTATTTTGGGGAGGTAGGATCGTGCAATCTTTTCCAGGTCTTCTATCTCCAGTGGAGTGGGTATTACAAAATCCTTATTTGTCATGATTGCCTGAGCAAGTGAGATATATCGTGCGGCGAGATCTGATTCAGGTGCATATTCAATCACCGTCTGGTTATGTAACTCTGCATGCTGAACCAGTCCGTCACGGGGAATATATGCAATAATTTTTGAACCAACCCGTGAAGCAAACGCTGAAACAAGTTGTTCCTCATCCGGCAGGTTCCTGCTGTTGCAAATAACTCCCCCAAGCCGACATACCTGTTTGACATTCTGGGATATCCGTGCGATTGCCTTACAGATATTATTGGCCGCATACAGTGACATAAGTTCTCCGGATGTGACGAGATAAATCTCCTGCGCATATCCTTTCCGCATTGGCATAGCAAATCCTCCACAGACAACATCACCCAGAACATCATAGACGATTACATCCTCACCAAATGCAGATAACTTTTCCAGAAGTTGAAATGTGGCAATAATTCCTCTTCCTGCACATCCGACCCCTGGTTCCGGACCACCTGCTTCAACACACCTGACTCCCCTGTATCCGGTAAAGACGACATCGCTGAGGGAGAGATTTTCTTCCCCGCGCTCGCGGATAAGATCCAAAACAGTAGGGATAAGAACACCTTTCATAAGCATCCGGGTGCTGTCCCGCTTTGGGTCACATCCGATCTGCATGACTGAAAGCCCCTGATTTACCAGGGCTGCAGAAAGATTTGCGGATGTTGTTGATTTCCCGATACCCCCTTTCCCATAGAGAGCGATCTGCTTCATCCTTATTCAGTAATGATGCTGATTATATGAGGTATCCGGTTCATCAGTTCTACGATTTGAGAGTGCAATTCTTCCATTTATGATCTGCCATGAAAGCATCAGGCGGACCAGGTCTGTTCCGGTAATATGTTCCTGATCTCTGAAAATATTGATGGGGGATACACCGGTCTGGTACTCAATCTGCCGTTCTATCTTGTGAATGGTGTCTTGCATCAGTTCCCCGTCGACGACAAGGGCACGCATCTTTCGTTCATCAGGAGAATGCGAGATACAGGATAAGGAGAAGTCGTGCGAAGATTTCTTGAATAAATCACATAAATCTATGTTCAGTTCAATATCTTCAAAACAATACTCCTGTGCAGGCATAGACAGAATAACACGGTACACATTTCTTTTCTCTCCTTCTTCCCGCCCGTATGATGAATATTGTATCTGAATTACTGCATCTGCCATCTTTCTTTGTGGCAGGACATCGTGTATATAATCAGGCTCACGCCGTACAATCTCTTTCAGGAGTTCTTCTTTGTCATAATTTCTTTTATTCATATCACGCTTTATCTTCCAGTCAGATTTCACATCCCTGTCCGGATCCACAAATATGGTATAATTATATAATGCGCGGAGTGTTTCTGTGGCAAAGGGATGAAGCCCTTCTATTATGATAAATTTTTTCGGGAAGAATAGTTCCGGTTCACCAAAGGTTCCATGTTCATGCAGATATACTGGTTTTCGAATAGGATTTCCCTTTTTTAACTCCCGCAGGTGTTCTTTTAGAAGATCAAGATTATTTGCTGATATGAGCAGGGGGGTGATCCCCATCTCTGTCCTGGTTTTCCGGTCATAGAGATGGTAATCATCAACAGTAAAAGATGTAACCAGTTCATCCCCGAAAATATCAGATATTGCCTTTGTAAATGTTGATTTTCCTGATCCTGAATCGCCTGCCACTCCTATGAGATAGACGAGCGGAGACTGCCGGATAACCTCCCGGAAATTTTCAGCCTTTTTCATTCAGATTCCAAAATTAGTATTTAATAATTATTCGAGACCAAAGGATCTGAAGCATGTTTTTCGGCAATCGTATCGGCTAATCGCTTCAGTTCATCTCTGGTTTTCTCATCCGGAGCTCCCTGAATATATACAGGAGGTATAATTTCTGCTTTAATGTGCGGTATCATCGACGTGAGCACATCGATGGTCTTCCCGCCCCATCCGTATGAACCGATAACAGATGCATACCTGGTTTTTGGTTTGACCAGATTTGCAAGATATACAGTATTTACCATCACCGGATGAGGTCCGAACAGAACCGTCGGTGTTGCCAGTATGACGGTTGCGGCATCAACCAGTTCCATTGCCAGCAGCCCTGTATCTGCGTCGGTAAGATGAAATGGTTTTACTCCGACATTTCGTTCCATGAGCAGATCAGTAAGCATCCGGACCATTCGTTCGGTGCTTCCATGCATGGAGACATAAGGAATGAGTACAGTATTTCTGACGGTATCATCTGTCCATTGCCTGTATCTATCCATAATCCACTCCGGATTATTATAGAGCGGTCCATGACTTGGTGCGATTATCTGAATATCCATACCGGAGATGGATTCGAGATGTTTTTTTATACTCCCGCGAAACGGCATCATTATTTCTGCATAATACCGCTTGGCTGCAATCTCAATCTTACATGGTTCATTCATATACAGTGAGGATGTCGCAAAATGGGAGCCGAACAGATCACAGGAGAAGAGGATTTTATCCTCCGGGCAGTAGGTAACCATGGTTTCAGGCCAGTGTACCCAGGGATATTCATGAAATTGCAGAGATATATCACCAAGATGGATTGAATCACCGGTTTTTACAACCTGAACCCTGCCGGCAGGCACATCCAGAAGATGGTTGATGAGATCTTTACATTTTTCTGTGCAAAAGACCTTTGCTCCTGGAAATAATTCAAGTAAAATAGGAAGAGAGCCTGCATGATCCTGTTCGGCGTGATTGATAACGATTACATCAATTCTATCACATCCGGCACGAACAATGTTGGTAATAAATTCCTCTTCGTGGGAGGGATCAACCGTATCGATAAGGGCGGTCTTCTCACTTCCCCTGATAAGGTATGAGTTATATGATGTCCCGTCCGGCAGGGGAATAAGACTATCAAACAGTCTCCTGTCCCAGTCAATGGTGCCAATTGAAAAGATGCGTTCTGTAATTTTTCTGACTACCATATGAAAACCTCAACATTTCTTTTGAATATATACGCAGGGAAGTTAATAAAAAACCTGTTTTAATATTAAATCTTTTCGAAACTGCAGAAATATCCTGTTTCCTGTTATAATGGGGGATATCCTGCCTATCACTTTGATGATAAAAATCAGGGAAATCTTTTACCAGAACCCCATCTTTTTCTCCTTCCACTCAGCACATTTCCATGTGGATTCCACTTTTGGCCTGACATGAATTATTTTATATTTGCCCTCATTATCGCTTCCTGCATATACCGGAACCGGAGGATTTTTCCAGCACTCAAGTCGTAATACCTCTTTATTTTTACCAAGGATAGGGACACAGAACTGACAACTATGGCATACATGAGGATCAGCCATATGATATTGTTCTGACATACCTCCCATTTATAGATATACTCTATTACCGGCATGCAAATCGAAACATATATCGTACACCCGGAATCACTGGTTTTTATGAATCCTGGAATCTTCGATAAAATTTTTAAACCTCATCCGAAACCCCACATTGTCGAAAGTCCTCCACCACCCCTTATTATCAGGGGACCGGGTATGGAATGCCGGGAATATGATGAAAAACCCTACTTCATTGTTGCATCGGTGGAGATGGGGAATACAACAACAAAATGTATTCTGACCGGTGTTAATCTGGAGACCGGCATGTGCTATGTCATTAATAAAACGGTCAGTATGAGCCGCGATGTCAGGCCACCGGCTCCAGGAGAAGAAATATTTGGCAGAACACTTGACGGAACCGAACTGACCCGTGAATCCGTCACTGAGCTGGTGCGTGACACATTAATCAAATGCCATAAAGATGCAAAACTTGACATTAAAAAAGACCTTGATTTTGTTGTCCGAAGTACGGGGGTTGTTGCTGCGATGGATTCTCCTGATCAGGTCGGAGATTTCATTATTGCCCTTGCAAACGGATGCCTTGAGGCAGGGGTTCCGCCCAAGAAGATGACTCCCCCGATGTCAAAGATGAATCAGCCCCAGAAATTACAACCATTTTCATTTGCTGACCGGGTAAATTTCTCCGGAGCGGTCGCCGGAGTCGTTCCTCCTCAGGGGACAACCGGAGTAGAAATGGTAGCCAATGAAATGGAGGGGGAACTGGCCATGGCGGGCATTAAGGAAGGTGCCAAATGGACTCCTGTAGATTTTCGTAATCCCTGCATCTCCATAGATTTTGGAACTACCCTTGATGGCCGGATCACCTCCCGGGTCGATCCGCAATCCACAAATCCATTTGCCAAAACAATCGGCAATTTCTGTGGGCTGGCTGGTGCAATCCCTGATGCCATCGTAAAAGGAACCGGTCTTGTCAATAAAAAGAACGGAACTGCGCTTGATATTTTTGGAGAGAAAAGCAGGTTATCAACAGCCCTTGGATCCAGAAAATCATCAGATATTGTCCGGTCATACGTGGATGCATGCCATGATTTGATCTCTGTCGAAGTGGTTCCGGAAGACAGAACGCGGTATGGGATGGTTCCTGTATATGCCAAAGTTGCCAAGGAATCCGGAGTTGCCTTAATCGGTGTTGATGCAGGGGTGAATGGATCCAACCTTGAAAAACTGGGTGAGATAGGAAAAGAAGTAATTACAAAACATTCATTACCGGTTTTAAATGAAGTAATCGATCATGTGTGTGCCCGAATGGCCCTTCGCATGATCGATGTGGTACAGGAGCTTGGTATGATATATCCTGAAACTTCTATCGGATTTACCGGTAGAGCTGCAATATCCGGCAAGAAACCAGAGTATATTCTTCAGGGTATTATCGAACGGAAACTCTTTCAAAATCCCGTTGACCACGTTGTCTTTGTTGATGATGGTCTTGCACGGGGCGCCGCACTGATGGGACGATGCATGAATTCACTTGGCAAACCGGATAAACCAATCGGCGGAGTCAGAGGAGGAAAATGTATCATGTCAAGGCGGATTGCTATCGGCAAATAATTCTCTTTTCATACAAAGGGAAATGCTCATCCCTGAATACTTGTAAACCTTAAAATCATGGAAGAGGAGCAATTATATGACCTGGTATTTCCTCCCGGAACACCCCGGACAATTATTCGTGATATTTTGGAAAAATTTGATATTGAGCTGGTAGAACGGGGGGAGAAGATATCTTTTGCAAATATGGAGGGAGATGTCCGCAATCTCATTGCAGCACGGGGGAAAAAAGAGACGATGATAGAAGTAGAAAAATTTTTCAAAGAAAAATTAAAGGAATTTATCGACGGGTCCCCGCAATAAAAACACATCCCATCAGGATACACAGGGATAATACAATTGTTATCCCACTGAGAGAACTTTTTTGTGTCTGCACCGGAGTGGGCTCAATAATTATTTCAGTCTCAATTTCTTTCGGGGTGTCTGGTGTCACATCAGGGACAGTCTCTGTTTGGTTGACAGCAGGTGTCGTTGCTGTTGGAATTGTTGTTATCTGACCAGTCGGCTGCTGCCTTACAAGTTCAAAAACCGCCGTTTCAACATATCCTTTTCCGATGACTTCTGCCCGTACCATATAGGTATCAGGTGACCAGCCCTGGGAATCAAAGGTTCCATTCCAGTAATACTCTGAATTATTCCCCTGTGTAACAGGAACCACAACAGCTCCACCACCGCTCATTGAGGGTTCATACTTTCCTTTCGGCCCGAATGAGGCTGGCCAGATGTCGATATGAATTGAATTATCGGTGTTAAAGTTCGTAGTTCCTTCAATGACAACCGGTTCTCCTGCAATATAGGAAGCAGGAACCAGGATATCAGCATATACTGAAAAAGAAAGCAGTGAAAAGAGCGTGAGTATAAATAATCCGGACACAATGATACATTTCATACTATACTATCATGAGTAAACAGGAATAATGAATATATCTCACATGCCTGAACAAATTGTATCACCATCAGATAATGCAAACAAAAAGGTATTCGCGCTTATCCATGCCCCGTATGAAGAACCCTGCTCTATTACACAGTGGTTTTTTGATCGCTCAATTACTGTATACAATGTAAACCTGTGGAACGGGGTTTCCCTGCCTGATCCTGGGAAGGTATCATTTCTCATTATTATGGGGGGGCCGATGAATATCTATGAACATGATGCCTATCCCTGGCTTATTGAAGAGAAAAAGTTTATAGGTTCGGTCATAGAGAGAAATGTCCCGGTACTGGGAATATGCCTGGGTGCTCAGTTATTATCAGATGTTCTGGGAGGAAAAGTTACACAACTTTCAAGACCGGAATATGGGTGGATCCCTATCTCCCGCCGTCATGAAGTTTTACCGGATCATCCGTTCTCTTTAATCATCCCGGACGAGCTAATAGTTTTTGAATGGCACCAGGATACATTTTCAATCCCGGATCAGGCAATCCCGATATTTTCATCAGCATCATGTCAAAACCAGGGATTTATTTATAATCATTCAATCGTAGGGCTCCAGTTTCATCCAGAACTGGATGAACATGATATCAGAAGCTTTTTATCACTTGTGGAAAAGGATACAGGAATCCGAGAGGCTGATTATCCTAAAGAAGACATATTAAGAAGAATTTCTCTCTGTACAAAGGGGCATGCATTTCTCAATGACCTGTTGTCATATATGTCTGGTTATATGAATTCGTCCGGTTCACACACATAAATTTAATTTCTTCCAACAGACGATCCCTTCAAATCCAATGAAATAAGATCATTGGTATGCTTGATCTCCTCTTTGAGACACACTGGTCTCCCTATATTGCCGGAGCAGGAATTGGTATTCTTCTCTGGTGTTCATTTCTTTTTTCAGACCGGCCGCTTGGGTGCAGCACTGCATTCTCCAAAACATCAGGAATGATAGAGAGCCTCATCTGCCCGGATAAGGTGAAGAATAAGGAATATTATAAGATGTTCAATCCTGAAATTGACTGGCAGTGGATGATGGTTCTTGGGATCATACTTGGATCCTTTTTTTCATCGGTGCTTTCAGGAACCTTTCACATATCCTTTGTCCCTTCAGCTTTTCAGGCTGCATTCGGAGATAATATCTTTCTCCGGTTTATTACTGCCCTGACCGGGGGAGTTCTCATGGGTCTGGGAGCCCGGTGGTCCTGGGGATGTACAAGCGGGCATGGGATATCCGGAATTTCCCAGTTATCACTTGCAAGTCTCATTGCAGTGATGGGTTTTTTTGTGGCAGGTATTGGGACTGCAATGCTCCTTTTCTCCAGGTGATTGAAGATGAGTCTGAAAGAATGTCACACAAATGCCGGACTACAAAAGATTCTTGGTCTTCTCATTGGAATAGGATTTGGATTTTGCCTCCAGAAAGGGGGTGTTACAAGTTATGATACCATCATCGGGCAACTTCTATTGACTGATTTTACGGTAGTAAAAGTGATGGTCTCTGCAATACTGGTTGGGATGATCGGTATTCATATTATGAAATCGATGCATCTCATAGAATTTCATACCTTTCCCGGATCAATCGGATCCAGTGTTATAGGCGGGTTGTTATTCGGTATTGGATTTGGCCTCTTGGGATATTGCCCTGGGACAGTTGCCGGTGCAATCGGACAGGGGCAGATGGATGCACTCCTTGGGGGAGCGGTGGGGATCCTTATCGGAACAGGTCTTTTTGCACATTTTTATCCTGTGATAAATGAGAAGATTCTGTCAATAGGTATTTTTCCTGTTGAAACAATCCCGGAGCTTTTGCATATTCCACGATGGATAGTCGTGGTGATGTTTGTACTCTGTCTGTCAGGAGTGTTATGGGTCCTTCAGATACTGGGGTTGTAAGTATTTTTAAAACCAATATTTTTTCAAAACGATGATTGTAACTCCACCAGAAAAGCGCCAGATACGACCCTGCTCTGTGTGTGCCTTCTTTGTCCTTATTTCGGATGCCGATTCCGGAAGGTGCAATCTGGGAAAAGATGAGAGAGAGGGTACAGAAAGGCGACGGTGGGAACTGGATGAATTCTCTGACCTTATCAGATGGCCCTGTATGTATAATCTGACACCGGAAGAGATTGAAGTGTCTGTTGATTCATGGGTAAAAAGTCTGGTAAATGAATCACTCAGGTTTCGGACATCTGTGCAGACCAGACGTTCTATTACATCGAACCGGAGAAAAGGGAACAGAAAGATTTAATCTCTTTCCGGTTCGGTTGAAAATGAAACAACTGAAATTTGAATAAATATATGTGTAAGGGTATTAATCGTACTCACGCCAGGTGTGATTGCACTTGCTATTTGTGCAGCGGAAAAACCTGACCTCACTCTCATCTGCAGACCGAAGCTGCCGGAGCCACCAGAATGCTTCACCATTCCCACAATTGGGGCATTTCACCGCAATGGTCGGAAGAGTGCGGACTGATTCGGCATCATCAACAATTACAATCTCTTTTTCCCGTCTCTTATCGGTGATCTTCATTTTTGTCTCACCGTGGCCTTCTTTTTCCCAACCGCATGAGGTGCAGACAAAAGAGCCACCTTTATTTTTAAGTAATTTTCCGCACTTCTCACAAAACATACTCATAGGTCTGATAAAGAAACATTTAAAACATACAGCACTTTACCCCCCGCTCCTGTCTATAGGAAGCGGGTAAGAAACATTATCTGATTGTCATTCAGACAATATGGGAGATGTTTGAACTTCTTATTCCTGTTTCCTGCTTTTTTTTTCTCCTGACCCTCATTCCGGGAAGACATCGAATCTTTGCCGGCATTATTGCATGGATAACTATCATTATCGTTTTTATTGGCGGCCTTCCCTCATGGGTCGAAGAGAGTAATATTCTGTATCCGGTAATGGCAGTCCTTTCTGTCCCGTTCTTAATTATAACAATTCGGCTTCTTTTAAAGAAGGATAGCGCAGTAATAAGCCTTACCAGAGCAGCTGGCGTTGCATTTATAATTTATGCGCCGTTTGCATTCATCGAACAGATAGGCAATTTTCTGATTGCAACCGTCATAAGCCATACATACAGTATCTTACAACTTCTTGGATACCCGGTATATCTTGTGTTATGGAATACGTTTCAAAGTGGATTTTTCAGGGTTGAAATAATACTGGCATGTACTGGTATTCAGGCGATAGCAATTATGCTCGGCGTGGCATCAGCAGTTCCTACTACCATACGACAAAAATGTCTGGCATTTCTCCTCATCGCCCCGACAATATATGTACTCAATCTCTTTCGGAATGCAGGCGTGATCATCACGTATACCAGTCAGTCATTTGCATGGCTTCCGGACATATCAGGAAATCCTGAATATGGATACTCCAGTTTTTTCTGGGCACATAACATCTTTGCAGAAGGAATTGCACTGGTTTTTCTGGTGATCCTGGCATACAGTCTTTTCAGACTCATCCCCTCACTGGGCGATTTTGCAGGGGCGCTTGTATCCTCATATGAAAACGAGATTAAGAGTATCGTTTATAAAGATACACAATCCGCTGAAAAGCAGAAAGATGGGTACAAACTGCAATAATAAGGACCGATATCCAGATAAATCCTGAAAGGCCCCCGAGGATAAGAACCAGTACCGTTTCCGGCCGGCCGAAAAACCCGATACCCTCAAGCGGATCATCTATTTTTCCTTCTTTTCGTTCGGTAAACCCGATCTCCGCATACGTAACCGGTTTTATAAAGGTATTCATCATTGAACCAATAATGGCCACAGCCACTATCCCAAAATCCCAGACCGGAGAGATTTTCAAAAGTCCGGATATGATTGGAATTCCAGACAGTCCCACGCCAAGAAGGACAACGGTATCAACATATTTGTCTGCAATCCAGTCAAAAACCGCTCCAAACGGTGTTTCATGCCCGGTCATTCTGGCCACAGAGCCATCGACAAGATCCAGGATTGCTGAGCAGAACAAAAAAAGACTGCCGATGAAATATGAATGGATAATATAGGAGAATGAGCAGATACAACCGCAAAGAATTGATAATATGGTAATACTGTTTGGAGATAATCCGCCCTTTTTACATATTTCTGCTATCGGCTCGAGATACCTGATAAACCTGTACCGAAATGCAGTTATATTCATTCTTTCTCAATCGTTGATAATGATATGAGATATTTCTGCCGATGATTGCAAATTCCGGACTCATAAGATGATGAACGTTCCGCTTACTGACTGTGGAAACAATTCCATATATGCAGCAAATATTAGTCCTGTACAATCTAACAGTACTGCCATCTATGTCTGACCATCCAAATCGCCCGTATGTTACCCTCGTATCAGAAGTAACCATTGATGGAAAACTCACGGTAACAAGGGGCGCTTCATCCAAGCTCCTGATGCAGTTTATGTCTCATGAGGCGGAGGTATTACTCCATCAGATACGGGCTGAATCAGATGCGATAATGGTCGGAGCAAATACCATCAGGATTGACGACTCATTTCTGACTGTCAGACATGTGACTGGTAAGAATCCTGTACGGGTAATTCCAACATCAAAAGCAGATATATCTCCAAACGCACATGTGCTCTCACCTGATGCGCCAACCATTATTGCCGTGTCAGCGAGGGCAGAAAAAGATAAATGTGACGCATTAGCAGAGAAAGGTGCTCATATAGAGGTTTGTGGAGATGATCTGGTCGACCTTCGTGTTCTTATGAACCTCCTGTATGAGAAGTATGCCATAAAAACGCTGATGATTGAGGGAGGTTCAACCCTGAACGGTCACATGTTCCAGGAGAATCTTATTGATGAACTCGTCCTTATTCATCTCCCCTTTATTGCCGGTGGAGAAGATACACCGTCTCTTGTTACCGGCCTTCATCCCCGTGAAGTGACTGACCTCTTAAAGCTGGAACTGACTTCACATTATCTGGCCGGAGATAACCTTATCACGAAATGGCGTGTGATAAAGACCTGAAAAAATTAAACCATATGTAATGGATCTGTCTTCATAAGTTCCCGGAGGATAGTTGTTGCATACTGACCGGGGGGTAGTGTGAATCTGATGAGGGGATCTGTATCAGCAATCTCGTAAAAGAGATCTGTCTTCATAATGACAGGACGGACTGATCCGGCAAAGGTGGTATCCAGTACCTTTGATACCGTTTCAAACATATCCGGGGTGATTCCCTGTTCTTCAAGAACAGACTGAATATTCTGATCATCTGATCCTGCTCCCGGAGTAAACGACCCTCCCGGCAGGGCCAATGCCAGAGAGCATCTGCCTCTTTTTACCTGAACCTTTGCAGCATGTATCGTTGCGTGTGTGATCGTGTCAGTTCTCCCGTCCGGCCAGAGAAGCCGATCTCCGATCTCCGGTTCAAAAAGGTCACGCCCATCCCTGATTCGCATACTTACTGTCGTATTAAATATCCATGACTGAACGGCGCTCACATACATCGAACGGAGGGTCCGCGGGAGCTGGTGTATGGCACCGAGATAATCTCCCGGATGACTCACCAGATAATGAAGCACTGAACGTTCTAATGATAACCGCGGAGGAAGAAGGTGAAGACAATGTGCTGCATCTTCAGTCTCATAGTAACACAACCTTCCTTCCTGTTCACGTTCTTCCATATGAGTTCCGGGCTTTCCTATCATGACCCTGACTGCCTCCTGAAAATTTCCTTTCAGGATCTCAAAACCGATATGATGAGTGACAGGACGGGTTACACCAAACCGCTGATATCCCATATAATTGGGAATACCCTGCGATACACTCTTTTGAAATGCATCAAGTGATGCTTTCAGATCACTTTCGATGCTATCCCTGATACGAATTGCAAACGTGTTACTTTGCAGATCTCCAAGGGATATCGGGTGCTGGGAGGTTCCAAGGGCGGTCAGTGTGATATCCGGTATCGTCAGTCTGGCAATATCTTCTCTGGTGCACTTGTAAATTGAGATATACTGGGTCGTGACAGCCCGTTTATCCTTTGTTCCTGCAAATCCTATCCGCTGGTGACTTATCCCGAGTCCGGTCGCTATTGCTTTTATTGCACGGTGCTGATCCCAGTTTTTCCTGGTTAAAGAGCAGATCAGATACGGACCGTCACTATACGTCCTGTTCGCATTCTCTGTGACCTCAAAATCTTCAGGGTGTTCTCGGAGCCTTCCACCAGTGCCGGGAGAATCCGTAAGATAATACCAGAGTCCGAGATCCTTGTCAATCATCCAGGGGCTTTCGATCATAAGAGTGAGAGCGAACCGGTAATTTTATCGAGATCTTCACTTTTTGCAGGCCCAAGCCCGAGAGCAGTAATTGTCCCGGGTGGTATTTCAGTCATACCAGCATCCTGTATCAGGGCTGCAGCTATTCCTGCTGATTCAGCAAGGGTTTTTAATTCAAAAAGAGTTTTTTGATCAGAAACCTTGAGAACTACCTTTTTTTGTCCCTCATTCAGCCATGCTTTTTTTAATGCAGGAGAACTTTTTTCATATGCCCCAATGGCGGCATGTCCGGCCTGTGCACATTTTTTTCCGCAACTCATCTTCACATCAGAGCGAATAATGATACATTGTTTGTATCTGAATTCTGGTTCCGGTATCATCTGCCTGTAGAAATAGGAGGGGTGGATACAAAGGTCTGCTCTCAGGTGAATTGATTGCCGGAAGTGAAGAGTACTATACCATATCATGAGCCGGATATATGATGTCGTCGTTGTCGGAGGCGGGCCGGCCGGTTCAACAGCTGCCAGAATCTGTGCAAAATCCGGTCTTAAGACGTTACTTATTGAAGAACAGGCAACGTTTGGATACCCTGTGCAATGTGCAGGACTCCTGTCACAAAGTGCATTTTCCGAATGTGAAGTATCCATGTCATCAGTTCTCAATACCGTCTCCGGTGCTGATATCCACGCAGGTGATGCAACCTGTTCCTTTGATGCAGGAAAGACTATGGCATATGTTGTTGACCGGGGGGCTCTGGATCAGGAAATGGGTCAGGCAGCAGCAGATGCTGGTGCGGAGATACAACTCAAGACGATCGCGTATGACATTTCGCGCATATCACAAACCGTCAGGCTGAAAGGGATGGCCGGATTGGAAGACGTGCGTTATGCAATGCTTATCGCTGCGGATGGTCCACGCAGTAGTATCAGCAGAATACTGGGTATTCCCCGTGCCCGGTACTATCTCTCCGGCCTTCAATGTGATGTGATGCATTCAGTTCCTTTGGATCACGTTCAGATATACCCCAACGCTGCACCGGAATTTTTCGGGTGGATGATTCCGATACATCCTGAAAGAACGCGTATAGGACTTTGCGGTATGAATCAGGTGAAGGAACGGTTTTCAGAGTTCATCAGACCATTCAGGAAACAGATCATTCATTTTGTGAGTGGGACAATCCCACTTGGGACGCTGTCGCGATCATATGATAACCGTATCCTCATTGCGGGAGACGCGGCAGCAATGGCAAAACCCACCTCTGGCGGAGGGGTATATACCGGTGTCCGGGCAGCACGCCACGCCGCACAGACTGCAATCCGGTCGATAGAGACTGATGATTTCAGCCCTGCATCGATGGCCTCCTACGAACAGGCATGGAAAGCAGATTTCGGTCATGAAATTTTACGAGGACTGCGGTTTTTTCAGATACGACAGAAGATATCAGAAAAAGAAATGGAGAAACTCATCCGCATTCTTGCACATCCTGATATAAAAGAGATCATCACCCGCAAAGGGGACATGGACCGGCCATCAGCATTGATAAAGGCCCTCATCACACATCCCCGCATGATACCGGCATATTCCATTATCGGCAAAGGATTGCTATCTTCGTATGTATAAATAAACAATCTTGATATCTTTCCCTTCCAAGATTAGTGGTATGGCAGTACAAACACCCTCCAGCCGATATGGACGAGGGTTCATTGTGAATATCACCCATCTGAAGGTGAAGTTTTCACAGCCCGCAGATCAGGCCTGGCATGGCGCTGCAGATTACCTGACTGAACTGATTGTGCCACCACAGATGAAAGGAACAGAGGTGGAACAACTGACCGATATGCTTCGCCAGAAAGTAATATGGCATCAGGCCGGCGGGCCGGTAGACAAAGAGATGTATCAGGATGTAAAACGTCTCCTCGACAGACTTCTTGTGGCAATCGATAAACAACTGGGTATACCTGATGCAGATATTGGACAATATCATGCATAATTAAAAACCGAGGAGACTTCTGACAGTACTGATTGCTCCTCCCAGGGTATCACCGTTTTTAAACTGGACATTTGCAAGTGCCTCAAAGAGTTCCGGTTTTTCTTCCCCAATTTCCAGCCCTTTTGAAAGCGTAGACAGTGCATCCTCCCTCTGACCATAAAAGGAGTAAATCAGTCCCTTATAAAGATACCCGCGGGCATAATTTGGTTCAATTTCAAGAGCTTTGTTGATATATTTCATTGCTTCCAGATAATCTCCGAGCAATCCGGTCGTATACCCATATGAAGAGAGGACCTCAGGATCATTTGGTAACAGATCCAATGCCCGTTTATATGCATCCCGTGCACTTTCAATCCGTTCTATCTTTATTGCTGAATCTCCTTTTTTCTTCCATCCCTCTCCATAATCAGGAGTTATTGCAAGGATTTGATCATAGAGATCAAGGGTGTCCTGATACCGCTTGATTTTATACTTAATAACGGTGGTCCGTTCCCAGATCCCGGTAAATCTGACATTGCTTGCAAGTGCTATGTAATATGCATCCATAGGCTGCAAGTCTTTTGTAATCCGGGTGTTTTTCGCCCCCTGGTAATACCAGATCTCGTTCTTTGCGAGAGCATTAAAACCTCCGTCAAATGAATAAAACGCCTCTTTCCAATTCCGGTTATGATATTGTGCTTCCCCGGAAACAAACCATGAGGGAACACAGGTCATATCAATGGTTCTGGCAGTCTTGGCCATTGCCAGTGCCCCGTTATAGTCGCCTTTCTGAAGGAGAGTATAGCCCATATTTGCATAGAATTTCGGTTCATCCGGTTTTAAAGAGATAGCACGATCAAATGCCTGCCGGGCATTATCATACTGCTTCATGTTATAATACGTAACACCCATGTTATTCCATGCTGCGGCATACTGGGGATTTAACGTCGTGGCTTTCAAAAAAGCCTGAATCGCTTCTGAAAATTTGCCGGTCCGTGAGAGTGCCACACCCTGTACATTATATTGGACCGGATCATCTGGGTTTAATGCAACGACTTTTTGAAATGCTTCAACTGCCTTATCCGGCTGATTCAGATACCCCCATGAGCTCCCGATAATATGCCAGGCGAAACTGCAAGAAGGATCGACCTTCAGACATTGATCAGATGCGTTGATGGCTTCAGGATATTTCTCTTCATTGTAGAAAATAAGGGCACGAAACTGTAATGCAGTGAGATTCTGGGGATCAAGGGAGAGAACATAATCATTTTCTTTTAAAAGTTCATCCAGAGTAATGACATCAACAGACTGATTCTCTTCCGCTCCGCTCACCGGGACGAAAACGAGGAGGATTATCAGGAATATTGGGAGGATTTTTTCCATATTTGCTCCTCCCGCCAGATATTGGAGGGTTATGCTATATAGGGAGCCGGCATTAAAAAAAGATGTGCCCGAATTTCTGGTTATGCTTTTCTCCCTATACAGGAGTTCACGTCTTTTCCAAGGCATCCGATTGCGTCAGACCGGCATCTCTGGCAGTGAGACATCTGCCGGACATAGGGTTTGCATCTTTCCTGCATGGCAAGTTTCTCCTCCAGCGTCGGGGGGGAGATATGAGCAAATTTGGCCTGGGCGATGAGCGGGATGATGTTATGAATGAAGACTCCCATCTCACTAATCTTTTTCGCGATTTCCGGGATATGGTGATCATTAATACCGGGGATATACACAGTATTTACCTTAACGAGCATCTTTTTCGCGACAGCCATTTTAATCCCCTCAAGCTGGCGTGAGATAAGAATCTCTCCCATCTCATGACTTGAATAATACCGCCGTCCTTTATAATCGATGTACTGATAAATCTTTGCGGCAATATCAGGATCGATTGCATTCATCGTAACAGTAATATTCGTGACCCCGTATTTTTCCAGAAGATCAATCTTATCAGGAAGAAGAAGGCCGTTCGTACTCACACAGAGAATAAGATGAGGGAACTCCTCATGTATAAGACGAAATGTTTCAAATGTCTCTTCATTGTCAAGCGGGTCCCCAGGACCTGCGATCCCGACCACCTTGATATAGTGATACTGACTGATGATGTCACGGACCTTTTCCAGAGCCTGTTCCGGTTTTAACACCTCACTGGTAACGCCAGGGCGGCTTTCATTGACACAATCAAATTTACGGACACAATAATTACACTGGATATTACATTTTGGAGCAACCGGAAGATGGGCTCTTCCAAAGGTATGACTGGCCTTTTCACTATAGCAGGGATGTTCCTGTATCTTTCGTATCTGGTCTGGATCCCATTTCACAATCTGGCCGTCTATTTCAGTCTCCCGGTATGATTCTTCAGCCATCGAATACACATTATCTTTTTATCTATTAATACCGGTCGATAATTGATCTGAAACGTCTGTATGGATGTCAGGACTAAAATGGCATAAACTCCCTTGTGATCCGGTATTGACACGTGTTTCATTCTTCCATCGTTTAAGGATCTGGATGATGAGCTGCTCTTTTGAAATCTCCATCTCATGAGCTACAGACACAAGTGCCTGTCCTATCTCGTCCGGTATGGGAAGTACTACCGGTTCATCCATGCCTGTATCTGATAATGTACTCTTTTCAGACGTCACATATCTGCAGGATTCGTGATATAATACCCATTCAAAGATCGGAATGAAGAAATAACAGGCTGAACTCCATTCAGGACTCAGGAAGGACATTCCAATGCCAAGGACTGCAATACAGGGAACAATCGAGTTTTTTATGATGATAAACCGGTACAAAGACCCTGATAAAGGAGTAATAAGCTGATAATGATGTACATATATCCACTGAATCAGAAATAACAGGCCCAGGATGAGCATATTTATATGAAATAAAACGACTGCTGATCCGCTGGTATGATTATCACCGGCAAGCGTGGAGGTGAAGGGAAGAAGACAGGCAATGAATAACAGAATGAATGTCTGTCTGATAAGCATTCTATCCAGTTTTTTCACAACGGCAAACAACCGGTGATGTGCTCCCCAGAATGCTGCGAGAATAAAGAAAGCCACCGCAAAGTGAACGATCTGGGGGAGCATCAGGATACATATCCCACTGATGGATCCTGGATCAGACGGATCAGGGAGTGCAAGTCCAAGTACCAGAATGGTCATGATGATTGCAAAAACAGCATCAAAAAATGACTCCAGCCGATGTGGTGTTACCTGTGCAAAGGGATATGAAATCATCTTCAGTCTGGCGGAAAGAGACATATTATCAGGATCTCATTTC
This sequence comes from uncultured Methanospirillum sp., assembly GCA_964501255.1. Classification (GTDB taxonomy): domain Archaea; phylum Halobacteriota; class Methanomicrobia; order Methanomicrobiales; family Methanospirillaceae; genus Methanospirillum. The sequence goes on along the minus strand of CAZCSN010000008.1, from coordinate 36,541 downwards.
CGACTCAATGAATATATATGTTAACAGAAAACGACTACATATGCCACAGGATATCCTCCCGGAAATTACTGATTCTGACTGGGAAACCTTTGTTGAGCGGAATGAAAAGCCTGTTTTTGTTATGTTTTACAGTCCATCATGTCCTCACTGCATCCGAATCATGCCATCAGTAGAAGAACTGGCAAAGGATTTTGGATCTGAAGTAACCTTTGTCAAATTAAATCTTCTCCGATTTGATTACATCGGGGAACGATACGGGGTCATGGCAACACCCACATTTTTCTTCTTCTGTGGGGGAAAACCGGTTCAGTCCCGTGTAGGTGCAGTGTTTCCTGCAATGCTGAAAAAAATGGTTGAAGAGATGGTAACTCATGGAGACGAATGTCGTCTTGCCTCTTCAGACTGGAAATATGAGATAACCGGATATGGATAATTTATTCGGTTCTCTGTTCATTATGTGAGGTATCATGTGCCGGTTCAGTGGCACTTATAATCTCATCAATTATTTCAATTTCAGGAGTTCGGGCCAGATAGACAAGTTCTAGGATACCGTTCCGGAATGTTCTGACACATGAGGATTCAACCACAGGGGGAAGAGGGGCTGAACTCCGGTATCTGATTTTTCCATCAAATCCTATGATATGCAGGGTATTTTCTGCAATTGCCACATTGATGTGTTCATCATATAATCCCCTGAGTTCACATGTTGCATAGACCCGGTCATTCCATTCAACAACCTCTATCGGCGGATGTTCAACATCATGTCCTGGTCCTGAACTGCCTGGGAAGGGAAAGCCGGGAGGAAGATTCCCGGCCATAATAATATTAACACCTATGACTCCGGGCCTGATCTGTCCGGTGCCAAACGCTTGTGAAAGTATCTTTCGCAATATATCTTCCATATTTTTGAAATCTTCTGGTGGATTATCATTCATATGTTATATTCTCTCTTTACCATAGGAGGTTATTTCATATCAAGTTCTTCAGCTAATTTTTTGATGAGAGTAAAATCTTTCGCCGGACTGATATAAACCAGTTCATAGAGCTGTGAGACTTTTTTATCAGCGTTTTTCTGTTTATACAATGATTGCAGAATCACTGCCGCTTTCTCCAGAATTTCCCGCTGATCCTGATTATACAAGATCTCCCATGACTGACGAGCATACTGTTCACGGGTCTGTGGATCAAGTGAGGGTTTTACTCTCTGGAATGCTTCATCGAAATGTCGTGCGGTAATGCGGACATTCCTGACTGCTTCTTCCATCTCTCGGGGAGTTCTTCCTTCCATAAGATGGATAAATTCACGCATTGCCGCAAGTTTGGCTTCCCGTACCAGGGCCTCAATATCGGCTCCGACAAAACCGTCGGTCTTTTCTGCAAGATCGGCTATGGTAATGTCACTGGTAAGAAGGGTATCAGCATCTTTGAGGTATACTTCAAATATCTTCTCCCTTCCTTCACGGTCCGGTGGGGGAACATAGATATGCCGCTCCAACCGCCCGGGTCTGAGTAATGCATCATCAAGCATATCCGGTCGGTTTGTTGCCGCGATGATGGTGACATTCTTCAGTTCCTCCATACCATCCATCTCGGTCAGTATCTGTGAGACCACACTTTCGGTTACATGCGTTGCATCGGAATAGGATCCACGTTTTGGGACAAGAGAATCGATCTCATCAAAGAATATAATGGATGGAGCAGCCTGCCGTGCTTTTCTAAAGACTTCACGAATGCCTTTTTCAGACTCTCCAACCCACTTTGAGATGAGTTCGGGGCCTTTTATCGAGATAAAGTTGCATTCACTCTCATGCGCAACGGCCTTGGCCATCAGTGTCTTTCCAGTGCCGGGAGGACCAAAGAGAAGGATACCCTTTGGTGTTTTTGTCTGGAGCTGACGAAAGATCTGTGGATATTTAATCGGCCATTCAACTGCTTCCTTTAGCTCTTTTTTCACCGGATCAAGCCCTCCGATCTGATCCCAGGTTACATCAGGAACCTCAATCAGTACTTCACGCATCGCAGACGGCTCAACATGAGTCAGCGCATACTGGAAATCCTCCTGATTCACCTTAATCGAAGCGATGAGATTATTATCAATCTTCCCTTCTTTCAAATCTTTCGGGGGGACTTTTTCCAGGACTTTCCGGAGTGCGTGCATTGCAGCTTCCTTTACGGTAAGGCTGATATCAGCCCCCACAAACCCATGAGTCTGGTTTGCATACGGCTGGAGGAATAATCTCCTTTTGATGGTCTGATCTATCTCATCAAGCTGGGATTTTAAATCCTGGGACTTTTTTTGCAGTTCCTCTTTTTTGCGCTGATCTGTCACGCTTTTCAGTTGTTCTTCAATGGATGCCCGCTCTTCAATAAGAGAGGACCGTAACATCCGTTCATCCCTCGTCAGATTTTCGTCATCGATAATAATGGAAGATGTGTCAATCGGGACATTCCGGGAGTGTATCTGAAAGATGCTTAACCGTCCGTTTACATCCGGAATGCCGATCTCAATCTCCCGGTCAAACCGTCCTCCGCGACGAAGGGCAGGATCGATATTGTCTGGCAGGTTGGTTGCTGCGATAACAATAACCCTGCCACGACTTTTCAGACCATCCATTAAGGCAAGAAGTTGTGCAACGATTCTTCGTTCTACTTCACCTTTGGTCTCTTCCCGTTTTGGTGCGATGGAATCTATCTCATCTATAAAGATGATGGATGGAGCATTCTGTTCTGCCTCTTCAAATACCTCCCGAAGCCGTCCTTCGGACTCTCCATAGTATTTATTCATGATCTCAGGGCCGGATAGCGTGATAAAGTGAGCATTCACCTCATTAGCCACAGCCTTTGCAATCAGGGTCTTTCCGGTCCCTGGCGGACCATAGAGCAGGACACCTTTTGGCGGTTCAATCCCAAGACGCTCGAAGAGTTCCGGATTCCGGAGAGGAAGCTCTATCATCTCCCTGACCAGCGACAACTCACGGTCTAGACCTCCAATATCCTCGTAATGAATATCCGGGATGAATTTATCTTTTGATTCTTCAGCAGGTTCTTTGGCACGGGTCCCGGCATACTGTCGTGACTGTGTTTTTTGAGCAGGGGATGAGACAGAGATTACGGACCGGGGTCCGAGAAAAACCGGTCCTTCAGGATCGGTCTTTTCAATGGTTACAACCGTGTATGTGTAGGATGTAAATGGCGAACCAAAGGATCGGAAGATATCGGCAAACGGATCATTCTGGTATCCTACCGGTATACGATATGCTTTCCCCGTGAAAAGAACCTGATTTTGTAAATTGTGGGCGAGGACCTGTTCCAGCTCGCGGGGATTTACACCGGCAACATCCTGAACGATCCGAAATTCTATCTTCCTGGCTTCATGGGCTTCGGTCTTTCTGATAACGGCCTGTTCACGTATTCCCACACCCGCCCGTCTCCTGATTGTTCCGTCTATGTGAATGACATCATTCCACGGTGAGTTGGAAGGATATACAACAGCATATGTTGTCGATACTCCTTCGATCTCGATCACATCACCCCGTGACAGCCCGAGTTTCTCCATCGTCTCCCAGGATAACCGGGCAATATCCTTTCCATAATCCTCGTTAAAACCTTCCTGAACAATTAATGGTAATTCGCGATAATGAGGCATGATAATACTCCTGTAATAATTTACCTAAAGTTACTCTATTTTAATATATAAAAATATCGCTCACCATCTATAATATACTGCAGGAACATATGGACCCGTCAGGAAAAATGCTGTAATGATGAGACATCATTCTCTGATATCATAATTCCCGGAGAATGAAATGCCGGAAATTACGTTACAAACTGATATCAGAGTTTTTCTTTTGTATACATGAACTGAGCAGTTCTTCAACTTCGCTTGTTAATGCTTCGATTTTTGGGAAATTTTTCTCCTGCCAGAAGGTTAAATCCCGAAGTTCTGAAGATTTTAAAAGGAGAACAGGGGGAAGATCGGTTATAAGCCCTGCCCGCTCTACCTGTTTCAGGAGATATGCTGACCGGAAAAGTATCTGCTGTTTATGTCGTGGATAGAGCAGAGCCCAGGCTCCGGATTCAAACAATTCAAGGTTTTTATTATCAAGCGTCCCCTGCATTGTTAATAATATATTCCTTAGGTATTCGGTGGTAATCCTCGGTACTTCTTCGGGTTTTTTTGCTTTTGTAAACAGATCATCAAGGAGGTTCATCTTAACCTCCCTGACAAACGCATTGATATCAGCACCAACAAAATAGTGCATCTCCTCTGCAAGAGAATCATAATCAATATTTTCGTCAAGAAGGCTCCCAAGATCTTTTAAATATAACTCCAGAATTGCCCGTCTTCCTTTCAGATCCGGTGGTTTGATATAGATATGTTTCTCAAGCCGTCCTGGTCTGAGAAGAGCCGGGTCAAGAAGATCCGGGCGGTTTGTGGCCGCCATGATGATCACTCCGGAGAGATCTTCAACACCATCCATCTCAGTCAGGATCTGAGATAATATACTCTCACCGACCCGTGAGGTTCCATGTTCCTGGCCCCGCCTCTGAACAAGAGCATCTATCTCATCAAAGAAAATAATGGATGGTGCGGACTGTCTGGCTTTTCGAAATGCTTCCCGAACCTGCTTTTCAGATTCACCAACCCATTTGGAGAGGAGCTCCGGGCCTTTCACGGCGATAAAATTCATACGGGATTTTGCCGCTACTGCCTTTGCCAGAAGCGTCTTCCCGGTTCCGGGAGGGCCAAAGAGGAGAATTCCTTTCGGGGGCTTTATTTTAAGTTTTTCAAAGGCTTCTCTTCTATGAACCGGCCACTCGATAATCTTCTCAATTTCATGCTTCTCTGCATCAAGGCCTGCGACCATCTCCCAGGGAACCTCGGGAATCTCGATATAGAGTTCCCGCATAGCAGAAGGCTCAATTCCTTTTCTGGACTCCTGAAAGTCATGATTCGTGATCATGAGCGAGTCGATCAGTTCGGCAGGGACTTCCTCATCCTCCTTCATCCGGCCCATGATTCCACGAAGGGCATGCATTGCCGCTTCCTTGCAATGAAGAGCAATGTCTGCTCCGACGAAGCCATAACTGGTTTCAGCATAATACTCAAGATCCACATCATCTGCAAGCGGCATGGTCCTTGTATGAACATGATAGATCTCAAGTCTTCCAATCCGGTCAGGAATGCCAATCTCAATCTCCCGGTCAAACCGTCCCCCACGCCGGAGGGCAGGATCAATGGAATCGGGCATATTTGTTGCAGCGATAACCACAACCTGACCCCGGGATGCAAGACCATCCATCATGGTCAGGATCTGGGCCGTCACCCTGCGTTCCACTTCCCCGGTGGTGTCCTGCCGCTTGGTCGCGATGGAATCTATCTCATCGATGAAGATTATTGAGGGGGCTTTTTGTCTTGCCTCTTCAAATATCTCACGAATTTTCTTTTCCGAATCACCGTAATATCTGCTCATCACCTCAGGGCCGGAGAGGGGGATAAAATGCGCATCCACCTCACTTGCAACCGCCCGTGCAAGAAGAGTTTTTCCAGTTCCAGGAGGACCATAAAGCAGAACACCTTTTGGTGAGTCGATACCAAGTCGTTCAAATATCCGGGGATAGCGGAGCGGGATCTCCACCATCTCCCTGATGAGACTTATCTCTCGTGAAAGGCCGCCGATATCCTCATAATGAATCGATAATTCCTCACTCTTCTTCTCTTCGGTCTGATAGGGAATATCATTCAGAATTACTTCGGTAGTGAATGTAACGACCCCGGTGCCCCGTGGCTCAAGACTTGAGACAACAAAGGTGACAGTATTTCCGATCAGATCAATCCTGACTGTCTGTCCTTCAATGACCGGCCGTCCCCGTAGTTTTTTTGCAAGAAGTACTTCCGGATTATTCAGGGAGATACTGGTTACCGGTTGTAAGATAACTTTTCTGACGTCATGAACGGACACTCGTCTGACAATGACCCGGTCATCAATTCCACAGCCGGCATTGCTTCGAATCTCACCATCAATCGCGATATCATTCCTGCCGTGAGTGGTACTCTGAGAGCTCCATGCTGCTGCAACCGCCCGTTTCGCCCCTAGGATCTCAATGAATTCTCCGTTCACAATCCCAAGAGCACGCATAACGGCCGGATGGATCCGTGCAAGGCCTTTCCCGGCATCTTCTTCAGCAGCGCGGCGGACTTCAAGCCGAATCCCTGATTTGGCAGTCATAATGTATCCTAAGAGCACCGGAATGTGTTCGTTTCGGTGACAATAATATCCATTCTGATATCATGAGGCTGTACGGGTATAGCAGGAACCTCCTGGACAGAGTATGCTATACCTATTCTCCTGATATGATTGTACTCAGATAAAAAACGATCATAATATCCTGCTCCATACCCGATTCTTCCTCCCGATCGGTCAAAACCAAGCATGGGTATAATTGCACAGGTAACATGAGCAGGATCAGCAGGAATTTCACACCCGACCGGTTCAGGAACATGAAATGTACTGGGCTTTAAGGCTTCCCTTGAATCAATGTATGATAACCGAAGACTGATCTGTTCTTTCTCTATGATGGGCACGATAACTTTCCGGTTATGATCCAAGAGATGATCGATAAACCAGGATGTCTCAACCTCCGGCTCTTTTGCACAGTAGACAAGGACGGTGTCACAGGGGTGAACAACCTGTGAGAGTTTTTCACAAATCCTCCTGCTCATAGTTTCCCGGACATCGGCAGGAATGCTCCATCTTCTCTCCCGGAGATCGGATCTGATTGCTTCTTTTTGAACGATCATGGCATGATTACCAGATGTACTCCCAGGATGGCAAATACGAGTTCGAATGTTATCAGAATAATAATCACCCATTCAAGGAAGTTTGAGTGCTGAATCCGTACTTCATCAGAAAGCATGGAGTAATTCTCCTGAATCACTTCAATCTTCCGGTTCACACTATCACTCCAGAGTTGGCTCCGAAGCACTTTGAGTGCAGTGGCGTACACTCTGGCATAATACACATCCTCGGTAACCTTGATGAGGTTGTTTACTTTTTCTGTAATCTCCGAAATTTCAGCATGAATCTCCATAAGATCAGCCATTATCTGATGGTATACCCGCATCCGGCTTATCCAGGTTAAGCGGTCCCCAAGTTCGATATCATGATACATCTTTTCCATTTTTCTTGAAAGTTCCCGATCATAATACCGAAGCTCAAATACCTGGACATTTGCATATTCAATCAGATCAAAGAGATCAGTCGGTATCTCCGGATTTTTCAGCAAAGCTGCATTCCATGAGAGGGTTGTTATATCCTCCTCTGAGTAACTCAGGCTGTTTTTTAAGACCTCTTCCCGCATCTGTTGTGAAAAATCCGCTTTCTCACCAAGCAGAAGAACTACCGGGTCTATCGGGGCTTTTGTATCATCGGTGAAGTAGATTATATAATCTTCAAAAAAAGAGTCATCAATTGCGATATCAGGAATATGCGGCCGTAGTATTTCTTTCAGGGTGTTCAGATATGAGGTAAAAAGGTCTGACAGTACCTCTTCATTGGCAAAATCAAGACCGACATCCTCAAAAATTCCGGTCTCATTACTGTCTGAAGATTCATATACAAAACAGAGACTGATTGCACCAATATCATAAATCCGTGCAGAGGCATGGAGGTCATACCGTGAACCATTGACCGTAACATCAGCAGGATGCATCCGCAATAACAACGGAGGCTCTTCGATCATGATGGATTTTGGCTTGATCCTCTGAAAACTGGCACGTGCCGTAAAATAACTTCTGGCAAGTGCAATCTCAAGAAGATTGATGTCAATCTCCTTTCCAATATCATATATTCGGAAAAAGCGAATTGCATCCATCTTTTTACTCCATACGGGGTCTGATTATGACTGTGATAATATCCAGGCACTTCTCCTGCACATGTTCAAAGAAGTTGTCCATGTTAGTTGGGTTCTGATAGTTTAATATGGTAATATCCGGAGAAACAATTGTATGATAGGTACACTCATCCTTATTATCCTGTGCCTTATTGTGCTGGCCGTGCTCTGGCATCTATTAAAAAATTTCGTTCAACTGGTCATCAACTCTATTCTCGGCCTTCTTTTATTGGGCATAGTAAAATTTCTGAATATCTTCCCATTACTTGGATTTCCTGATATTGAAATTGGCTGGATAGCAGTCATTGTTTGTGCTATTGCAGGTATTCCGGGTGCAATCCTTCTGATGATTCTGCATGTGTTCGGGCTGGTCTGAATCATCGTTCCATTTTATTCTATCACCGGGATCACAATTGCCGGGGAGCTGGTAATAACCCCGGTCCGACTTGACAACGATGCCCGGAAATAATGATATCCCGGGTTTTCCGGCGTGAATGTGACCACCGTATCTTCAATAGGAATTGGGGGATTTATTTCGGTGTATACATCCCAGTCTATTCCATTTTCAGAGTAAAATACCTGCATTCCTGAATGCTGCAACTCATCATCTGTCATACCTTCTGTTTTTATGAAGAGTGTAATCTCTTCAGATACACGTGCAGGCACTGATGATACCGTTATAAGGATCTGACTGCTGACCGGAAGAACGGAATCCGGTAATTCAGGATCAATATTCTCTGAACTCTCCTCTCCGGCGGGAATCACTGTTAATGGAAGGACATTTGAATACACCTCTTTTGATTGTGAACTTTCACGGGTTTTTACTGCCAGCAGATACGTTCCCGGTGTCTGTGGTGCAGGGACTGTGCATTCAAATAATCCATCCGCATTTGTCAGTATCTGACTACTATTCTGATATTGATCCCATATTCTCTCACCAAAATTATACCAAACGAGATCAAGCGGTGATAATACCTGAGGGAGACCATCTTTGCCGCAATACCACCCATAGATTGTGAAGTTATGTAAAGATACAACTGAAGCATGTTCCAGGTATGCATCAAGGGTCTTTGTATCATGAACAATACGGGTCGGGGGATTAATGCCTTCGCCTGATGGCATAAGCAGTACTGGTTCTGACTGCACCTTTGGCTGAATGGAAGACTTCTGCCAGATAAGAGAGAACAACAGGGGGTCTGGACCGGTCAGATGATACGAAACATTCACGGTTCCATCATTTTTTGTCTGATATGGTATCATATTCCCGGCTTTGGATACTCCCTGGATTTCAGGCTGAATGTACACCGGTGCATACGCGACAGGACGGTCCTGTGAGCTGACATTACCGGAAAAGAACACCTGCTCGCCAGGGGTAAATTCTGAACCCTGTGAGCTGAGATGAACAGAAATATTTTGCTCCGCCAAAAGAGACACAACCGAATCATCTTCCTTTGGCATAGACTTCAGTGATGTATTCAGATCATCAGCAGACTCTTTTGAAGATGTAATGAATATTTCACGCGTAATACTTTTAAGCGGTGTATCCGAATTTTCATCCTCCGGAATATAGAGTGCCTGGTACCGGTATATTCCCGGTTCAGACAGAATATCAGATAGTGCATATATACCCGAGATATCGGTCACGCTTTTGAGAGAAATGCTCACGTTGGAACTGTTCGTCCGTTCTATGGTGATCTCTTTTCCTGATAAAGGACCAAATATTCCCTTCAGGGAACCGGAAAGAACAATCTCATCAGAAGGGGTACAATAATACTGATCCGGTTCGATGGAAAGGGTAAGATCTGCCCCGATCGTATAATCCTTCTCCTCCCCTATGGCAAGAATCTCCTTCCATTGATTCCCTGAACTGAAAGAATCAGCCCATACAATTGTATAACTACAAAATGTGAATACAAAGATACCATAAAAAACCCAGTAAAAAACTGACCTCATATATCACCTGATTGTGGCTATCCCAGATATCTGTACCGGGTGTACCGCGATTCCAATTCTGCGATTGATTTTGGGACAAACAGATCTGACCTTTTACTCATCTTCTGTGTTATTTCAGCCATCCGATCCGGTTTTAACCTGATTGCATTCTCATAACTTTTTATCCCTTCTGCATAAAGATCCTTATTTCTCAGTTCTTCATCTGCATTCAACCCTGCAGTAGGAATGGTGAGCAGGGCAAAGATGACATCGCCACGTTTTTCCCAGATGAGCGAATCGGATGGATCGAGTGATAATGATTTTGTATACCGGTCAAATGCCTGAATATAATTACTCCGATCAAGGGCTGCATCACCTGAATACGCATAATTGAGAGCAGTCTTTGGAGTTATCTGATCAATCTGCTGATAAGTCTGGTCTGACTCCTCATTCCGGTACAGGGCTTTGGTTAGTCGTGCCTTCCGGAGCAGATAGTCGATATTTTCAGGATCACGGGCAATAGCCCCGTCCAGTGCTGTCACCGCCTCTTCCAGACGTCCGAGTTTATGAAGATACAATGCTTTTTTACCATAATACGCTGCAGAATCAGGAAACCGTTCGATAAGATAGGTGTACAGATCCACACAGGTCTCATATCTGCCAAGGATGGAGGAGATATCAATTATCAGATTTGCAGCATTTTGTCTTACTTCTGCAGTGTTTTGTTTTACATCTCCCGGCAGGATGTTCTCAATTCCCTCCAGAAGAAGTACGGGAGTAAATAATGCAAAGAGAATAAAAATTATCAGGATTATTATCGGGATGGTGATAAGTCTCATGGTGCTTCAGTATTTTTCACATACGTCCCCGTACGGATACAAAAAATATTCTTATTCTGCTTCGTTCTAATTCCTCATCATTTTTCTGCTTTCATGTATATAATGTGGTTTATATACGAGAGATGCATCCGAATACCGATTTCTATTCATACTGTCAGATATATATCGGTAGTCTTATAGGCCCAGTAATCAGATCAGAACCTAGCTGAAAAAAGTGTGGGTATTATTGTATGGTATATAATCAGATGCTGGGGGTTGGCATGTTACAATGAAACGGTATCCGGTCATTAATCTTATTTTTCTTTCGGTTTTTATTGGATGTATTGCATTGTTCCTGTTCTCATCCGCACCGGTGTTTTCAGATCAGATGATCACCATTGAGTCATCTGATTCCGCATTTCCGTTATTTGACCAGGTACAGTACAAGGTGCAGGATACCGTGGAAAAGGAAGGGACGCACGGAAAAAAACTGTATGTAACCCGGCCGTTTGGATACCTGGAATGTACTGAGGATTCAGAAGTCAACCTTTCAATCAGGAAGACGTACATCGACCGGGTATCAAAAGATAAAGCATACATCAAAGGTGAGATACGAAACCTTGATGATAAGACCATCGACATCATAGTCATTACATTCAATCTGTTTAATGCCGACGGGGATCAGATTGGAAATGCCTATGCAACCATAGATTACCTGGAACCAAAAAAGACCTGGAAATTTTCAACCGAACCAATTACCCGTTCAGACTTTAAATTTGAGCGGTATGGATCAATCTTTACCGGTGCATATGAATAAGGGGTTACAGATAGAGGGTACGCAGTTTGTGTACCACTCGTTCCACCTGCTGAACGGAAGTTCCAATGTAAGACTCCGGATCCAGGAGTTTTTCGATCTCTGAACCAGGAATATAGCGGGTCACCTCAGGAGTTTGTGAGAGTAGGGAGGCTAACGGCTGATGTGTGGCAAGTGCCTCCATACTCTTCATCCGGATAATCTCATGGGCTTCCTGTCGTCCCATCCCTTTTTTTGTCAGTTCTATCATAACCGATTCAGCCATGTTAATCCCATGAAGCATGGCAAGATTCTGTTTTATCCGATCTTCCTTCAGATTCAGCCCCTCAAGGACTGCAGTCATAATCTTCAGGATATGATCAGTCAGGATAGTAGCTTCAGGAAACAGTATCCGTTCAGGTGATGAATTGGTTAAATCACGCTCGTCCCAGAGGGTATTGTTCTGAAATGCCGGCTCTACTGAGGATCGGATAATTCGGGCAAGACCACATACCTGCTCACTTTTAATCGGGTTTCTCTTATGAGGCATGGTTGAGGATCCAACCTGTTTTGCACCAAATGCTTCCTCTACCTCTCCAATTTCAGTTCTTTGCAGAGACCTGATCTCTACTCCGATTTTATCAAGGGTTGTTGCCACATTTGCAAGAAAACAGAAGTATTCTGCATACCGGTCCCTCTGGATGATCTGGTTAGAGACATCAACTGATGAAATGTTCAGAATCTTCATCATCTCTTCCTGTATCTCCATCCCTTTCTCTCCAAGGGCAGCCTGTGTCCCGACAGCCCCGGTCAGCTGACCGACACAGACCCGTGGTCTCATCTGTAGTAACCGTTCAATGTGTCGCCCGATTTCACTTGCCCATATTGCAAACCGAAGACCATAAGTCGTGGGAACACCATGCTGACCGTGGGTCCGGCCGATACAGACCAGATACCTTGTTTTTTCTGCCCGGTCAAGCAGAACTTTCAGAAGGGTTTTTAATTTTTGTTCAAGAATGTCCAGTGCATCACGGAGCTGAAGACCGGTGGCAGTATCAAGGATGTCGTTTGAGGTTGCCCCGTAATGAATCCACCTTCCTGCATGACCACAGACCTCAGAAATTGCACGCACAACAGCCATCATGTCATGATGTATCTCATCTTCGATCTCTTTTGCACGTGCAAGGGAAGCGCATCGTGCCTTCTCTGCAATGATATCTGCATCCTCCCGGGGGATCATACCCAGGATACCTTCTGCCCTGGCAAGGGCAATCTCGGCCTCGATGATACACAAAAAACGGTGTTCCTCACTAAAGACCGTTTTCATTTCCGGGGTGCCATATCTGAATTCTATCGGATGGATAGCCATTGTATATCTGTTGGACTCAATGCTAGTTAACCATATGAATCATAAACAGACGGAGCAGGAAAAAACGGGGAGGTACATATACTGAAATCGCTCATGTGATGATATGATAACTGACAGGGAACGGGCAGCTTTTGAAGCTGGGATAAAACTCGGTGCATTATACCATCAATGGGTAGGAGTTCCGGTATCCCGGGAGTCCGCATCATCCCTTGAGAAAGCAATAGAGAATGCGCACATCCAGCAGCCATATATGACTGATATTGCAGTCAGACTGGATCGTGAACTTATGATACCAAATTCATTCGGATATTGTGAATTGTCAGGTCTGATGCTGGATGTTGAGCTGACCGTCAGAGTAAATGAGGCCTCATGTCATGCCTGCATCGCACGGGAAGGTGAATACCCTATGATGAGAATTGAGTGGATGGATGAAGACACCGAAGTATCCGATTCTTGATGACCACATTCATATCGATCCCAGGAATGGAAAAGGGATTGAGGCGGTCAAAGAGTTTAAAAGATCAGGAGGGACGCACATATGTCTTGTTACCAAACCATCCTGGTCTCTTGGTATCCATCCGGTTAGTGGAAAAGACTTCAGGGGAGTGTTTGATGAAACACTCCGGATCGCAAAAGAGATAACCATTCAAACCGGTGTTGTCGTCTTTCCTATACTCGGGGTGCACCCGGCAGAGATAACCGTCCTGTCTGAACGCATGATTCCTTCAGAGGCTGCCGGGATCATGAAAGAAGGACTCAGCATTGCCGCAGAATACGTAGCAGAGGGAAAAGCCATCGGCCTGAAAAGTGGGAGGCCACATTATGAAACGACGCAGGAACTGGCTGATCTTTCCAATGAGGTGTTAATGCATGGATTTTCCCTGGCAGGAGAAATTGACTGTGCGTTGCAGGTTCATGCAGAATCCGGCCCGTGTGAGGATATGGTGGATATGGCAAAAGTACAGGGGATGAATCCTGCCCGCGTTGTGAAACATTTCGGAGCACCGGAGACGCCGCTTATCCCGTCCCTTGTAGCAAAACATGAAGCGATACCGGATTTGTGCAGGGTGAAGCGGGAATTTACCATGGAGAGTGATTATATGGATGAAAACAGCCGGCCGGGAGCTGTTATCGGTCCGAAGTCCGTTCCCCGGTTTACTCTCCGACTCCTTGAGCAGGGACATATTACTGAAGAGGACCTTTTCCGGATACATGTCCACACCCCCCGGAAGGTCTATGGAATCGGGACAGAACTCTGATGTACCTGAAAGGTTTTTCTCCCTCCGGGGCACGATAATATCAGGATGTTACTTCGAATTCACCGGTCGGCAGATAACAGGGAAGTTGTTGGTATCTGTGACCGGGAGCTCATAGGAAAGACCTTATCAGAAGGCGAGGTTACAATAACCATCAGCGAAACCTTCTTTGGGAACCAGGAGGCCACAGAAGAGGAAATTATCCGTGTTCTCATGGATGGTGATAACATCACAATCTTTGGAAAACGTTGCGTGGATCTTGCGATCTCCCGTGGAATTCTGCAGCCGGATTCCTGCCGTCTCATTGATGGCATTCCGTACACGACCATCATACGAATATAACAGCGATATACATGGACTTACAAGAGGCAATCTGTCCGAAATGTGGTGGCCCGTCACCATCAGGAGATATCTGCGGCACCTGTCGCGCATCAGATATTGCATGGTTTTCCTGTGACGGCCGTGTCCGGCTGGTACGTTGCCCGAATTGTAACTCTATGCGGGATACGAACGGTTGGAATGATTGTGACCGGTCAAGGGAAGATCTTGAGTATGAGGCTGCAATCTCGGCCATCCATTTGTACAAGGATATAAAAAAGCCCGAGATTTCGATCAGACTTGATGAAAACAGTAAAAACAGAACATTTGCGCATGTCTCTGTGACCGGTATCCTGTATGATCAGCCGGTTGAAGCGGCCTGCACGGTTGAAATACTCTGGCAGTATGACTCCTGTGACCGGTGCAGCAGATATCATGGCAATTACTGGCAGGGAGTCGTCCAGCTTCGGGCTGATGGAAGAAAAGCAACCCCGGAGGAGCAGGAACGGGCAAAACGAATCGCGTACCAGGCTGAAGAAGAGTTACAACTCCAGGGCGACCGGTTGTCATTTGTAACCCGGATGGAGGAGGGACGCGAAGGACTTGACATCATTGTCGGGACGCAGACGCTCGGTGAACAGATATCACGCGAGATAACCCGGCGGATGGGTGGAAAATATTCCCTTCATCCAACGCTGGTCGGGGAAAAGGAAGGGAAGAAACTGTACCGGATCACCTATGCTGTCCGTCTTCCGAAATATACCAAAGGAGATATCATTTATATCAGGAATACCTACGGCGAGATACTGGGAGCAGAGGGAAAGACCATAAGTTACCTGGATCTGGCATCAGGAATTCCCCGGACCGTTCCGGAATCCACGCCATCCCGCTATATCGGAACCGTTCGTGATGGTATTCCTATGCTGGTCATTTATCAGGATGGTGAAACCCTGGGCCTGATGAATGAAGAGACCGGGAAGACTGAAGAAGTTCCGGTTCAGTCCTGGCGAAAGATAATCTCCGGCGAGAGGGTCCATATTATTCGGGATGAGGACCGGGTCCTGGTAGTCTGATCCACATGAACGTCAGGGAGATACCTGCTCGGGATATCGCAGCCATAGTATCTGAACCGTGGGTGGATACCAGCAGAAAACCCTGGATATCTGGCAATATTGCATATGTCCCTGTCCGGAACGGATATCCCTTTACCACAACACTGCCGGAGAGAAGAAGAAAAGGGAGAGGGTATCAGAAGATTGGATCAATTATCGCCTTTCATGGGGAAAAACCCGGGGCTGATGTCATATCTGAAGTGATTGACCTGCACAGCCCGCAGGCAGTTGTCTGGTACCGGGGACATACGGGAGATATGCGGATTCCTGATCTGGTTCCTTTGTATGGAGCGGTAACTGACACAATCCATACCGAATCAGGAATCAGGTACCACCTCAATCCGGCTCTGGTCATGTTTTCCCAGGGAAACCGGGAAGAAAAGAGGCGTGTGGCTGATCAGATCCGACCTGGCGAGAGAATTTGTGATATGTTTGCCGGTATCGGATATTTTACCCTGCCAATGGCAAAAGCAGGGGGAATTGTTCATGCCATCGAGATAAATCCTGTCGCAGTCAGGTATCTGGAGATGAATATCCGTGAAAACTCCCTTGAATCCCAGGTTACTATCTCAACAGGTGACTGCAGGGATCATATCACCGGGATATATGATCGTATTCATATGGGACATTATGAAGCGGTCAGGTTTCTTAATACGGCCTTTGATCATGTACAGACCGGCACAATCCTTCATGTCCATGGAATTGGAGACATCCAAAACGATATCAGGAAGCTTCTGGATGCATCTGGATATACCGCAACCCTGCAGCACCGGATAATCAAAAAGATTGGACCTGGGAAAGTTCATACCGTAACCGACGTTGTGATTACATGACACTGTCTGGAAAGACCATCCTTATCGGGGTTACCGGAAGCATTGCAGCAGTAGAGGCCGTCCGGCTCATCCATGCCCTCAGGAGAAAAGGGGCACAGGTTCAGCCGGTGATGAGTCAGGCAGCCTTAAATATCATTCATCCCGATGCCCTGACCTATGCAAGTGGCAGGGAGACAATAGTCCGGATTACCGGGAATGTTGAACATGTCATATACTGCGGCGATGAGGGGCTTGCTGATCTCTTCCTGATTGCTCCCTGCACAGCCAATACGATATCAAAGATTGCCTGCGGGATTGATGATACGACGGTTACTACCTGTGCCACGACGGCTCTTGGCCGGAAGATGCCATTTATTGTGGTTCCAGCCATGCATCATGCGATGTTCCGGCATGATATCGTCATGAAAAATCTTGCCATCCTTAAAGAATCAGGGATTGAGATAGTCGGGCCACGCATTGAAGAGGGGAAGGCAAAAATTGCCGATATCAATGAAATAGTTCTCTGGTGTGAACGGCTTCTTTCCAAAAGCCCGCTTGCCGGAAAGCGGGTTCTGATAACCAGCGGGAGATGTGAGGAACCGGTCGATGACATCCGGATTTTGACAACCCGTTCTTCAGGAAAGATGGGTCGTGAACTTGCGTATGAGGCATTCCGGAGAGGTGCTGATGTAACCATCATCCACCGGGATACGATTCCCGTCGGAAGAAATATACCGGTGACATCTGCTGCATCAATGGGAGATGCAATCCGCCTGGTACTGGCAGACCATACCCCGGATATCTATATCAGTGCGGCAGCAATCTCAGATTTTGCTCCGGAACGAATCGCTGGGAAGATCCCGAGTGGAAAACCGGTCTCACTTCATCTTCATCCCCTCCCAAAACTGCTTGATCTGGCCCTTGGGACAATTCCTGTGACGATTGCATTTAAACTTGGTTCTGATGCTCATCATGAGGCACGGGCATTGATTCAGAAAGGGGTGACCATGGTTCTTGCCAATACCCCTGACAATCTGGGATCTGAAACTGCCAGGTACACCATGATTGATGCATATGGAGAAGAGCATATATCCGGAGATAAACAGGAGATCGCATCACGGATTTTTGATCGTATCAGTACCAGATATCTCTCATCATGACACGTTCACGAGTAACTGCATTCTGCCCTGGTCATATCTCCGGATATTTTCTTCCCGTCATCCATGATGATCCGAGCCTTTCCGGAAGTATCGGAGCAGGCATCGTCATATCAGAGGGGGTGAGGGTTATTGCAGAAAAAAGTGACATATCATCGGTACGGATTTTTCAGACTGACCGTACCGGTCAGCCGCGTGAGATCCCTGATTCATCACCCGTTCTTATGGATCTTATGACATGCATGCAGGTGACGGCATCTCTTGAGACCTCGTGCCATCTTCCCATCGGGGCAGGGTACGGGATGTCTGCCGCAGCCCTTCTGGGAGCGGTTCATGCACTCAATGCCCTCTATGATCTCGGGCTTAATTCCCCTGATTGTGCCAGGATTGCGCACCGGATAGAAGTTATGCATCGTTCAGGTCTTGGGGATGTTGCAGCCTGCCAGGGGGGAGGGTATGTGGTACGAAAAACACCTGGTCCGGATGGTGAGATTATTCGACATGAGGACACACGACCGCTGTATGCCCTTACCATCCGCCCCATACGGACTTCGTCTGTTCTTTCGTCGCCAGAACTCATGAAGCGGATCACCATTGCCTTTCCAAAAAGGATACCTGAACGTCTTGAGGATATCATGACACTTTCCCGGGAATTTGCTGAAATGAGCGGCCTTATACCTGAAGAGATTATGCCGGTTCTTTCAGCATGTGATGATGCACATATACCAGCCAGTATGACCATGCTTGGGTGTGGCGTGTTCGCACTTGGAAGAGATGCCGAATCAGTACTGAAAAGATTCGGGGATGTATTCCGGCTCCGCATTGCACACGGCGGGCCGACAATTCTTAACGGAGAATATCCTTCATGATCCCAAAACCTCATCCGCGGTACCGGTCACTGGTTACCAGGGAACGGCTTGCATCATACACCAAAACAGGGATTGTATCACTGGAAGGGCTGACTGCTCACGGGCGGGGTGAAGCGTTTGATTATCTGCTTGGAGAAGAGACGACTGAGTCAGCGCTCAGGGCAGAGAAAGTAGCAGCCGCCCTCCTCCTGACAGCGAATCATCCGGTCATTTCTGTGAATGGAAATACCGCAGCTCTGGCGGCACAGGAGATAGCAGATCTTCAGAGAGCATCTCATGCACGGGTTGAGGTAAATCTGTTTCACCGGACAGATGAACGGGTTGAGGCGATCTCCCGCCTGCTGCGGGAGTATGGAATCACGCTGGTTGAAGGTGAAGTCGCACGGTATATTCCTCTTGATCATGACCGCGGACTCTGCCATGCAGATGGGATGTATGCAGCGGATGTCATCCTCGTTCTCCTGGAGGATGGAGACCGTGCCCAGGCACTCATACAGATGGGCAAAAAAGTCATTGCGATTGATTTAAACCCGCTCTCCCGGACATCCCGTGTTGCAACAGTGCCAATCATCGATGAGGTAACCCGTGCCCTTCCCAATATTACCCGGTTCTGTACTGAGCTCTGCCCTGAAGATCTCTCTTCCCTTACCAGGGAGATCGACGGAACCGGATTTATCAGGGATGCCCTTGAATATATAGGGAGGAGGCTTTCGAATGTTCTGGATTGAACGATACCGCCCGGTTACTCTGGACCAGATACGTGGTCAGGAGCGGGTCTGTGAAGTTCTCAGGCGTTGTGCCGAAACAAAAAACCTCCCGCATCTTGTTGTGTCAGGACCACCCGGGACGGGGAAGTCAGCAGCGGTGGAAGCAACACTTCGTGAATTATATGGCGATACCTGGCAGGACAATGTCACCCTCTTCCGGACCTCTGATCTTATGGAACGGGGAAAATCAGCGCTTGAATCAGATGAGCGGTTCCTTCATCTGTACCGGCCGGATGAATCATTCCTCTCTAATTTTAAACATATCATCTCTGAATATGCATCAATCCGTCCAATTAATGCAGAATTTAAAGTAATGCTCTTTGAAGACGCACATGCCCTGTCCCATGAGATACAGCATGCACTCAGACGTACGATGGAGCGGTACAGCAGTACATGCCGGTTTATCTTCTGCACAACCCAGGCATCCACACTCATCCCTCCGATTAAATCACGATGCCTCCCTCTCTTTTTTGCTCCCCTGCCCCGGGAGATAATCCGTGACTGTCTCTTTGCCATTCAAACGGATATCCCTGAACCTGACCGGGCTCCTGATGATGAAATCGGTCTTATCATTGCAGCATCCGGTGGGGATCTGAGAAAGGCGATAATGTATCTGCAGGTCAGGGTTGAGACAAAAACCCCCTTCAATCCCGATACCCTGAGCAGGACTGATACCCAGGAAGAGGCATGCCTTGCCCTGCATGAAATGAAAGCAAAAGATATTGCAGGGGCACAAAAACGTCTGCAGAATCTCATGGTAACACAGGGTCTTTCAGGAAGGGAGGTGATTGCCACGCTCCTTCAGGTAACCGAACGGGAATATAATGATCCGGAGATTGTAACCCGTCTTGCTGAAACAGACGAACGCCTGACCTATGCAGGAAATGAGTACCTGCAGATAAATGCCCTTGTTGCTACTATCGTTTCGGAGGTGTTTTCATAGCCGGACAAAAGCCCTCAGTGGAGGCACGGGTACAGTCCCATTACGACGACATTGCCGATGTATATGACCAGCGGTATGATCATCGTGAACGGGGCAGAATGTACTATGATCATATAGCCGGCGCAGTCCTCGGCAAAATTCATCCAAAAGGACATCTCCTTGATATCGGATGCGGAACCGGGCTGTTTCTGGATCGGTATCTCCGGGAAGGAAAAGACCGGACTGCAACCGGCATTGACATCTCACCCGGCATGATACGAAAAGCTCAGGAACGATTCCCAATGCTGCCCTATGTTGTGGGAAATGCAGAGTTCCTCCCCTTTGCACCGGATACATTTGATTCCATCTCAAGTCTTCTGGCTTTTTCATATCTGCAAAACCCGGGACAGACGCTTTCTGACTGTTACCGGGTTCTTGTACCGGGAGGCAGACTTGCAGTGTGTACGCTTGGAAGAAACATCTTTACTTCAAGTCTTCCGGCTCTTTACTCCATTGGTGCCAGAATGAAGATACGCCGGGTCGGGGTCGGATCATTTGCAGAGCATTATTATTCTGCAAAAGAGATGTACGATCTTCTTGAAAAGGCCGGGTTTGAGGAGATTGAGATATTCAGATGCTCCTTTGCACACTTTAATCTTGCCGGACCACTTTTTATGATAGCAAAAAAGGTTGAGTCATTTATCGAGGATAACATCCCATATCTTGCCTACAATCTTATCGCTGCAGGAAAAAAGCCGGAAAAATAGTTTGCTCTTTTTATTTTCCTTTCAGTTTTTTCGAGAGTGCCTCAAAGGTATATTCCATCTCATAGTGACAGATGGTTTTTCTTGGGAGCCACAGAAATCGTTTTTGAAACTCCACATCTGCCCGTGTCACATGTAAGGCAAGCGAGAGCTGAAAGGCAAGAATGACAAACACCATGAGAATGATATCCCGGAGGGTGAGGGTGATAGTAGAAAAGAACGAGTAATGAGCAGTAATAAGATAGCGAATCTGATCTTCAAGGCCTGCAAGTTGCCCTATTGTAACACCGACGATGATAATTAGCAGCCCAAAGAGCAGAATCATGAAACAGGAGATGATCCAGGAACGAAAAAACCTGCCAATTATCGCAACAAGGGTGCACAGAATAAAAATTATTACAACAGGGTCCGTCAGAGCCTGAAGAATTGCATTATCCATTGATGTAAACTCCACTGGCATCAGGTTTATTATTTTCTATCGGTAACGGCTCATTCATTTTTCTGATATTACGGGCCACGCACATTTTATAATGAATACCGGAAAAGTAACACTATGGTTCAGTCATCCGTCATGTACAGAACTGGAAAACTCTTTTTAAATCAAAACCGGGGGATTATATGAATCAGCGTTTTTGTATCGGGTTTGAACTCCATCAGCCATATCGTCTGAAAAAAGGATTCAGACCGGATTTTACCGGTGGTCCGGATGATCCGATGGAGCGCTACTTTGACGATGCCAATAAGGAGATTCTGCTCAGAGTATGCGAGAAGTGTTACGGACCGGCTACTTCAATCATTCTTGACCAGCTTGATGACGGATTCTGTTGTGCATTCTCCATCTCCGGTGTACTTCTGGAACAGATGGAAAAATGGGCACCTGATGTCCTTGATCTCTTCAGGCAGGCTGCGAACCATACAAATGTCGAGATGATCGGGCAGACCTACTTTCATAGCATCTCAAGCCTCTTCTGGACGATGGATGAATTTTGTGACCAGGTAAACCTGCATCGGGAACTTGTAAAAGACCTCTTTGGTGTATGGCCCAGGGTTTTTGAAAATACAGAATTTCTCTTTGACAACCGGATAGCAGCCACGGTAAAGAATCTGGGATTTGAAGCCTGCTTTACCGAAGGGGTTGACTACATCCTGCAATGGCGAAGTCCGAACTATCTGTACCGGTGTGCAGGTCTTCCGGTTATTATGCGAAATTTCAAACTCTCTGATGATATTGCTTTCCGGTTCACCTGCCGGGACTGGGACGCATGGCCTCTGACAGCAGACCGGTATGCCCACTGGGTATCACGGACCCCTGGCGATTTTGTCCCCGTATTTATCGATTATGAAACAATCGGAGAGCATTACTGGGCAGATTCAGGAATTTACGATTTCTTCAGACATCTTGGCCCGGAGATGCGAAAAGCAGGTGTTCAGATGGTAAAACCCTCTGATCTTCTTTCATATCCGGTACGGGATGATTTCTCTATTCCGCTTCCGATCTCCTGGGCTGATGCCGAGAAGGATGGCACCGCCTGGATTGAAAACAGAAAACAGAAGAATGCCTTCAGGGCAGTGCAGCGTGCCTCCACGTTCTGTACTGATAAACACACCTGGCGATGCCTCCAGATCAGCGATCATTTCTACTATATGTCATGTAAACATGGCTCATGCGGTGAAGTTCATACGTACTTCAGTCACCAGCCGGAGCATGAAGCCTTTATTACTTATATGGATGTTCTTGCTGATTTTGTCGGGCGGGAGATTACAACCATGGATAAAAAGGAGTATCTCTACCCGCTCCGTTCTCTCCCCATAGATGATGCATTCTACTTCTCAAGTCCGGTAGGATACACAGGTCATGTTGCGTTTGATATGGATCAGTTTGCCGAAATGCTTCAGATTGTTCCTTCGGACTCTGTTGACTATCATCATAAGAGAGGAGATTTTGCCACCTGGTGCCGCACCGTCCTTGGGGATGAACCACTGGCTCAGGCACTTGAGAAGGCGCAAAACAGACAGGAACTGATTCTGGCAGCAGACACCCGGAGACATGAATTATGGACCGCCTTAAAATAGCTATATTCTGTTGGGAAAATCTCTATAGTGACCGGGTCGGAGGTCTTGCAAACGCAGCCACCTATCTGGCACAGGCCCTTGCAAAGGATCATGAAGTTCATTTCTTTACCCGGGGTGATGAGGATTTTGAAATGAACGGTGTATACTTTCATGTATACCGCCCGCACGGCAATAATGTGGTGGAATACTGTGCAGATCTCTCCCGTGGGCTGGTACAGCGCTTTTCCCAGTATGATTCCCCTGCTTTTGATGTGCTTCATTTCCATGACTGGCATGTAACCGAAGCACTCCATCTTCTCCAGCATCGCCCAACGGTATTCTCATTCCATTCGACCGAGTACGGGCGAAACGGAAATGTTCACGGTGACTGGTGGGAGTACCACGAAATCTGCAGCAAAGAGTGGTATGCAGGACTTATCGCCCGGCGGTGTATCATGGTCTCATGGACGCTCCGGAATGAGGTTCTTGAACTTTATAAGACAGATCCCAATAAGATCCACGTCATTCCAAACGGAGTGGTAAAAGAACAGTTTGATGTGAGCATCGATCCCGGATCTATCAAGGCACAGTACGGACTTCATTATATGACGCCCCTGATTACCTATGTCGGGAGGATGGCATATCAGAAAGGCCCGGACATCCTTGTCGATGCAATACCCCGTATCCGTGAGAAGCACTGGAATACCGCATTCATCCTTGCCGGCGGGGGAGGAATGCGGGACTGGCTGATTGAAAGAACACAGGGCTGGCCGGTTCAGCTTCCGGGATTCATATCTGATTCTGAGTATGTCAGGCTTTTGCATGCCAGTGATATCGTCGTTATTCCCAGCAGAAACGAGCCGTTTGGTATCATCCTCCTTGAAGCATGGAGTGCTAACCGGCCGGTGGTCGTCAGCAGGGTCGGCGGGCTTGCAGAAAATGTTGAACACGGGGTGAACGGGCTGGTTGTGGATCCCACACCGGAGGGGATCGCATGGGGAGTGACGTATTACCTTGATAACCCGCATGATCGGATCAGGTTGGCCCGTGGCGGTTATAATCAGGTTGACCGGCGGTTCTTCTGGGATGCAATCAAAGATCAGGTCATGTACGTGTACCGAGAAGCCATGAACTGAACATTTTCATGTATATATACAAGAAAGAGCCGGCATGATATGGATATAATGTTCATCCCGGATACCATCCGGTTTGGAAGAGAACTTACACACCCAGGCATTGCATCAGCCCGGGAATATCTCATGACATACAGGAAGGCATATTCCTCATCCTCTTTTGCCGGTAACTCCCGAAGATCTCATGGCCTTTTTGTTGATCAGGAGCGGATAATTCTCTCTTCCCTTCATGAAACCATCAATGGCATCTCCCTTCTTCGGGGTTGGTGGGGGGATCGCCCGGTGCATGAATCGGTTGCTCACCTTCTGTCGGCACGGATGTACCCGGTTACCGAGGAGTTTTCTCTTGGATCTGCACTGGTAACCAGAACACTGGAACTGGATCAGGGTCTTCGTATCAGATGGGAGATTACCGGGACAGCAGATGTGGAGATCCGTCCCCTGATGATCGACCGGAGTATCCATGATCCGGGATCTGAACATCAGATCCTGGTCGAACCGGTACAGGGAGGATATGACTGGAACGGCTACCAGTTCAGATGCACGCTTCCTTTTACATCAGAAGAGCACCACTACTTCCATGCATGGTATCCCCTTGACGGGGGATATGATGATCAGGAGGATCTCTTCTCCCCCGGCGTTTTTGCCGGAACGATTACCAATGATATCGTAAAACTGGGAATTTATCCGGGAGGGACCTGTCACCTTCGTACCCCTCCCGCTCCTTTGGTGGATCTTATAAACCGGGCATCACTCCTCTGCATACAAAACGGGGAGATTATCGCCGGGTATCATGGGTTAACGCCAGGAATAGGACGGGATACATTCATCAGCATGCCCGGACTTCTCCTTGCATATGACCGGTATCATCAGGCAGAAGATCTCTTCAGGCGGTACCTTCGTCACCGGAACGGAGGACTGATACCGGACCGGTACCCTGACACATACAATTCGGCTGATGTTTCTCTCTGGTTTTTCTGGGCATTATTTCAGTACCTGCAGACACAGCAGAATTCACCTTTTGTTGACGGCATAATTCCCGATCTTGAATCACTCATCATGTCATACCCGGAGACTGCCCATACCAGCATGGAACGTGATCTGATCTCGGTCAGTGCCGGTTCAACCTGGATGGATAGCCGGTATACCCCCCGGGAAGGAAAACCCGTCGAGATCAATGCACTGTGGGTTCTGGCCCTTGAGGTCTGCGAGTACCTGGAGATTAGTGTCCCGGTCTCATCAAAACAGGTACGTCGTTCATTTTATTCATTCTGGAACGAAGGGGTAGGATGCCTGTATGATGTACTTGATCCGGACGATCCGGCAGTCAGGCCAAATCAGCTGATAGCATTGGCCCTTGGTCTTGTTCCGTTTGATGAAGGAAGAAGGGCTCTTGAGACCATTCAGAATACCCTGCTGACACCATACGGACCACGGACCCTTGCGCCCGGTTCACCAGGGTATCAGGGAATTTATGCAGGAGATGCCCCCTGTCATAACGGGATGGTCTGCCCCTGGCTCATGGCATGGTATACAGACGCACTCATCCAGTACGGTGAACATCCCCGGCATGTATCACGGGTACTTCATCCCCTCTCAAACTATTTTATGAGCGACGGATGCGGGATGATCCCAGAATTATTTGACGGTGATTTTCCATATACTCCCAGAGGAGCCGTTTGTCATGCCCTGAGTACCGGCGAGTTCATCAGAGCAAGAAATACCATCCTTTCTTTACAGGAGACCCGCACAGACGAGTAAGTACATTCATTTATATGTGATTTTCACTTTCACCCTGTTTCCTTTACCCTTATATGGAGCATGCAGACATCCTGCTATGGTATGTCAGCTCCTCTCCTTTCACAGTTTTCAGTCTCAAGCGGAACATTCACCGCATTCATTGCCCCAGTCGAGGATCTGACACAGGCGCCGGGTGTATATCTCAGAAAAGAGACCGGCCTTATCCTCTATCTGTGTGGCAATTATCCGGTGATACTCCCGGAGCAGGATCGGTTCAGAGATCGGTTCGTGGTCAGAAGAGCACTGACCGCCTATCAGATCCTGACGATCCTTGATGAAGCGTACCATTCATTTCTCATCTTCGAACATGATCGGACGCTCTTTGAAGATCGGGCAGACCTGCTACCTGTCATCGGTCACCGGCTCAGGGAATATGCCATGAAAAATTTAGGTGTCCTCCTTCTGGCGCCCTACCCTGATATGTATATTCAGGCACTTGAACCGTTTTTTCACCGGATTTTCCTGATTCAGCAGACAACGGTACAACCCGCCCCTCTGAAAAAGAGAAAACTGTCAAAACAACTCTCCCTGGAGGTATGAGATGACCACGGCATCAGATCCCTTTCTGCTGGATATCACCAGGACCGGAACCGGGGTAGATATCTGGGAGAAGACAGACGGTCATCTCTCCTGCACGCACCATACGCTGAAGCCGGAATTCCTCCTCTCCTTTCCGGATCCCCACCGGTATTATGAGCTGCTGGACGGTCTTGCATCTGAATACCCGGTGACCCCGTGTCAGATCACTACCATCTACGGAGATGAGGAGGGGTATCGTGTTCAGGCAGGACGGGATGTTGCAGAAAAGATAGAGCAGCAGACCCTGTACCAGGCCCGGCTTTTTAATGTTGATATCCGGCCGGAACAGATCTTCTGTGCACAAAACAGCCGGATTGTGGGGGGGTTTGCCACTGCGGATCGGTTCTCTCCTGATCAGCAGCCGAATCTGGACCAGATGGAGATCGTCTGTAGCGAAAATCCTCACCGGTGCCGGCATCCGGGAAGGGTCACCATCACCACACCATCGAGACAATGGGTGCTTGACGGCCCGGATGTGCACATTGCTGAGGATATGTTCGCAATTATTCAGGATCAGGATCCGGATATCATCCTCTTTCCGGACTATGATACCTGGTCAGGAATTTTTCATACCCTTGCCAGAACATATCATCTTGGAAACACATTAAGCAGAACCGGAAGGTTTCATACCATCGCCCCCCGCTCCTACTATAGTTACGGAAGAATGGAACACCGTCTTGGGGCAAAGATTCCGGAAGGGCGGATCATCATTGATACACGGCAGAGTTTCATGTACCGTGAAGGTGATATCAGGGGTATTTTCCTTGCATCACGACTGGCAGGTCTGTCACCAAATCTCACCTGCAGGCTGACACCAGGGACGCTCATCTCATCATATGAGGTATTTGAGGCACTTGCCCGTGGATTTGCTGTTCCTTTTCGGAAAAGTGATGCCGAGGCATGCAGGAAGATCACAGATATGAGACTTGATTACCGGGGAGGATATCTGCTTCAGCCTCCACCAGGCATATTTTCCGATGTAACCCAGATTGATTTTACTTCCTTTTACCCGTCCATTATCGTCAGGGAGAACCTCTCCCCTGAAACCTTACAAAACAGGGAAAAACCAGGTTTTCTTCCGTCCGTGTTAAAGCCGGTCATCTCACTCAGGCATATCACCAAGCGGCTTAAAAAAACCGATCCCTCGTATGCAGGTATGGACGGGGTATTAAAATGGATGCTGGTCACCTGTTTTGGGTACACCGGATACAAAAATGCACGATTCGGGAGAATTGAGGTTCATGAGGAGATCACCAGTGCTGCCACCCGTATCCTGAAAGACTGTGTAACCCTTACCGAATCCTATGGCGGGGAAGTCCTCCATGCAATAATTGACTGTCTCTTTATCAGGGGAGGTCCTGCCAGAGAGATACAGGAGGCGATCGAATCCATGACATCATTTCATACAGAGGCCGATACGTATGACTGGGTGGTATTTCTTCCGCAATCTGACGGAAGCGGATCCTACTGCTCCTATTTCGGCCGGCTGAAACATGGCAGAATGAAGATAAAGGGGGTTTTGGCAAACCGCCGGACAACACCGCCATACATTGTACGAATGCAGAATGAGATGCTGGAATACCTGGGCACATACCAGCATAGTGCTGATCTTGCTGATGCACGGGAGGAGCTGTTTTCTTTATATACTCATTATAAGGAGAACCTGAATCATGCAGATCTCAGAGACTTTATTATCACCCGACGAATTGGGAGAGCACAGTACAACAGACACTGTATCGCTCAGGCGGTTTTGGATCGGTACCGGGACTGCAACGTACCCCTGGAGCCGGGCATGGATGCATCATTTCTGGTCAGGGATGAGAAACGTCTCATCGTTGATCCCTCCTGGGATCCACAGGGGATTGATACACAATATTATGGCCGCATTCTTGACAAGGCATATGAGGAGGTCACCTGTATGCTTCCCTGACGAGACGATACATCAGATCATTTCACCGGTTATGAGCAGATGTCAGCAGAAATCATTGATTCAAAGAAGGGGAGTAAAAAAGAAATTTCACCAGGGATGATACTACTACACTCAGGTCCGATGATAATTCCCAGTATGTCCACATAAAAAATGACTCGTGTTTTGTATATCGATGATGAAACAACCCTCCTCACCCTTACCCGGATTTATCTGAAAGAGGAGGCAGACCTTGATGTTGAGGTTGCAGCATCGGCTGAAGAAGGCCTTATCAGACTGAGAAATGAATCATTTGATGCGATCATTTCAGATTATGATATGCCTGACATGGACGGAATTGAACTGCTCAAATGCGTACGAAATGAAAATCCCACCATACCATTCATCGTCTTTACCGGAAAAGGACGGGAAGAGATCGTTATTGAGGCACTCAATTATGGCGCTGATTTTTATCTGCAAAAGGGAGGAGACCCAAAACCCCTCTTTACCGAGCTTGCAAATGCGGTCCGGCACCTTGTCAGGAGAAGTCAGGCAGAAATCTCGGCAAAACAGCATGAACAATACTGGACGAGTATAAAAGAGTCGATAAATGGAAAATTGCAACGCATTGAAGAATCAGCACACATATTACAAAAAACCCCTGATATAAGCCCGGAGAGCGGGGAGCATATCACGAACATTCTTACCCTTGTCAGGGCAATCCATGAGGAACTGAATAATCAGTATCATCCGGAGCAGGAAGCATCATGACTGCTGAAGGAGTCATGTCATCAATTGAGTTTCAGATGAGCCTGCTGCTTTTTGTAGCCCTGGCCGGATATCTTCTCGCATCCCGTATCAATCAGTCAGCGGTTATCGGTGAGATACTGGTCGGACTTATCGTAGGACCAAGTGTTCTGGGCCTAGTGACATACACCGATTTTGTAAGCAGTATTGCACATCTTGGTGCCATTATTCTCCTGTTTGTTATTGGATTTGAATTTAATATCCGCGAGATTTTCAATATCAGATATGGCATTATCGCAGGATTCGGAGTTATCATCCCGTGGATAGGCGGGTATGCAACCGCTCTTTTGTTTCATTTTGACACACAGGGGGCGTTTTTTGTCGGGACTGCGCTTACCGCGACCAGTATTGCAATCACTGCAAATGTTCTCAGGGAGATAAACCAGCTCCAGTCAGAAGCGGCGAAAGCCATCATCGGGGCTGCGGTCATAGATGATGTCCTGAGCTTACTTGCCCTGGCGATCACTGAGGATGTTGTATCCGGTTCATTTACCATAGAGGGAATTGTCCTCGTCTTTGTGAAGGCAATCGGATTTATGGTACTCTTCGGCCTTCTGGGTGTATCGGTCATCAGCAGATTCCTCATGAAACTGGATCACTCACGCATAGCAGAGAAGTTTCCTGAATTTGTCTTTATAACGGCAATGATGATCGCATTCTTTTATGCCATGGTTGCAGATCTGGTTGGTCTGTCAGGGATCGTCGGAGCATTCCTTGCCGGTGTCTCGATGGAGAGTGTGGGACTTCGCCGGAGCAAGGACTTAAAAGAAGGAGCAGAATATCTCCAGATCATATTTGCGTCCATCTTCTTTGTATCGCTCGGAATCCTTGTGGATGTTCATGCCCTGACTTTTGAGGGGATCATCTTCATGCTGGTTCTGACAGTGGTGGCAATTCTTACCAAAGTGATAGGATGTGCCCTTCCTTCCCGGCTTATCGGTATGGGAAACCGCGATGCCCTGATTGTCGGGTTTGGCATGTCACCCCGCGGAGAGGTTGCCATGATAGTTGCACTTATCGGGCTTACCGGAGGCATTATCGGACAGGATATTTATGCAGGAATTGTCTTTATGAGCCTGCTTACTACTATCAGTACCCCGATTGTCTATCGGAACTGGCTCTACCGGAAGGCATGAAAATGCCCGGAAACGGAAAAAAAGAAGTTACCCTTCCAGGGGTATCGTGGTCAGTTTTACTGTTTCCACACCTTTTTGTGCCATAAGGCGCTCGGCTATCCCTTTTACCTGCTGAGCATCTCCTTTGACCAGGAGAACTTCCACGCACCGGTTGTGAGTCACATGGGAGTGAAGGGATGCCTGAATTAATTCCATAAAGTCATGCTGGATATCGGTGATTGCAGCAACAAGCCCCCGCTGATGGTGATCATACACAAGCGTGATGATTCCCTGCCTCGGGCCGGAGAGATCTGCCATCCATTTATGATATCTGATGTATGAACGAATGGCATCCCGAATACCTTCTGAACGAGATGAATATCCCCGGTTTTTCAAAATCTGATCAAAACTCTGAAGCAAATTGGACGGAAGTGAGACTCCGATTCGGGAGAGATCATGGTCATACACATCATCCTGTTCCGAATCAGCAAAACTGGGAGACATAGTGATTACTATTTATGTAATATGGTATATCTTTTTCTTACGGGGTATGCCGAAAAGATCATGAGTATTTATTGAACGTACATAATTTTCTCCTTCATGATGTGTTCATTCCTATTTTTATCTCAACAAATACACAGCTTTTATCTAAAAATTCCTGTCAAACAGGAGATTAATTTCTATGCTCCGGATGAGAGGGTTTTGACCATGAGGGAACACTCAGTCAGAGACCGGTTTTGTGAACCTGACAATCCAGAGAAAACGCGGCAGCACTTCCCGTTTCACCCGCATGGTCCATATGCAGGACTCCTGCAGGAGGAGTGTAAGGTAAGGAAAGAGACGTACAACCTCTCCCTCAGAAAAAAAGTGAGTGATGATACCATTCCCTTTTTGAAACGTCCCATCTTCAATCTCTCTTCCGGCTGTGGCCCTGAAGTCACCGGTCCCGAAAACGGTGACAATCAGTTCACCACCAGGTTTTAAAACCCGTGTTATTTCACCGGCTGCGGTGGTCCGATCATCACGCAGCAGATGCCCAAGGATATGATGTGCGTCAATCGCGTGAATTGTTGCATCGGAAAAAGGGAGAGAACGTACATCAGCACAGACACATGAGAGATCTGATAGGTCTCTTCTGTTCCTGCACAGATGTAACGCCTGCATGGAAAAGTCAAGACCTATCCTGCATGTTGCAGAGAAGAAAGGGCGAAAATTCTTCCCGTTCCCACACCCAAGATCTAAAAATATTCCCGGGTTTGTCTGTGTAGTCGGTTCAAGAGGGGTATTTCCCCACAGGGAGCCTTTCATCTGATATTCAGCATTCCATACCTCCCTCTGGAAGGATGTACAATCAGGTGTCGTAAGTGGTTTTTTCATGAAGAATGAACCCTTTGCAGGAACATCTGCCAATGATAATTGCAGTACCGATGGTTAGAAGGGCAATGATCGTCGATGCAGTCTCAAACGATGAGAGGGAGATGATATATCCGCCAAGTGCAGGAAGCAGGGTCATACCGGCATAACTACATGTGGAATAAAGGCCCATTGCGATCCCCTGTCGCTCCTCGGCCAGTGCCAGGTATCCGATCTGTGATACCATGATAAGGCCTGCCACAGCCCCCATACCAAGAACGATGACCGGGGCGATAAGAAAGGTAAAAATAAGGGGAACTATCATCAGGGCCGAAACGCGGATAAGGAGGACCGGATCAGTTTTCAGATATGGCGTTAACAGGGACGTGATTATCGTTGCAAAATTCATTGCCGCAAGTACGGTACTCACCTCATGAACCGGATATCCGGAGAGTTCGGGGAATACTGCCTGAACATATCCTGTAGACCCGAGGAGAATAATCACTGATATCCAGAGCGGATACTGACGAAGTATCTGTGACCAGGTCTCCTTTATCAATTCATCAGATCTGATCGTTTCCTGCCTGCCAAGGCGGGGGATTTTCAGAATAAATCCTAAACCGGAGATTATTCCGGTCAGGATGGTACAGATGAACGCTCCAAGCAGTATCTCTCCTGTAAACTGTGCAAGCCAGCCTGATCCGATAAGACCTGTCAGAAGACCGAGATTTAACGAAGCCATAAACATCCCGGTATTCTTCAGAGTATCCGCCTGATAGCCGATCCAGGATAAGGCGGAGGAGATGAAAATACCTGCCCCGGTTCCTTCTATAAATCTCCATATCAGGAGGTCAAAGGGATTTGTCAGGGTTATTATCAGTATACCTGATAACAGTGTGAGAACGAGGGATATCCGGATAAGGGCGGGCTGTCCGAACCGGTCACTTGCGATACCGGCAGGCAGTGTCATAATCATCGCGCCAAAAAAATATGCAGAAAAGATAAGTGTCTGAAAAGAGAGTTCATCGGAAAGATAAGGCAACACCGGCACTATGGCATTTGATAGTGCCATCACCATGAAGACTGCACAAAAAAGGAAAACCGGCCGGTTCATTCTCTCATATCAACCGGTAGGTCTCCAGATTCATCGGAGATGTCGTCTGAATATGTAATTTTTTATAGATGGAACTTGCAAGATCGATGGTTTTATTCTCATCGCCATGAATTGCAAATATCTTCTCTGGTTTTGGCTGCATATGCGAGACAAAATTCATCAGTTGTCTCCGATCTGAGTGACCGGAAAATCCATCGACGGTGATGCAGTCAAGATTGACAACGATGGGCTCACGGTTCCCGATGGGTATCTCACGCCAGCCTTTCTGAATTCTCCGGCCAAGGGTTCCGTCGGCCTGATACCCGACAAAGACCAGACAGTTCCGCTCATCTGCGGCGAGGTTCCTCAGATACTCCATGACCGGACCACCATTTAACATACCACTGGTGGTAATGATCACACAGGGCTCTCCGGTAATGACCCGCTCACGTTTTTCAGCAGAGTCAACCTGTTCAAAACATTCGGCAAGGAACGGATTGTGGCCTTCCTTGAAGATAAGGTTCCGAAGTTCTGAATTCAGGTATTCCGGATAGGTGGTATGAATGGCGGTTGCTTCCTTGATCATTCCGTCAAGGTAGACCTTAACCGGGGGGAACTTCCCAAGACGCATGCCCTCTTCAATTGCAAGCATGACTTCCTGGGACCGGCCGACTGCAAATGCCGGGATGATGATCTTGCCGCCCCGCTCAAGCACTTCACGGAAGATCCCATAGAGTCTTTCCTCCGCCTCAGCACGGGAAGGCTGCATATCCTGAGCGCCTCCATACGTCGATTCCATAAAGAGTGCTTCAAGTCGTGGATAGTGATTCACTGCTGCATTGAAGAGACGGCTCTTTCCATAGTGCAGATCTCCGGTAAAGGCCACATTATAAAGACCGTCACCAACATGGAAATGAGCAATTCCTGATCCAAGGATATGCCCTGCATTATGGAAGGTCAGTTTGATATCAGGTGCAATATCTGTCACACATCCGTAATTGAGGACGATTGAGTGCTTAATATACTCCTTGACCTCATTTGAGGAATATGGAACGGGTTTTCCTTCCTTATTCACCACATCAAGGTAATCCAGCTGAAGCATGGCTGCAAGATCACGTGTTGGCGGGGTGGAGTAGACCGGCCCCTCATATCCGTATTTATAGAGGAGGGGAATATAGGCACAATGGTCCAGATGTGCATGGGTAAGAACCACGGCATCAAGCTGTGAAAGAGGGTGAATTTCAGGAACATAAAGGTATGGAGTTGCCTCAAAGCTGTCCGGCTTTTCTCCACAGTCGATAAGAACCCGGCTCTCCGGTGTGGAGAGCAGGAACGCAGCCCGGCCGACCTCCCGGCAGCATCCGAGGGTGGTAACCCGTATCCATTGATCTTTTGCTATGACATCACGGTGAATTCTTCTGCCAATCTTTTTCAGAAGTTCTTTCCGCTCCTGGTGTGCGGCACGCAGATACTGTCTGACCTGTTTTACCGTGCTGCTCTCAATGGGCGGTGTCCTGACAACCTTGGGCGTCCACCCGATCTCACGGGTGATATCACGAAGGGTCGCTCCGTTTTTCCCGATTACAACGCCAGGTTTTTCGGCCTCAATGAGGACTTCACCCGTGTCAGCCTCGAAAAATATATCTGATATACCGGCATTTTCGCCGACAACCCGCCGGATTGCCGATGCAGCCCGCTCCGGATCTTCTAATATGGTGGGACGGACAACAATGCGTTTTCTGATATCCCGTGCAAGTATTTTGATAAGATCATCCTGATCGGCAAAGGTCTTCGGGTCATCGGTGTAGATAACCAGTTCCGGGCCTTCAAATTCGACAGATGCAACTTTAATCCCTTTGGGGACTTTCTTTTTAATTTTTTCCTGTATCTCTTTGAGACGTTCCTCAATAAGCATAAAACCGTCCTAAAAAGGTAATAAAATATGTAAAATAGTCTAATTGGGTGTAAGAATACTGATCTCTTCGTCTGACAATTCGTGATAGGATTCTTCAGTGATAACGACAACTGCTATTCCTTCTCCGGATCCTGCATCCCGTTTGATTGCAGCACGAAGAGCGCGAATGGCAAGTTCAATGGCTGAACGTTCATCCATGCCAATCGTGTACCGGTCCTCAAGCACACCATACGCCATGGGAGATCCTGATCCGGTTGCAACGATGCCATCTTCTTTTCCGGTCCCTCCGACAGCATCAACTGAGAAGAGCACCGGCCCGGTCTCGTCGATACCTCCGATCAGGAGCTGGACATAGAAGGGAAACATGCGGTTGCCATGAAGAATATTGGAGAGCAGGGTTGATGCAGCCTGTACACTGATACGCTTTCCTCTCCGGACCTCGTAGAGATTTGCCTCCACTGTCATAAGCCGTGCAAGCTGCTGTGCATCTCCGACACCACCGGCGGTCGTAAGACCAATCCTTGGTGCAATCTGATAAATCTTCTTTGCAGTCTTGTTGGATATCAGATAACCCATGGTTGCACGTTTCTCACTTGCAAGCACAACCCCTGTCTCAAATACTATACCGACGGTGGTTGTTCCTTTCATTGTATCGCTCTGTTCGACCATAATGGACTCCGGAAATAATGAGTGAAATGGGAAAGTATTGCAGAAGCAAAAATGCCTTAGTTACAAATAACCTGCAATAATTTAAAGTTTTTTATTGATATTTTTCATCCAGGAGGACTTTGATAAGTTCCCGATCAAAGAGAATGCTGATAAGCCGGTTGTCTCCGTTCACGATTGGGAGCTGATCAACCCTGGCCCGCTTCATCTTCAGGGCACATTCACTCACCTCAGCATTTGGCGGAACCATGACGACATTTGTGATCATGGCAGATTTTACCGGACGGTTGGGGAGCTGGACACGTGAGATACCATAACTGATATGATGGACATCCCGGATACTCTCCCAGGTCCATTCATCATCATCGGTTCCGGTTGTGGAAAGATCTGAGGTTTCCACCGAGTCTTCAATCATGGCGCATCTGATGAGATCACGCTCACAGATGATTCCCTGAAGTTTGGATTCACGGTTTAGTATCGGGATGGCCTCAAACCCGGATATTTCCATGATTCGCCCGACAAGAGGCAGGGGAGTCTCTTCCCAGAGAGCAAAGGTGGGGCTGGTATACACATCCTTTATCTCTTCCTCAATTTTCATCCGTGCGATCGCAAGGATGAGATCAGCCACACTGATAAGACCGACCAGTTTTTTTGCGTCGTCCACCACTGGCAGTCTGCGGATATTGCGCAATCTCATTATCCTGGCTGCTTCAGTCAGGGTTGCATCAGGACGGATGGTAATTGGATCAGGAGTCATCAGGAGAGCGAGCTGATTCTCTTCAGGTTTGTGAAGAAGATCCTTTCTTGTGATGATACCAACCAGTTTTCCGTTCTTTAATACAGGAACTCCGCTGATTCCGGTTCTTTTTAAAATTTTTAGTACATCATCCCGGTTTCCAGGTATTTCTACGGTGACGACGTCGGTCGTCATGTAGTCTGATACCAGCGGGACTGGCACTATGATCTCACCACCAAAACGGAAACCTTGCTGTGTTCAACAACAAAGGAGCTGACACTGCCAATGAGGATACGATCAATATTGCTCTTTCCATGAGATCCCATAACAATCAGATCTGCACCAATCTTTTCCGCAGTAGACAGGATTGTGTCTCCGGCATGCCCCTGTTCAAAATGTGTTGTAACTTCTATGTTCTTCTTCCTGGCAATCTCCCTGATTTTATCAAGTGCGGCATTGCCTTCCTGTTCAAGCAGGCTGTACATTATCTCCAGTTTGCTGTCTGCCGGTATATCTGTAAAAAGCCCTGATTCTACGACGTAGACTGCGTGAAGTTTTGCTTTCCAGGCATGTGCCTGTTCGACGGCTGCCTCAAATGCCTTTT
>CAZCSN010000007.1:0-73315 GCA_964501255.1 uncultured Methanospirillum sp. | reverse complement strand
CTTGGACCAGAGTATGAAAAATTCTATGTTTGAAAAAAGATCTGCTGAATGTGGGATCACGGAACAGATTGAGATATATGCCCGGTACCTCGATCTTCTTGATGATCATATGGAGAAGATCGCGGTATGACCAGATCAGTCATCAGGAATGCCATATTCATCGACTATCCTGAAGGGGCACCCGGCAGGGGCAGGCCGGTATCCCCAAAGCCCGATCATTCTCACCGGATCTGATCCATATCCTCTCTCCATCCCTCTTTGTATGCGTCCCCCTGACACTCCCCTTACCGGTTCTTCTGCCATATAAACCCCTCCTGCGGCACGAACGCTCTTTCCTGAACCATATGCCTGGTATCCCTGGTGACAGCGCGAAAAAATCATGAAAATTTTTTGGGGTATATAAGGAGAAATCCACATCTTCAGATCACACCGGCGGGGTGATCCATATTCCACCATTCATCCCATATAATAACCTCTATCACGCATACACAACCAATTCAGCCCCTGATGCCTGAAAAATTGCGCAGCAGGATCGTCTGACAAGACCGGATATCCTTACTCCATGTAAAGCCTTTCGGTCTTTGGAATACCCCGGAATGGTCTTCCTTATATGGAACATTTCAGATATTTGAGGGCCGGGTATGATCTGGCAGGGCTGGTGAAAGCATAACACCCACTGGAATCATAAACGAATTACATGAGCAGATAACAGAAAACAGAATAACCCCCCGCGGAATCTACAGGTTTGGTACACTTCTGATATCAGCGGGGTTCAACAGGATAATGGATCCTGTTCTTTCATCTACTTTCTCATGGCCGCATCATCATACAGACATCCCCTCCGTTGTATCCGGGAGGAGCACCGATGTCTGATCTCTCCCATGCAGGACGGGTCGCAATCCATGCCGCCTGTGAAAACCTCACCTCAGCCGGCTATTCAGCGGAACGTCTGGCCGGAAAGAGACGGAGATTGGACATCATTGCATGGAAGCAGGAGAAGATCTTAGGCATCGTCGTCAGAACGTCACGAAGTGGTGGAATAACCCGGTACTCATCCCTTGTTCAAACCCTTGCCGACATCGTCAGAAAACATCTCTTCCCCGGAGAAGTCCAGGTATGGACGCTTGAATCACACGAATGGCGCAAGTATCGGATCCTGCCGGGAGGAGCAGTCCTCATCCCCGGGAGGGGCATATGAATCCTGATGCCGTCAATGAAGTGATATATGTCGTACAGAACGTGATCGGCGAAGATTTCGGTCTGGTATCACTCCGCAATATCGAGGAGCATATCCTGGCTGACAGGATTCGCTTTCCGGTTCTCTTCCACATGTCACAAAAGGGGCGGAGAAATACCATCTCAAAGATCATGAACGGCCGGTATGAACTCTGGAACATCCCTGATAAGCCAAAGAAGCGGAACCGGGTCTGGAACCTTCAGCGGAAGAGGGGATCAGAATGAGTCAGACCGAGATAGAAAAAACCCTCTCTCTTCTCTTTCCCGAAGGGTCGGTCGTGGAACTCCGGGCACTTCGCAAAACCGGAGGAATGGCATCAGGATACTACACCGATCACAGCCGGCTTGCCCATGATGCCAGGGCCCTTGACATCACACATGAGTTTTCCGGGATGTATGTCGTCTTAAATGAAATAAACCCGGTTCTCCTCTGCCGGCGGGCTAACCGTACCGAGATGCGTCTGTCAAAGGACGATAAGGCAACAAGTGATGAGGATATCCTGCATCGGCGCTGGTTTCCCATTGACATCGACCCCCGCCGTCCGTCCGGTATATCCTCTTCAGATGGTGAACATACAGAGGCCCTGGAAAAGGCGGAGAAGATCAGACAATTCCTCGCTGATATGGGCTGGCCTGAACCGGTCGTCGCAGATTCAGGCAATGGAGCCCACCTCCTCTACCGGATAGACCTCCCCAACGATCCGGCAAGCGGGGAACTCATAAAACAGGCACTTACCGTCCTTTCTGCATTCTTCTCCGATGAGAGATCCGGGATTGACACGTCAGTATCAAAAGCAGCCCAGCTCTGGAAACTCTACGGAACCATGGCTACGAAGGGCGATTCTGTCAATGACCGCCCACATCGCCGGTCACGGATTCTCAGTTCACCGGCAGAGACTGCCATCGTCTCCCGTGAACTCCTCATGCAGCTCTCATCACTTCTCCCTTCGCAGCCTGAACCGGTCAGAAAAAAACACAACCTGACCGGTGCATCCCCAGACCTAGCGAGCTGGCGTGAGCGCTACGGACTCTCATTCCGGGAGAAACCATACGGAACCGGCCGGCTCTTTCTCTTTGACCAGTGTCCGTTCTCATCCGCCCATGCTGACGGAGCATATGCAATCCAGTTCGATAACGGAGCAATCTTTGCCGGATGTCATCACACCTCCTGCGGTGGCGGAACCCAGCGATGGCCTGAACTGCGTGAACGGTTTGAAGGACACAGGCCAAAGAAAGACCATGAGAGCAGGCTTAAAAAAATGGCAAAAGACAGGGCTTTGGCAAAGGCAGAATACTATGGGAATAGGACACAACCGCTCACAGAGCATCCGGATCAGAGATCCCAGAACTCTCATACCCAGGATGCCTGTACCGGGCCCGGCAATCCGGGATCTCTCCATCCGGCACCACTGACCGGTTCTTCCCCACCAGCCCTGAAATCACCGGCATATGCATCAAAAGCACTCGCAGTCATGCAGACGGACGATCCAATCCGGTTCATAAAAGACTCAGTCGCAGTCGAACATGAAGGAGACGGCATCGTTGCTTCCTGCCTGATCATGTCATTTGCATCCCGGTCGGTCATCAACTCAAACGGACTTCATGTACTCGTTACCGGACAATCAGGAAAGGGAAAAAGCCACATATTTGACACGATGATCCGGCATCTTCCCCCAGAGTGCCGGCTGGACGGCAGGATATCTGATAAAGCACTCTTTTACACCGAAGAACTCCGCCCGGGGACTGCCATATGCCTTGATGATATGACCCTCTCTGAAATGCTGCAGGAGACCCTGAAAGGCGTGACAACATCATTTAAGAAACCATTCATCTACCGGACGGTGAACACAGACCGCAAACCACAGATCTGCATTATTCCTGAACGATGTGTCTGGTGGGTGTCAAAAGTGGACGGTACCGGTGATGATCAGGTCTGGAACCGGATGCTCACCTGCTGGATCGATGATACCGCTGAGCAGGATGAACGGGTGCTTGTCCGTGAACTTGCTGCTGCCGAAGCATTACCGGAGGAATTTACCGAAGTGCGGGATGATATCCTCATCTGCCATGAGATATGGAACCTGCAAAAACCGGTATACGTGGTCATTCCTTATGCCAGCCGGATCAGGTTTACCTCATCAGCCAACCGGAGAAACTCGGGAATGCTCCTTGATCTGATCAAGTCACATGCAGCG
The DNA here is from genome assembly GCA_964501255.1 of uncultured Methanospirillum sp. Classification (GTDB taxonomy): domain Archaea; phylum Halobacteriota; class Methanomicrobia; order Methanomicrobiales; family Methanospirillaceae; genus Methanospirillum. The sequence goes on along the minus strand of CAZCSN010000007.1, from coordinate 69,884 downwards.
CTGCATCAGTATCAGCGGGAACAGATACAAAAAGACAATGTCAGCGTGATATTCGCATCACTTGAAGATTTCAATGCTGCAAGCAGGATATTTCATGAATTAAACAGCAGTGCAGGTGCACAGAGCACGAAACTGACCAAGATGGAGGCCCTGCTCATTGATGTCATCAGGAGAACCGGAAAATCCGAACTGACCATGAAAGAACTCGTGGATCTCTCTGGAAAATCATACGACGCCGTTCGCAAAACCATACGGGGACGAGGGAAGGATAATTCATATAACGGACTTCTGGAGAAATGTCCTGCCATAACCTATCTGTACCGGACTGATGCCACCGATACCGGAAGCAAATCCCAGATCGTGTACGTGTGGAATGAGAAGCTGTATCAGCTGTGGTCATCAGGAGGAGGATGCTGGTTATCTGATGCGGATGACGATGATACGAATCATCCGGGCTTTGGTGAGTACGATACCGTATCAGAAAGGACTGCCTGCATACCTGGTAATGTGACCGGAGAGACCGGAACGGAAAAATACCCGATCGGAGAAGATTTTCGTCCGGTAAAAGAAGGCCGGAATGAGTTTTTATCTCAGAATGAAACACAGGATGCCGATTTGGAATGTGATCGGACAAAACTTTTGGGTGCACAGACAGCACACGATTCCATCCCTGTATCACATACCAGTAACTTATCTCACTGTGCCCCTGCAGATTTTGTCCGGTCTTCTGAAAATGTGGGTACGAAAGCCATTTCAGACCCGGTTTGTCAATCGGACAAAGAAAGCCCTGGACAAAATATTGTTCCGATCCCCTCAGATCAGGGGATTATTTCTCCGGTCAGATCAGATACACCGCTATCTATAGATCCTGATGACTATAGTCCCATCAATGGTGTATGGAGCGGACCGTGTGCTGTCTGTGGCCAAAAGCGGGTACATTATACGGAGAAGTTCTCAAAGCGTATGAAAGAAGAGAACCGTTTTTCATACCGAATTTGTCAGACCTGTTATGATATGGCGGTTGTAAAAAAGAGCGATACGTTCCGGGCTCTTCCTGGTCTTTTGAATGTCAGATCCATGGTTCGGGCACATACTGACATTGGCCGGTGTGATGTGTGCAATACCGGTGCTGCGGTCTGGACAGATCCTGATACGAAACAAAAGATATGCCAGGTCTGTTATACACGGGAAGAGAAAAGATCCGGAGTGCTCTCATGAATGGGCAGATCTTCCCGATTGGTATCGCACATACAGACCGGCGGTATCCGGCCGATACCACAGGTGGGTGAAATGAGGACATGCTCATCGTTTTACTCTCCTCCTTCTCCCGTACCATCCTCTCCAGATGAACGGCAAAAGACAGAATATGAGTAATTCCATATACAAGGAAGAGAAATAAGCAATCATACAAATAAGATATTCGGGCAATGATACCAGACACCCTTCTCTCTCAAATTGCTGCTGGTGAGGACAGTACCCGTCAATTTAAAAAGAATGTCACCAATGCAGATGCACTTGCTGCTGAGATGGCAGCATTTGCGAATGCGGATGGAGGAGTTATATTTATTGGGGTGGATGATGACGGGTCGATCCCAGGGCTTACTTTTTCAGATGTATCCCGAATAAACCAGATTATTAGTAACGCAGCCTCGCAACATGTGAAAAGTCCCTTAACGGTAAAAACAGAAAATATTCCAATAGGAAATGACCGGGTGGTGATCGCTCTTCGCATCCCAAAAGGGCAGGATAAACCATATTTTGATCGGAATGGTGTTATCTGGCTGAAAACAGGTTCTGATAAACGGAAAATCAATTCAAGAGAGGAACTCTGCCGTCTTTTTCAGAGCGCTGACCGGTTTCATGCAGACGAACTTCCAACAAAGGCCGGGATCGACAAACTTGACAAACTCAGGTTTCGGGAATTTCTTCAGAAAACATACAATATAACCCTGCCTGAAGATCCCGAAGAACTTCGGATATTACTTCAGAACATGAACCTGGCAACTGAAGACGGGATGCTTAATCTTGCAGCGGTCCTCCTCTTTTCAGAACACCCCGAATGGATTAAACCTCAGTTTATTGGAAAGGCTGTGCGATATCCGGGGAATACGATTCATATCAGTGAATACAATGATAGTGAAGACTTTACCGGTCCGCTACAGCGGATCTTCGAAGATGCAATGGCTTTTATCATGCGGAACCTGCACAAGATTCAGGCAGGAGGAGTAAATTCCCCTGGAGTGCCCGAAATACCACCCGTTGTATTTGAAGAACTCCTGGTGAACGCACTTGTGCACCGTGATTATCTGATCGATGCGCCGGTCAGAATTTTCATTTTTGATAACCGTATCGAGATTATCAGTCCGGGTAATCTGCCAAATAACCTGACCGTTGAGAAGATCCGGAGGGGGAATTCCATTATCCGGAATCCGATACTGGTCTCATTCATAGCAAAAGGCCTGCTGCCCTACCGTGGGCTTGGTTCAGGTGTTAAGAGGGCCTGTGAAACCTGGTCGGATATTGATCTCATCGATGATCGGGAGGGATGCCAGTTTATGGCAATTATCCATAGAAAAGAACGGATAACCGGAATATCTGAATAAAATATTTATGTCTCCCGATGCATTATGAATCCTATGAACAAATGGCATATTCCCATCCTCTGTATCTTTCTCCTTCTTTTGTGCATGTGTGCCGGCGTCAGTGCTGCAGTGACCGCACAGGATACGTTTCTGCTATCTGAAAAAGGAGAGCCGGCTCAGTTGACCCTTACCGTTGCCAACGGAACCATCGTGAACGGATCATCAGTCCCGAGTGAATATACCTGCGACGGGCAGGGGAAAAACCCGGAGATTGCATGGAGCAATATCCCGAACGGCACCCAAAGTCTTGTATGCATTCTTGATGATCCTGACGCACCATTGGGAACATTCACCCATTGGATAGTCTACAATATCCCCCCGGAAACAGATAAAATTCCTGATGCATTCTCTATGCAGCCCGGTTCATCACCCGTCTCCATCGGGATAAACACGGCTAAGGAAAATGCATACTTCCCGCCCTGTCCTCCTTCAGGACAGATTCATCGCTATCGGTTTACCCTGTATGCGCTGGATATTGGTAATCTTACTGAGAATCTGAACCGTACAGGGATTGACAAAGTACTTACGGATCACACCCTGAAGAGCACAGAAATCGTCGCGACCTTTGGAAGATAATGCCGGTTTCCTCATTCACCAGCCGTACCCTTTCTCCTCTTTTTAAAATCTCCAAAACGCAGATGACAGAATGAAAATCCTGTGATTTCTTATGGTATCCATGGAATCCGGAGATTAGGCAGGGTAATCCGGGTATTGCCATGCAAATATTCATCATCTCCTGAAATGATGATCACGTGGGTTGGGACGATGAACAGGATTCTCTCCATGATTGTACTGATATGTATTGCAGCCTCTCTTTTGGGCTGTGTTCATGCTGAAATGCAACATAATCAGACCAGTTCCGGTTCAGGCCAGGTCTATGATGGATTTTACTTCACGGTCAATGTTCCGGACGGCTGGAGGATCATTGATCAATGGCGGATTAATCGTGATATGGTGATCATGGGTGACGGGACATCTGCTGTTGCCGTCACGGTGACGAAAGCGGATAACCAGACGCCTGATGATTTTGTCGATCACGAAATATCCGCCATGAAAGTAATCCACCCGGGTTATGCGGTAACAGGACGGGAAGAGACGACCCTCCTCCAAAATCCCGGCGTAAAGGTTACCGGATCATACACGTCAGGCGGGGCTCCCGTGCAGGTGACCGGCCTGTATGGCATTGTGGATGATATGAAGATCGCACTCACCTGTGCATCCCCGGAGGAGATCGATACTACGCTGCTTCAGAACATTACAGACTCCGTAACCCTGAAAAAACCCGATACGACGAATGCAGGAACAATGGCATTCTGGAAGCATGCGAACGGGATCTATTCCCTCTCATATCCGGATATACTCTCCCTGACGGAAATGAGTGATGAAGATGCGATCCTGCTGAAAAATCAGGCAAATCATACCGTGATGAAGGTCCGTATCGTGAACTCATCGAAGAACCTGGATGCAGTCATGCAGTCAGTCCGGGAACGGATGGAACGTGAGAATATTACTGTTCTTGATGAATCACGTCTCAATATCGATCAGAATCCTGCAGGTTTTCTCATGTTCGAGGATTCGGGTGCAAAAAAAGGTGCCCTGAAGGGGTTTGAGATATATGTCCCCATCGGATCTATGGGAAATCAGCAGATACTCTCAATTGTCAGTGCATACCCTGCCGAAACGTTTGACGAGATATACCCGGTTCTTGCCGATATTGTGAACAGTGTCCGCATTCCTGCAAAATCAAAGGATAAATACTGGTATTTTGATCCCTATGAATATCTGTTCATCGATGACTGGATTGAATATGGGATTCTGACCGATTACATCGATTACGGACTTGATTTTGATCTGTGGAATTATGGATACGGATTAACATTCACCGATGCCAATTACCTTGAGAATATGCTTGGATGGGATAATTATTACCTGTATGATACGGATACCAGCGCCTGGTACCGGGAGTATGATCCCACCTATATCGCAGATCTCTGGTCGATGGATCCGGATGAGTATTTTCAGGCTGACCATCTGGTAGAAGTACCCTATGATGATTTTTAAAAAAAATACCTTTTTTCTGACAGAATAACCTGGGCATTATGAACATTATTCTCTGTGCCATTGTTTCATACTTCTCCGCTCCTGTAATTATAAAACGATCTCTCTATATAATATTGTACTAGTACAATATTGTATGAGTTCGATCTCAAACATGGAGACAGCCCTCCTTGGGCTTCTCTCTGAACGACCGATGTACCCGTATGAGATTGAAAAGCATGTATGGGAGCAGGACATGCGGTACTGGACCGAGATCTCACTCTCCTCCATCTACAAGGTACTGGAAAAACTGGAGCGGAAACTCCTCGTTGATGTCAGTCTTACCGTCACTGATACCAACAAAGTCAAAAAGATCTACTCCATTACTGAAAAAGGGAAGAAAGAACTGAAAGAGAAAATAATCGACATTATGTCTGAAATGGAGATCACCATCTACCAGATCGATCTCGCCCTGGCAAATCTCCACATACTGACACCGGCAGAGGTGCATGAAGTCCTGGGAAAATATCTGGAATCCATTGAGCAGCGATTAACCTGCTACAAGGATCTGGAACAATATCTGCTTGACCACGGATGCCCGGTCGGAAACCTTGCCCTGTCCAGAAGAAGGCAGTTCCTGATAAAAGCAGAGCGTGAATGGGTGCTGCGTTTTCTTGAAGAGTACGATGCTCAGGGTATTGAGACCAGACAGGGACATACACATGAATAACTCCATAATTCTCGATGTATCCGGATTTTCATATTCGTATGGTGATGTACAGGCCGTGAAAAACGTATCATTCCAGGTCAGACAGGGAGAGTTTTTCTCATTTCTCGGGCCGAACGGGGCAGGAAAGACGACTGTGATAAACACCCTGATCACCCTTCTTCCGATGCAGGAAGGAACCGTTACCATTGCAGGGTATGATCTCAGGAAAGACCAGGTGAAGGTTCGTGAATCGATCGGGATCGTATTCCAGCAGATAACCCTTGACAAGGACATGACCGTCTCTGAAACCCTTGATTTTCATGGGGATATCTACCAGATGAACCGGGAAGAAAAGACCAGACGAATAACCGAACTGCTCAGGATGGTCGAGCTTGAGGAGAAAGCTGACGCACTCGTGAGCACCCTCTCGGGCGGAATGAAACGCAGACTGGAGATAGCCCGTGGTCTCATGACACGACCGCAGATTCTCTTTCTTGACGAACCAACCATCGGTCTTGATCCCCAGACCAGACAGAAGACCTGGGAGTACCTCCGGATGGTAAACCAGGAAGGAACCACCATTTTCATGACCACACATTACATGGATGAGGCAGATGTCCTCTCTGATTCGATTGCCCTCATTGATCACGGAACGATCATAACCAGAGGAACTCCTGATGAACTGAAATCAGGGCTTGGAAACGATATCATTTACCTGGAAACAAGTGATAATACAGCAGCATCTGCCCGCATTCGTGATATTCCGGGAATCACCGGAATTCAGCCCTGTGACGGAAGAATCCTGGTCTTTTCAGGAAATCACGGAGCAGAGATCCTTCCATCCATCATCAGGGCTGTTGATGAGCAGGGAATTATGGTCAGATCAGTCAGCCTCAAAAAACCGTCGATGGATGATGTCTTCATGCATTACACCGGAACGGAGCTACGGGATTAGGTGAGGAGTATGACATCTGGTTTTATTGCAGTGTTCAAGCGGGATATCCGCAGGTATGTCAGATTTAAGGATCAACTCTTCACCTCGATGCTCCATCCCATCCTCTGGCTTGCTCTCTTTGGAATAGGAATGGCCGGGAATTTTGAGCGGATTTTAGGCAAGGGAACAGCTCCTGCCGGGATGATCGCGTATGACTACCTCACCTTCATGTGTCCGGGGATGATTGCCGCAACAATCCTCTTTGCGAATCTCTACGGAGGGTTTTCAGTCCTCTTTGACAAGAACTGGGGGATATTACGGGAGATTATGGCAAGTCCCATGCCCCGGCGGGATCTCATCATCGGCATATCCCTCTCCACGATCACAAAATCCCTTATTCAGACGTTTATTATCATTGTATTTGGAATTGTGCTTGGGGTTGCCTTCTTTACCGGAAAAAACCCTCTCGAAATTATCATCTCACTTCTTGGGATGATCCTGTTCGTTGCGGTCTTTTCAGCAGCAATTCTCTGTGTCTCGCTCTATGTTGCATTCAAAACAACATCGCCGGAAGGATATCAGGGAATTACCACGGTACTCTCCATGCCGGTATTCTTTGCCTCAAACGCACTCTATCCGTCGGCAGGTCTTCCTCCGGTGCTTCAGGAGATTACGCTGATAAATCCGCTGACCCATCTCTCAAACGGCCTGCGGTACTTCTCAATGGGAGATCATTTCAGCGCTCTCGGGCTCGAATTTGTCTTTTCAGGCACAGAGATCCTGATATCGTTTCTGTATCTCCTCATATGTGCACTGATTGCCTTCATATTCGCACACCGGGCAGTGGAACAGTCAGTAATTACTTGATATATGCAGGGTATGCGTTGATTGAGCCCGCCAGGTATACATTGGACAGGGTATTTATTGATACCAGGGACTATCGTTATTATTCCCTGGATTCAATTATTGTAGATAAGTGTTAAGATGACAGCGTAATGAAATAATTAAAACGTAAAATAATTGTGCGTGAATCCAATTATGGAAAGGCGGAGAATAAAAGCTTTGTCTGACATTCAGGCAGTCAGGGACGAAATTATTGCGATTGCTGAGTCACATGGTGCACATAATATCAGGATTTTTGGATCTTTTGTACGCGGAGAGCAAAAAGGGGAGAGTGATCTTGATCTTCTCGCTGATATCGATCCTGACAGAAGTCTTATAGAACAGGCAGCTCTTATTCGGGAACTGGAGGAACTCTTACATCTGAAGGTCGATCTTGTTGAGCCTGATTGTCTTCACTGGTTTATCAAAGATACAATCATGCAGGAGGCGATTCCACTCTGAACCGTGATACATACTATCTAACCCTGATGAGTGAATATATCGAAAAAAAATAACTCTTTTAACTCTCTCCCTGGACCCCCACACAGACATGCCGGTTTCTCGGCCCATCAAACTCACACAGGTAAATCCCCTGCCAGGTCCCGAGTGCAAGCCGCCCGTCTATCACCGGCACCATCAGGGAAAACCCCATAAGCGAAGCCTTCAGGTGAGCATCGGAGTTGCCTTCAGCATGCCGGTAGTCTCCCGTTGCCGGAACCAGACGGGAGAGGCTGACTAGGATATCCCGTGTCACGTCCGGGTCTGCATTCTCGTTTATGGTCAGCCCTGCGGTTGTATGCTCTGAATACACATAGCATATCCCGTTCTGTATGCCTGTTTTTCTGATCACGTCATCAATCCTCCCGGTAATATCAACGAATACCGTTCGTGATCCGGTCTTCACATCAATCTTCGTCCACTTCATGAGTTCACCGTATCAGCATGAGGTAGCAGGTTTATTAATCTTATTCATAATCATAATACTGGACACTGGTACTCAATGACACCACAATCTCAAAATTCCAATACAGAAAAAGAAAAAACAGCCATTCTCTCCGTCGGTTCTAACTCCGCCCTTGTTCTCATGAAGCTGATTGTCGGGTTTGCACTCGGCTCGGTCAGTATGATCTCCGAAGCCATCCATTCAGGGATGGATCTCCTGGCTTCCATCATTGCGTTTGTATCGGTACGAAAGTCCGGAGAGGCGCCTGATGATGAACATACCTTCGGGCACGGAAAGTTTGAATCCATCTCCGGTATGATTGAAGCGCTTCTGATCTTTATTGCCGCTCTTCTGATCATTGAGGAAGCCGTTGCAAAAATCATTGATCCAGCATCAGAACCAATGAATCAGACCCTCATGATTGCCGGTATCGTGGTTATGGGTATTTCAGCAGGTGTAAATGCCCTGGTTTCTGCCCGGCTGATGAAAATTGCAAAAAAAACAGAATCTATTGCACTGGAGAGCGATGCCTGGCACCTTCGGACGGATGTGTATACCTCGCTTGGTGTGATGACCGGACTGATTCTGATATGGGCTACAGGAATTGCAATACTTGACTCCCTTGTTGCAATCGGCGTGGCTCTGGTGATCCTGAAGGCAGCATTTGACCTGACAAAAAAATCATACAAAGACCTGATCGATTACCGGCTGACAGATGAGGAGGTATCACGGATAACCAGTATCATATGTGAACATCAGTCGGCCTATGTCAACTTCCATGGCCTGCGAACAAGACGTGCCGGACCAGAGATCTTCATTGATCTGCACCTGGTTGTTGATAAGGACATCTCAGTTGAACAGTCCCATGATATCACCGACCACCTGGAAAAGGATTTAAAAGTCGAATATCCCAGGGCAAACGTCACCATCCACGTGGAGCCAAATACCGGTGAGCATATCAGGAAACCACCGCTGTGTGATATCGCACATTAAGCAGTGATTGGAGGCTTTGTATCACCTGGGTCATAGTATTTTGTACCCTGCAATTCACGATTGTAAAGTATGTAAACATATGAATGAAATCCTTTTCAAAATTGTACAATACGGGTTACCATGAACCAATTACTGTATGTATGCATTATCATCGGACTGGTTACCGGTTCTCTTTTTATTGCAGGATGCACATCCCTCATAAACCAGCATGACATTGCCTTTTTGAGTTCACTTGAGGAATTTCAGAATGAATCCATAAACCGTATCTCACATATCCATGATAATATCCGTATGCAGGAGTGGGATGCTGCACGGGAAAATCTCGCCGGGTACCGGGAGGTACTACAAGATGAGATATCGCATTTACAATCGTTGGAGGTTACAGATAGAATTGTCCCTGTTCGTGATAAGGCAATAATTGCTCTCAAGAGAGAGGATCAGATTCTGCAATCAGTTTTGGAGTATCCTGAATTGAATGCGTCGTCAGTTTCGAGGCTTACCAGTGATTTTCTGGCCGACAGCATCTCGTCGGCCATGAGATCGCACCTCTGACAGGTGCCCGATGACCCTCTTTTCTTTTCCATACCCGTTTACCTGATATCATGAAAAACAAACATGAATTAGAGCAAATAATCCGGAAAAACCAGCAGGCAGTGCTTATTGTAAATACCCACTCACGAAACGGGGAGAGGCTTTTTTTCAGGGCGCTTGATCTCCTCCAGCTTCATGGAATCGACGTCATTGCCTCATATCCGGTCCGGAGACCGGAACGCATCAGATCGGTGGTTTCTGAGGTCATATCACAAAAACACCCGCTGGTTATTATCGGTGGGGGAGATGGAACGTTCAACACCATCATTGACCTCTTTGCTCATCAGGATACTGTCCTTGGTATTCTCCCGCTTGGTACAGCGAATAATTTTGCCCGCTCCATGGGTATTCCGATGTCTGTGGAACGGGCAGTTAAGGTGATAGCAACCGGCAAAGTGGTCGATATCGACCTGGGGATGATAAATTCCCAGTATTTTATTAACATTGCAACGATCGGGTTTTCCCATGATGTTGTTTCAGCAACTCCCCGAAAACTGAAACGGTATCTTGGCATGATCTCATATCTGCTCTGCGAAACGCAGTATCTTATCTCGCAGGAATTATTCCGGTGCACAATTACTACAGACGGAAAGACAGAGACAATCCATACACGGCAGCTGATAATTGCAAATGGCAGTTTTTATGGAACACGAAAAATCACTCCGGACGCACATATTGATAACGATACCCTGATCATCTTCGCGATGGACTCAGAGAGCAGGTGGCAGGGTCTGAAATTCTGGATAGGGTTCTTCCTTGGCCGGCATCTTACCTTTCCACAGTCACGGATATTCAAAGTAAAAGAGGCGATCATAGAGACCAACCCCAGGAAATATGTCATCATGGGGGGTGAAAAGACGACACAGACTCCTGCATATCTTTCAATTGATAATGAGGCGATTCAGGTTATTGCTCCTCAGTCCTTTCAGGATCATGATGAAACGACACCTGCCGGCAGGCCATCCTGACAGGAATACACGAGCAGACCCGACAGACTCCGGTGAGGTATCCGGTCAGTATCGGCGTGATGCAGGATGACATGAACGGATCTGACTACACCCCCCTTTCAACCTTCCGGCTTAGGGGAGGAACTGTCTCCATTTGGGATTCCTATATACCCTGACGTCGAATCAGGGTATATGCACGAAAAGGAGGTGCAGCATATGATGAAAGCACTTACACTCGTACTCATCCTTGGCCTCGTTGCCCTCGCTGTTATCGTACCGGCGACCGCAGCAGGTCAGGGCGGGCATGGAAAGATGGCAAAGACCGGCCCGGCACCACAGGACGGGACCGGGAACCAGTATGGTGGGCAGAACGGACAGCACGGACAGCACGGCGGAAACGGAACCTGCACTCATGAAAACTGCCCGAACAACCAGACTCCCCCACGGGACGGGACCGGCCTTCAGTACGGAAAGAACAGGTAAATCCTGAAACATGACAGAATCATGCATTAATTCGTCACGGAACCTCCGTGATGAGGCATGGTATTCTGCAAATCCGCCTGATCATGACCGAACGGTTCATGATCAGTTTTTTTCTTCCTTTTACAACGGAAAGAAAGGAATTTGGAAATTATGATTAATTCCTGCCAGTCCGGTTATATAAATATATATTCTCACAAGGAAAACTTTGAATAGCCAGCAGAAACGGGAATTAGTATCAGAGCGCGAAAAAGTGAATAGTATGAAGGTTCAGCATATCCGATGGTTTATTCTTGGGATTATTCTCATCTGCATTATGGTACTGCAGTACCTGCACATCACGGCCGGAAACATCTATCCATCCGTTCATGCAGTATGCCCGCTGGGCGGTCTTGAAAACCTGCAGATATGGCTGGCAGGACATGCCAATCTGCAAAAAATCTTCTCCGGGACCATGACCCTGTTCTTTTTCAGCCTTGGCTTTACGCTTCTGTTTGGCCGGGCCATATGCGGGAATATCTGCCCGTTTGGAGCACTGGTTGAATTTGCAGGGCTTGTATCTCCCCTGCAAAAAACCCTGCCGAAAAAACTTGACCGCGGACTGCGATACCTCAAATACATCATTCTCATACTCGTTGTAGGCATGGCATGGTATACAACCTCGCTCTGGATCTCCCCATATGATCCCTATGTGGCGTTTGCACATATCTGGCAGGGAACGAGGATTCTGCACGAGAACGGCATCGGCCTTCTCATTCTGATTGCAGTACTTGTATTCTCTCTGATTGTCAGGCGTTTTTTCTGCCGGTATCTCTGCCCGGCCGGAGCAATGTTTGCGTTGGTCTCGCTGGCCGGCCTGACCCGGGTTACCCGGACCGGCTGTATGGCCTGCGGAAGATGCATTCAGAACTGCCCCATGGGAATAGAACCCGGAAAAAACACTCTTTTGAATAAAGCGGAGTGTATCGGATGCACGACCTGTGTTGCGGGATGTCCATCGGAACATCCGGTACTCAGCATGAAAATCGCCAGCACAGAGATCAAACCGCTCTTTTTTATTCTCGGGACGGTCAGCATCTTCTTTGGAGTACTCGCCCTCCTGAGTATGATCGGGCTGATGCAGGTTGCCATCCCACCACTCGAAAGTGTTCAGCAGGGAGGGGCACATCTGAATCTGATTGATCTCAGAGGCTCGATGACAATTCAGGAGGGAGCGGCATATGCCGGAATGAATCTTACCGAGTTTTACTCAGTCATGGAAATCCCGGACACCGTCCCGGCAGATACCAGACTTAATCAGGTCCGGAATTATGTGCCCGGGTATGATTTCCATGCCATGAAAGCAAAATAAACGCCGAAGTGATTGCACGATCACAGATGTTTCATGAAAAAAAGGTGTGCGATCATATCGAGATCTTCCGGAACAGGAATGCACCGATGACCGTCATACCACAGGCAAATCCCGAGATAACAAGAAAACAGAGGAAAGGATGGATCTGACTGACTCCGGTCAGACCATACCGGATCCCTTCGACACCGTACGTGAGCGGATCGATCCTGGTTACCGGTGACAGCCAGTCCGGAAGGGAACGAATCGGAAACAACGCCCCGGAAAGACCAAATATGGGAAAGATGACAAAGTTCATGATCAGCTGAAAACCTGTCATATCCTCCATCCGTGATGCGATTGCGATACCAAAGGCGGTAAAGGAGATCCCGATTATCACCATAAACCCAAGTGCAATGAGAAACCCGGGAATACTCCGGACCTGTAGTCCCAGACCAAGTGAGATGACCATGATCAGAATGCCCTGAATCACCGCCGTTGTTGCACCCCCCAGCGTCTGCCCGAGCATGATCTCCATCCTGGTCACCGGTGCAACAAGCGTCTCCTTCAAAAACCCGAACTGCTTGTCCCAGATGATCTGAATCCCGGAAAAGACTGAGGTAAAGAGGACACTCATTGCCACCATCCCGGGCATGAGAAACTGGATGTAATTCTCCCCATACCCTGGAATATTCACAACCGAATTCAGCCCAAACCCAAGAAAGAGGAGAAAGAACATGGGCATGCTGATACTGCCGATAATACGGCTTTTGGACCGGATGTACCGTTTCATGCTTCGAAGCCAGATGGTATAGATAATATCCACGATTACCGCCGTCCAATCCTGTACTGTCTACGCATCATCTCTCTTTTGTCCCCCTCCTGTTCACGTATTGTTTTACCGGTAAAAGCAAGAAACACATCTTCAAGGGTTGGTTTATGCACCGAAACAGAAAAAATTGGGATCTGATGCTCATGCAGGAGCGTGATGATATTACTGATATGCTGCTCGGCATTATGCAGATGTATCCGGATTTCATCATGATGCAGTTCAACCTGCTCAATCCACGATCCGGTCAGTATCCTGACCGCAGCATTGATTTTTGATGTCCTGACGGTGATAATATCTCCGCCGATACCGTCTTTCAGGTTCTGCGGGGTGTCAAGGGCAATAATCGTGCCATGATCAATGATTGCAATCCGGTCGCACAGCCGATCCGCCTCTTCCATGTAGTGCGTGGTCAGAATAATCGTGATATTCTTTTCCCTGCTTAATGTTGCGATGTACTGCCACAGATGGTTCCGCGTCTGGGGATCAAGACCGAGGGTGGGTTCATCAAGGAAGAGAACGGACGGATGGTGGAGAAGTCCCCGGGCTATCTCAAGTCTTCTCCGCATACCACCGGAGAATGTCTTTACCAGATCATCTGCCCTGTCATGCAGTTCGACGAGGAAAAGGAGTTCATCGATTCGCTGTTTCCTGATATCCGAAGGAATGCGATAGAGCCGGCCATGAAAATCCATGTTCTCCCTGGCGGTGAGTTCCTCATCCAGGCTTTGATCCTGAAATACAATCCCGATGGCTTTCCGAACACCATCCTCGTCCTTTTCAATATCTTTTCCCATAATCGTCGCAGACCCCAAGGTCGGTTTCTGCATGGTTGCAAGCATGGAGAGTGTGGTCGTCTTTCCTGCTCCATTCGGACCGAGGAGACCAAATATCTCTCCCTGCTCTATCCCGAATGAGATATGGTTTACGGCAGTCAGATCGCCGAATGTTTTTGTCAGGCCGGTAACCTGAATGGCAGGTGTCATAGGATCATGTCGGAACAGCTGAACCGGGCATCCCAATCGGCTGACAATTACATGATTCGTCCGTATACCAGTGGTACAAGAGCTCAAAATGACTGATGATCTCATCAGTGCCTTCAAGACCCATCGGTCCGAAGAAGATAACCGGTGTATTCATCATGGTACGGTTGTGCTGTATGAAGAGATCACGCATCATCGACTCAGATTCAGGTCCTGATGACAGATTTACCATCGTAACATTCACATCAGGATGATTGGTCAGGTAATTCTCCAGGTATGCATGAACCGGAATACAGGGGCCGCACTCCGGGTCAAAAAAGAATGTCACCGGTGTTGTATTATTGGCAGGCCGTGTCATGTTCACCATGTCATAGAGATCGCCGACAGTAAGCTCTGACCCATCTTCAGCAAAAATGGTTGCACTCACCGGCATAATCCCTATGCTTATTCCTATGATCAGGAACAGAGATATTTTCTGAAAACTGCTGAAATAATTCATAAAACAGGTCCAATCAATGATACAATAGATATGGATCTGTAATGATTCAATTCTTTTCCTTTTTCATGAATCAGATCTGTGCATTCCGTACCAAATTGGAATAATGGGAAAGATAATGGTTATTTCAGGATCTGCAGACACCGTACTTCATATGAGCATAAGATTTCTGCATCATTTCAGAAAATCTGGAGTATTTTTTGATAAAAGCAGAATCAACGTCCAAATATTTATATAATGGATAATTGAATCTATCATATGAACCGGTTGTATTTTTTTGTATGGGGCCGATTCATGATATTATACAGGGGGACCTCGTTTCTCCACCCATCTGCCTATACCATCAGCATATCATTACAAATCGCAGAGTAAAAAGCGGTACCATAAGTGCCCTCTGTTCAGTATTCCCAGGCCTGCCTCTCAAAAAAGAAAAAATATAAGGCTGTTTACCCCACCGGAGCAATCATCTGCTCTCCGGAGATCCGAATTGCCGGCGATGGGAGAGAGATATCAAGGGCCTCTTTTAAGACATCATCAACCGTTCTGACCAGGATAAAGGTCAGGTCATTGCGGACATCATCAGGTATGTCAGCAAGATCACGCTCATTCTCCTCCGGCAGAATAATCCTCGTTATCCCTGCACGATGAGCGGCTAGTACTTTCTCCCTGATACCGCCCACCGGCAGGACCGAACCGCAGAGCGTCACTTCACCGGTCATGGCAAGTCCGGGATCCACTGATTTTCCGGTAAAGAGAGATACGAGAGCGGTAAAGAGGGTAATTCCTGCCGACGGACCGTCTTTTGGAGTTGCACCGGAGGGGACATGTATATGGACATCACTTGCCATGAAGTCAACGTGAAAGGCACTTTGGGCAAACCTGGATCGAATAAGGCTCATCGAGATATTGGCCGACTCCTTCATCACATCCCCTAACTGGCCGGTTAGGGTGAGTTTTCCGGTACCGGGCATGAAGGTCCCTTCAATAAAGAGAATATCGCCACCGGCCGGTGTCCAGGCAAGACCGGTTGCAACACCCGGAGCCAGGGCCTTCTTTGCAACCTCATGCCGGACGACCTCCTTTCCCAAAATGACCGGTATCTGATCTGATGTGATCACCACCGGAGCCCTCCTTGTTTCAGAGACGATCTTTTCGGATACATACCTCGATATCCGGTCAAGCTGCTTTTTCAGGCCACGAACCCCCGCTTCATGGGTATACCTGTCAATAATCAGCCGGAGTGCGGCATCGTCCATAGACAGGATATCCCCGCAGAGCCCGTGTTCATCCAGCGATTTGGGAATAAGGTGCTCTTTTCCGATGAAGAACATCTCCTGTTTTGTGTACCCGGGGATCTCAATCAGCTCCATCCGGTCAAGAAGCGGGCCGGGGATGCTGGCCAGGGAGTTTGCCGTTGCGATGAAGAACACATCTGAGAGATCATAGGGAACTTCCAGATAATGGTCGGAGAACGTGCTGTTCTGTTCAGGATCGAGCACCTCAAGGAGAGCACTTGCCGGGTCACCGGAGTATGAACATGCAAGCTTGTCTATCTCATCAAGGACAAAGACCGGATTTTTTGTTCCCGCTCTTCTGATACCCTGAATTATCCGGCCGGGAAGGGCACCGACATAGGTTCTTCTGTGTCCCCGGATCTCAGCCTCATCTTTTACCCCGCCAAGGCTTATCCTGACATATTTCCGGCCCAGGGCATCGGCTATGCTCTTTCCAATACTGGTCTTTCCGGTTCCGGGTGGTCCTGCAAGAAGGAGGATAGAGCCCTGCTTTTCATGTTTCAGCTTAAGAACAGCAAGGTGTTCGATTATCCGATCCTTCACCTTTGACAGACCGTAATGATTCTGTTCCAAAATACGCCGTGTCTCTCCGATATCAATGCTTTTCGTCTCATTCGTCACCCAGGGGAGATCCAGGAGCAGGTCCAGATAATTTCTGATGACCGGACTTTCATGCCCCTGGCTGCCACTTGCCTTCAGTTTTTTCACCTCCTGGAGTGCCTTCTTTTTTACATCATCAGGCATGGATGACTGCATGATCCGGTCACGGTATGCGGCATCTTCCTGCTCCTGCCCTTCTATCTCGCCCAGTTCTTCCTGCATTGCCCGGATCTGTTCCCGGAGAATTGCCTGACGGTTACTTCGTGCTGACTTTTCAGAGACTTTTTTTGTCATCTCAATGCGGAGACTGATATTATCCCGACATTCAAAAAGCGCTCCAAGGAACATAAGATACCTGGTCCGAAGTGAGTCAGTTGCGAGGATCTCCTGCTTTCGCCCGATCGATACCGGTAAAAACGGCATGATAAAGCCCATGACCTGATCGACGGACTCCATCTGTCTGACCGGTACAAGGATGTGATCTGATCCCTGAAATGCAGATCCGATATCATATACCGCCTGTTTTATCTCATGGAGCAGTTCCCGGACGCCATCATCATCGATATCGGAAAGGTCCGGGGCGGGTGTATAACGGGCATACAGCCGGTCACCATCGTATCTGACCGATTCGATCCGTATGCGGTCACGTGCAGAGACACCGAGCATATACCCCTCCCCGGTTTTGTGAATAAACGTGATCTCAAGGAGATTTCCAACCGTATAGATGGTATCTTCGGATATCTCCGACGCATCCGTGTCCGGGTGAACCGTTACCCCGATAAACAGGGTATTTTCAGGACTGATTGCGTCTTTCATGAGCATTTGTCCGGTTTCCTCATCGACCAGGATTTTTGTCCGTGTCTTTGGGAAGATGACGGTGTTCATGAGCGGAAGGAGGGGGAGCTCATGGTGTTCATCATGGGTGTGTGTATCTGTGTCTGTCATGGTTTTGTTTAGTTTGTTTTTACCTAACTAAATGATCAGATAAAAAAATTACCTAACCTTATTCAGAATTCCAATAAGAAGAGCAATCTCCTGTTCATCCAGTGCACTGATAAGCCGTTCAATGACCTGCATAAGGGCTTTCTGCTCGGCACGGGCAATCTTCTCTCCTTTCTCAGTAAGCCGGATATAGGAAATCCGCCCGTCATGAGGGCATGGTTCGCGGTATACGCAGTCCATCCGGCTGAGTTTGTGAATCATGCCGGTGATGGTTGGTTTTGAGTTTCTGGTAATTTCAGCAAGTTGTGAGAAGGTAATATCCGGATGTTCGTCGATAATCTTCAGATAGGCGATCTGTTTTATCGTGATATCTGAAAGGCAGCATTCGGAATATATCCCGCATGAGCATTCTGTTTTCATCCGGATCAGATGTTCAAATATCCGAAGCAGATGCTCACGGGGCTCATTCATACTCACTTACAATTAGTTAGTTTTTACCTAACTATAAAGGTTCTGATCAGATATTTTTCAGGAGGAATATATCCATCATCCCGCCTTTCGGATCGACAACCTGGCAATAAGGGAATAATTGCGACGGGTGGCGGAATACTCCTCTGGCTGCTATCAGGCAGCCTTTTATTCCTTGCGCCGTTTCCACTCACCGCGGGGGTATTGCTCACGATAGCAGGGATCATTACCATTCTTGCAGGGACAGTTCTTGCAGCCCTTAAAAAAATGAGAGACTGAGTATCAGCGTTCAGCAGATTTCAGACACGAACGGATCATCTGCTCAAGATCATCAAGGTCATATGCCAGGATTGGATCATCCTCCCGATGGCGTACAAGTGACCGGCCGATAACGCAATATATCTCATGCCGGTTACACGTTCCCCATTGTACAAGGGGAGCTTTCTTTTTCAGACTCTGTACAATTTTTTCAACATGGACATTATCCTGCCATTTACATTCGCAAAAAAGGATGGTGTCAGATTTCGGATCACATGCGACGATGTCAATCTCCTCTTCCTTATGCCACCATCTTCCCATTTCAGAAAACCTGACCGGAAAGATACCGGAGGCATTAAAGAGATAGAATATATCGAGAATTATCTCTTCAAACCTGGGTCCGATATACTGTGATAAGAAGGGGGCAATATGCTCATCGTATACAAATTCTGACTGGCCCATTTCAATCTCTTTTCGATACGGGTAGACAAAACGGAACCAGAATGAGAAGAGATTGTCATTGAGCAGGTATATTCCCTTACGGCTCATCTGACCGGATAATACCGGAGTTTCTCTGCGAATTAACTGCAAATCGGTAAGTGTTGCCAGATATTTGGACACCAGCCCCTTTTCAAGCCCGCAATCATTCGCGATACGTCCGATTGTGGTGTTCCCGCTTGCTATGGAGAGGAGGATAGAATAATAATATCTGGGTTCTTTGAGCTCCATCCGAAGGACACATTCCACGTCTCGGAATAAAAATGCGTCTTCCATGAGTAGATTCTGGCATACAATCTCCTTCAGGTCACGGAATGGTTCATCAATCAGACAGTATGCAGGTGTCCCTCCAAAGAGTGCATACAGGGTGATTGCAGTACGTATGTCCTGTGTGTATGGATAATAATCGACAAACCGGAACGGCCTGAGTAATATCTGCCCGGTTCGTCTCCCATAGAGCGGGCTTTTATAGGACATGAGTTGTGATTCGACTAGACCAATACTTGAACCAGAGAGAATAATATACAAATGAGTCGTCCGCAGATCTTTGTCCCAGTAATACTGCAGAAGAGACGGGAGTGATGCATCCTCCTGAACAAGATATGGAAATTCATCAAGTGCGATAACCACCCGTCGGTCGCCATGTTTTAACAGGTACACAAAAAAAGCATCCCAGTCCGGAAACGGTGCATGGAGGAGATAATCGTCCTGAAAAAAACCTGCCAATTCAGAGGATATCCGTTTTAGTTGTAAGTGCTTTGATTCTTCCCGTGCAAGAAGCCGTATCCCATGAGTCTGACTGATGAACTGATCGATGAGTTCACTTTTTCCCACCCGTCGTCGTCCGTATAAAATGAGAAGTTCACCCTTTTCACTGTGATACCTTCGAATCAGGGCTGCGAGTTCATGGATCCGATCCAGAAACATACCTGAAAGTAGTCTACCTGAAAGTATAATAATCTCCACGGATGGGATGTGTCTCTGATTAGGAGGAGAGGGGGTCAGGATTCAACCGCAAAAGCGATTGCCTTTTTGTATACTGATGCCACTCCGTCGTTATTGATGACGAAGAGATCCAGTTTCCCTGATTTGACCTCATCTGACAGCGGGGCATCAATCTTCACCCGTATTTTCATGGTATTATGGGTCAGAACCGGTTTTGGCTGATATGAAAACCAGGTAAGTGTGTCTCCGGCAAGAAGGACTTCACAGGGCTCCATCAGTTCCCGGCCGGTGATCGTCACATCGCCGGCTTTGTCAGGGGTTAAAACCGGGGCATCGACCGATATGATAACCGGTGCGATCTGTTTTCCGGTCACTTCAAAAGGAATGGTTGCTTTCCCGGTTTTGGTGGTGACGACCAGGTTCCAGGTCCCCTGCTCTGCATCTTCAGGAATATCCAGCATCACAACGCCATACTTCTGATTCTCGGTAAAACAATAGTTATACGCGTCAATGCCAACATTGTCCTTTACGAGGGTGACATAGACCGGGGATGTGAAGTGGTCTCCGTATATTTTTATCCCCATGGTATTGCCTGCTCCACCGGAGTACGGGTAGATACTGGTGACATGAATTCCCCGTTCGTTGACGATTCTTTCACTCATCCCGGCATACCGGGGATCAGATACCGGTTCTTCAGGTGGTTCCAGCAACGAAAGTTCAGGAGTTGGGGCAGGTTCCGGGGTTGGGGTACTGTCAGCCGATGCATTCAGGGTATCTTCCTGGAATACCTGCGTTCCGTTCAGTACGGTGATATTGACCGGCCCGGTCCGCATATCTGTACCGGCAATACCCGCTCTGACTGAATATACGCCAGGCTGTACGGTTTCAGGAACAGGGACCGTAAGAGTCCTCTTCGTGCTTCGTAAAATAAGACCCGGGACCGGAGAGCCGATTCCAATACCAAGCAGTTCAGAATCAGGTATCACGGTAAAATTTACCCGTTCCCCAAGGAGTTTTCCGGTATCAAGAGACCAGATTCGATCCTGGGTGTTCTGTAATACCGCACCGTCTTTTCCGGCAATGCTCATCGCCGAGACGTTCAGGGTGAGAATGAATTCAACCTCATCGCCGGGAGCCACAACATCAGGCAGGGCAGACAGACTTCCTTTAAGGAGCAGGGTGCCGCTGGGTGGTGCAGTATCACCGGTCCAGTGGGAAAACCCCTGCCCATAATTTTCAAAAAACGGACCATTGAAGATTATCTGCTCTTCAGAGACTGCCGCCTGGGCAAAACAGGGCAGCGTGGCAAGAAGAACAAGTGCCAGAGAGAGGAGAAATCCCACGGCTGGTGTGGACTGTTGCTCATGAATACCCATAATACCACCGAATATATGAAAAGGAGATTGCAATTGACGGCATTTATTTGTTCCTGAAAAAAGGACCCTGCACGGTGATGATCAGAGCATGTTTGGCTGATAATCGTATGTACAGCAGGTAATATAAGGGTTACACGCCCGTTTGGCTCCCATATTTCCGGGTGTATGCCTCGATTGCAGCCATCCGGCCCGGCGATTCATTCGGACTGATGACTATCTCATCAGCAGAGAGACCAAAATAATCCAGCGTCTCCCGGATGAGCGGTATATCCATAAATCCTTCCAGATCACCGGATGAGAGTGAGAGAATAATCCTGGTCAGCGATGAGTCGATCATCGAGAAGATCGTCTCCCCGTCATTTCCATAGGAGATATCCAGTCCGGACTCATTGAGCAGGTGAATAATTTTATCCATGTCCTGATCTGCCAAAGTCTTATTTTCCTGAGCAGATACTAAAAGAACGGATGCACAGAAAAGTATGGTCAATATCAGGATAATGAATCTCATATTTGCCAGTATGGATGGGAACCACTTAATTTTTATCCATTTTTTGGACTGAATAAGGAATGAGTCAATGAACCTGCATTATCATATATAGCAACAAATCTCCTGATATTCAGGGTCTCCATACATTTAGCCCGGGAATTATAGAAAAATCAGCATCACGTGTGGCAATATGATGAATATCATTTTCTATGCCCGTTGCGACAACAGAAGCGTCGGCAGCCATTAATGGGTATTTTTGGAGGATTTGAAGTTGTTTTCTAATTATATTCTCCGAATAATCAAGTATATGAAGAGGGACTGATACTATGACATCAACAAGTTCCCAGGTTTGTGAAAAAAAATCCTCATCGAACTTTTGATGCTTTAATGCATCTAAAGCTTTTAACCTGCTCATCCCATCATTTTTTTCCAATATTTCTGCGATCATCATACGATGAATAAATTCATTGCATACAATAGCCGGAATGAAAAGAGAAATTTCCTGTTTTAATCCTCTTTTAATAAAATTAGTACACTCTGCCCCATATTCCTGATGATCTAATGCCCAATAAATGAGAATATTTGTATCTACCAGACACCACGTGTCTGATGGAATATCACTTAAATTATTCAAATTCCTCACATAAGGCTATCTCATCAATGAGCACCGGATTCTTTATATGAATAAAACCACGGTATGCATCAATTTTCTCCATCAATATTTTTTTCTCTTCGTCAGATATAGGCGATATATGAGAAGGATGATTTGATACCTGTAGCATAATGCATAGTATTTCTCATGAATTACCATAAGACTATTGCATTCATTACAACGGTTTTCTATCAGATAAACAAACAAAGACGAAATGATATTTTTCCGGTGTTTATTTCAGACATATAACACACTGTAAAAGACACGTAATCTGAAGGAAATAATAAACAAAAATTGTATGGAGATTTTGGTCTGTGAAAATAATTCAGGGATAAATCTTCTCATTTATCAGAGATCCGTGTACTTGAACACTCTGATCAGATCATATATTATCTCCCGGGCCAAATACCCATGCCGGAGGAGAGGAGATGAGCAAACCCATTCGTATCCTGGTATCCGTAATCCTCATAGCAGCTCCATTTCTCTGTGGATGCAGTGCTCTTTTTCAGGAACCGACAATAACCGTCGGATCTGTTGAGCTTGCATACATCAATGCCACTGATCTTGGTCTGGATGTTACTTTGAATATACACAATCCGAATGCGTTCGGCGTTATGTTTCAAAAAATAACCGCCAATATCTCATATCTGAAAGACGGGACCTTCGAGCCGCTCAGCTCTGCCATGACGGAGGGTGTTGAGATAAAACCCGGGGATAATTCAATACTGCTTCCGGTGTCCGCCAGGAATGCAGACCTTATCAAAGCAGGGTTTCATATCCTGATGAACGGTGAGATAACGATGAAGGTTGATGGTATTGCCGAGCCGTCCTTCTTTGGGTTTGCTCCAAAGATTCCATTCAGCCAGACAAGGACAATTCCCATTCATCCCTGATAATCAGGGTGCCTGGAAACGGCTATTTTTTACAGGGATCCTTTTTTTCCGGAAGGGAGCACCCGTTATGGAGTAAATACTCAGAGCCCCATGCACAGAGCCCTTCAAGGACCGGCAGGACCGATACCCCAAGGTCAGTAAGAGCATACTCAACCCGGGGAGGGACCTCCGGATAGATGGTCCGTGCAAGTACCCCGTCATCCTCCAGCTCACGAAGCTGCTTTGTCAGCATCCGGGGCGATACCATCGGCATGCGATCCATCAGCTGGGTAAACCGGAGACGGCCGTCTTTTAACTGCCATATGATGAGTGCCTTCCATTTTCCACCAATAACAGCCAGAGCCGCTTCGACCGGACAATGATACGGCCCCTTCTCATTCATACATGATTATCTGCTATTGATTTGAATGCAATTATTTATAATATAATTACTACCAATTGTATAGTAATGAAAATTTAAGGCATTCGTGCAATAAATTTCAAACATTTTCGGGATTGATACCATGACGACTATCACGATTGATCAGGAAAAATGCACCGGGTGTAAAATCTGCTTGTCTCTCTGCCCGTATTTCATTCTTGAAATGAAAGAAGGTACCAAAATCGCATCAGCCATACCGGAAAAGATCCCCTTCTGCAGCAGATGCGGTCATTGCAGTGCAGTCTGTCCACAGGGAGCAATTGACGTTCATTATGAAGGAGCCGGTCCTGTTCCTGACTGGGCAGCAGATACCATACCGTCAGCAGAGGAACTTGCACGGCTGATGATGGTCAGGCGTTCGGTCCGGAGTTACAAGAATAAAACCGTTCCACGGGAAACGCTGCAAAAGATTCTTGATGTGGTCAGGTATGCCCCGACCGGCATGAATGGCCAGTCAGTCCGCTGGCTGGTCATAGAGAATCCTGACGGGGTCAGAAAGATTGCCGCAGACACGGTGGATTGGGCACGCAAAATCATGCAGACAGACACCGGACACCCGCTCAAACCAATTCTTCCGATGTTCATCGGGGCATGGGAACGGGGAGAGGATCATATCTGCCATGGTGCCCCGCACCTCGTGTTCGCCTACGCCCATAAGGACAATCCCGTCGCATTTATTGATGCAATCATCGCCCTGACCCATCTTGACCTTGCTGCACCGGTATTTGACCTTGGAACCTGCTGGGCAGGTATTGTCCAGATAGCAATGAATGAATCACCAAAACTCGTGGCAGGTCTTGGTCTTCCACCGGATCATGTGCCGATGTACGGGATGATGATCGGATACCCGCAATATAGATACCACCAGATTCCAAAGAGAAATGCCCTCCAGGTCATCTGGAAATAAATATTTTTCAGGGGTGTAACTGCTCATCCAGCCAGTCGAACTTTTCCTGATATGAGAGAGCGGATGCACCCAGCTGGCAGTGCTCACCGGCACAATATTCATCAGTAAATAACAGCAGGGTCTTCGGGCATTGTAATGCATCATAGAAGAGCTGTGACTGCCCGCCAAGTTTGGAATCACTTTCGCCGTCGCAGACCAGCGTTGATGCCTGAATCTTATCAATCACACCCTCAAGTGTATATGGTTCATAGGTCAGCATCACATCGGCCGGAGTCGGGACGTCAAAGACATACATGCCCTGGGTCATTGCCCAGTCCATACTGGTTGAGTTGTTCATCCTGGCGTACATATCCTCGTTGACAGCGTCCTTATTCTCCCGGATATATGCAAACACATCCGCACGGGTGACATTCTGCGGATCAGGAAATCCCTGTCTGAACTGACTGACCTGTTCTAAAGCCATATCATAGATGGCACTGTCGGCAATCAGGGCACGAATCCGGTGATCAAACGCCGCCGCCCGGGGTGCCAGATAACCGCCCATGCTGATGCCCCACAGACCTATCCGTTCAGGGTCAACATCCGGCCGTTGTACTGCATAGTCAAGAACCGGTCCGACGACCTTCTCCCAGTCATATCTGAACGGGATCTTCTGCACCCTGATTACCTCTCCCTGCCCCGGTCCTTCAAAGGTGAGAACATGATATCCCCGCCGTACTCCCTCAAGGGCATTGGAGGAGAGTTCTTCCTGTGTCCCGTCATATCCGGTCTGAATAATGAGAAGGGGCCTTTTCTCTCCTGATTCGTCAGCGGAGTAAAAATATCCGGGCAGGGTGGTATTTTCGTACGGGATATGCACAATCTCCATGTGAACCGGGTCAAGTTCCATGGCTTTCCTGAACGTATCAACACTGTTCTTCCATGATGTCAGGATACGGGGATCATCCGGGTTTTGATGAAGGAAGAACTCTGCAGTCCGGTAATACGTCTGGGCACGAAGCCATGCATCGTGCGCTGATACCAGGTGACCACGTTCAAAGGCAGTATCACCAACGTTTTTAAAATGATCCGCGGTCTTTGTCCATTCCGCATACCAGTTCTCGTAATTGAGCGGCTGTATTCGTGATGCAGTTCCGATGACCTCACCCAGGTCTGATCCTTTTGAATACATACTGGACAGGGTCCGTTTCAGCTCAAAATCAAACTCCGGGTCATCCACCATGAACGGGGAGCAGGATGGCTTTATCATAACATCCGGGGCCGGAGATGCCGTATCAGTAGCGGATGTGACAACTATCACCACGCCACAAAAAATGAGACCGAGGAACATGAGGTACCGAACAGGAGAGAACATACCGGTAGCTCTCCCGGAAAGGTTAAAAAAGTATGCATGCCGGAAAGGGATGATGGTTATCTGCTCATCATATACCGGCGAAGGTCGACGCCCCGTATCCGAAAATCCGGTCCGTCACGGACTGCTGGCAAAAACCCGTCGGTGATGTATTCCAAAAGAACCGACTCGCTCTCACCGGCAATGGCCGCAGCTTCAGCGATGGTATACATCATCTCTTCCCTGACTCCTCCGATGGAATCACGAAGCGTACGGTCCCCGCCCCGTTCCTGTCCTGAAACAACCGGTGAGATGAGATCTTCAGCGTCTATTCCGGTTTCGGAGAGGGAATACTGGACGTCTTCCACAGAGACGTGAGAAGGAAAGACCGGGCTCTCTTCAGGCTCCTTGTCTCTCACTGCGGATGGCTGCTCCTGCCCGGCCGGCCCGCTCACATTCTGATTTATCCCGTGGATATCCTGATCCTGCGTAAGAACAGGGTATTCATGTCTGATCACGAGGGGTGTTGGAGACAGGGTGGTAAGTCGGGCGATCTGGTCCCGGAGCCAGGAGATCTCCTCATCCTGTCGCTGTATGATCTCACGCAGAACATCATGGTCTGAGGAGGAGATGTACCCTTTCCGATCCGGGGATACAATCCGGCGACTCTCATGCTTTTTAATATGGAGAGCCTGAGTAAGCAGGTCCCGTGCAGCATCCTCCACAGGCACATGCTGCTCTGATGCGAAATGATTGAGCCTGGTTATGATATCCGGTGAGAGGGAGAGGGTAATTGTCTGCGTCAGGTGAGACATATTCTCCCTGTTTTATTATTCTCTGAACTGAAAAAAGTGATCTTATCCCTGAAAAACGGGATATTTGATGGGTTTTTCCAGGGAAAAATTTCAACCCTTTTTCTTTCGTGCATCCAAAAACCGTGATGACCGAACCGTATAAATACGCATAAAGCCGGCCATCACCAGGGCTATGATAAAAATAATCTGCCCGATGGCTATAAACGGAAAGATACTGGTTATTTCAGAGAGATCCTGGATGTCAGAGAGACGGAATTCTGCCAGAACCGGAGCGGTCATATACAGAAGGATAATGGCCGTCGAACAGAGGAGGAGAAACACCCGTACGGCTCTGTTTTGTACCGGGATGATCACGCAGTACAGGGGGAGAATGACGGTGTAGTACAGGATCAGAGCGGCAAGGATAAGGATGACCGTTGGAAAGAGGAAGATGAGCGGATGAATCCAGAGGGATGAGAGGAATAAACCGACATCCCCTCCGGTTGAAAACGTCCGCAAAGGAATATAGGAAAAGAGGGCGCCAAGGGTAAACGCAAGAACCCAGAGGCAGAGGGTGTTTCCAAATTTACTCTTCATCCCCCTGGTTTTCAGGAATATCCAGAAACAGAACACTGCAACAAGTGCGTTACAAAACAGACCCCCTATTGCGACATATGCAGCAGAAGAACCTGGCAATCCTGAAAGGGATGGGAGATACTGAAATGATTCAGAAAACCCATATATCCAGGTCTGAAACCGGGTTATGTATACGGGTGAGCTGATCACCTGAATGATATCAGGATTTGTGGGTACACCGATCATCCGGGCTGCGAGATAGTGACCTGATTCATGAATACCATATTCAATGACCCGTGCTATTCCGATTGTTACCAGGGTTATGATAAGAAAAAGTACCGGATTTTTCCAGAGATGAATCTTCATGTGCCTTCACTACGCCGATGCTACAGGAATAAGTACTATATGTGCTCTGATCTCATAAAGCCCGTATCAGACGAGCCGGTATGGGTTTTTAAAAAAGGGGGAGGTATCAGAATACAAGAACTCTCCAGGGAGTATTATGGAGAGATACGGTATTCCAGAATACCTGATACCGCTCCTCGCCGGATGAGACTGCTTCGTTGAGTGAGAGCATATCATACCCGGCCGGATATGATGTAACCGGTGATGCTGCAATTGCATCAATTCGTATCGCCTCTGACTGGTTTTGCACGATTGCACCCGGGGCTGTCATCACCTGCCCGAGAAGCGTGCCATCCGTCTGGGTAACCAGAATATTCCGCCCTTCCTGGACCAGTGGCTGGAGAGATGACCGGACCAGAAGAGCTGGATTGAGCAGCACGGACAGGTACCCGGTTACCGAGAGGGATGATGAATAGACCGGATAGATGATATTTACTGCATACTCTCCCTCAACGGTTTTGATATACTCACTCATCCCGGGTACTGGATCCCGGATCACCGACGAGACCAGTGCCTGATCACGGACATTTGTTCCAATAAAGCCTGAGTACGTATCAGGATATACCGCGATGATGGTTCCTGACCGATCAAGGACTGATACAATTGACAATGCCGGATTGCTCTCTGCGACCTTTTTGAGGAATGGCTGAAGATCTGCACTCTGCAGATTCTTCCCCTTCAGCTCTGCAGCCTGATGTGCGATTTGTATGTCAGAATCATATAGTGCCTGTGAAAGAGCGGTTGACGATTTGAGCAGAAGCGTTGTCATCTCCAGTTGCTCTTCAGGGCCACGGCCTTCCTCCTCCCCCTCATACCAGCCTGCAGATGTGGCAAATCCTTCATGCTTTGAGATGGACACAATCCGAAGCGGCTGCCCCCACATCTGAATGGTCACCACATCAGTCTCCTTAATCCCGGTAATATCCACCATAAGGCCATCCTGTTTAAACTCGTCCGGAAGGTCAAGCGGGAGGTATTGTGTTCCGTCTGATGCAATAAATCCATAAAACCCGCCTTCAAGATCGATGTATGTTATCGTCCCGGTACTCGTAATTTCGGAGCCGGTTTCCTGTGCGATACACCCGCCGGCACAGAAGAATGAGAGTGCAAGAAGATATACACCTACCGATACCGTTGTTCGTATCATACCTGTTTTTCGGTGGATTATACCAAAAGTGTTCTGGTAAGAAGCTTATAAAGCCCCCTCTCACCATGAACTTCACAGGAATCCGGAAACAATCAGGGCATAGATGCCGGCATGAATGAGGATGAATACCGGAACCAGGATTGAAAAGAGCGGTTTTCTGATCTTATGTCTGAATATCCGCATTCCTGCATACGCACCGAACGGTCCGAAAAATGCGACTACGAGCAAATGGCGCTCTGATATCCGATACTCTTCACGAACTGCCTGGTATTTGTCATATCCAAAGAGTGCAAGAGAGATGATATTGAGAATGATATAGGGGATGATATATATTGCATTCATAGGTAATTCTTTTGAAAGTTACACATTATTAAGTAATCATGTCCGGAAACTGACTTCTCCGCTGATAACCTCTTTTGTTGATACAACTGTGGCATAAAGCCCTGAAAGCGAGCTCATGAAGGCCGCATGGACCATACGGGCAGGAACAGTCATATCCCTGAAGACAAGATCCCGGGTTGCACAGGCATCATAAACCAGGATACAGGAAAAACCAAGGTCTGCTGCCGCACGAACTGTCGCATCGATGCACATATGACTCATCATTCCGGCTATGACAAGGGTCTGTAAGTGCATTGCGTGAAGATATTCAGCAAGGTCAGTCTCCCGAAAACTGTTTGGATAATGTTTTATGATAATTTTCTCTCCAGTAGCGGGGGATACGAGATCAGATATCTCTGAACCATTCGTGCCAGGGAGAAAAAAGGTAGCATTCGGGCGTATTGATATGTGCCTGATATGAACGGGAATCATATGCTGCTCTCTGGCATACGTAAGTAGAAGAGCTGCATTCCTCCCGGCGTTATGGCTGCTCTGGCATTCCATTGCACCACCGGGAAAATAATCATTCTGAATATCGATGAGGATGAATGCAGTATGGATCATACCCCCTCCGGGTTCTGGAGGATATATTGCCGTGGATACAGACCAAATTTCTGGTAGAATGGTAGTACACCCTCGTTTCCGACGGTTACATGGACTTTCATATCTGTCCCGCCCTCTTCTTTGATCCAGGAGAGGGCATGCACCATGAGGGTCGTCCCGATTCCCTTATTTCTTGCCTCTTCACGCACAAATATCGATTCTATCTCTCCAAAGGTTTTGGGTGCCACAGAGCAGAAGCAGTATCCGATATCATCCCCAGACGTTTTGTCAACCGCAAAAAAGATGCGAATCAGCCGGTCAGAATTCTTTCGCAGGAGTTCTTCCCTTCGGTCAGGAAACCTGACCTTTCTCATCTGTCCGGCAAACTTCTCACTTCGTGCAACCATACACGCTCTCAGGTCCGTCCAGAGGGGCTCTATCCGGTCAGTCGCTTCAGGTCCGGCTGCATGAATCACATACCGCTCCTCATCAGATCCCCGGCGTTCTGACGGCGGCTGATCCTCTTTCTCCCGGTTGACCAGATCAGGGGAGAAGGCCGGAAGGCATACAGCGATATACTCTGCTCCTTCTGGTGTGCTGTACCTGACCGACGAGCCTGCAGGTACCAACACCGCCTGTCCGGAATGAACGGCCAGTACTTCCCCATTGGTCTCGATCTGCAATATCCCGGAGAGAACAACGGAGTATTCATCAAAGGCAGGGGTCTGATATGGTTCTGACCAGCCGGCCAGGCTTACCATCCGTGCTATGCTGATCTGTGGTGTTCCGGTGATGATTCGCCCCACATATTCTTCTATCCGTTTCGGGGGAGTTCCTGCTACAGTGACAATACGCGGAGATGATATAATCCGGACCATACCCACAGGTTTTTCGCTGTTTCTATATGAGAATTGGGAGAAGAAACCGATATGATGAATGCTGATTCTGATGAACCTGACGGTATGTCTGTCACGCCCCATAATTTTTCAAGATCCCCGGTCAGAGAGGTGATCTGCCGGTACCATACGTCCATGCAGGCCCCATTTGAGATATGTTTTCATAAGCCGTACCCCGGCTGGGCGGTGATCCGCGGCAGGCTTGCAGATTCTCTTGATAATCGGAATGACGGGCCGTTTCATGATCTGATGCTGCGGTACACCGATGAGTTTGTCCTATTGCCCGGTGATGATCCGGACTTCCTCATTGTTCATCCCCATGAGATACCCCCACCCGTGTCTTCGCGTCAGAACCGGGGAGAGATGACGGAGTGGGTCATACAGGGGCGTGAAAAAGGAACTGATATTCGTTTGCGGTATGCTCTGGAAAACGAAACAATAATTATTGTATTTCAGGCTGAAAGCCTATTAAAAAGAGAATATTCAGGACCAGAACTCATGGAGTGGTTTGAGACCGCCCGTGAGGATATTCATATGCTGTTTGATATGATTGTGTCTGAGACATTGCAAAGCAGATGTGAACAGTGATGAGTTCACCACTTCATCTCTGTATGAACCATTGAGAACCGGCTTTGGACTGACCCACTACAGGTTCGATCAGGTGCCATCCATTTTTTTGGGCACAATGAGAAACGTACAATGATCATGTCCCGCAGAATAACATTCAATCTCTGTTATTCTCACCGGTTCCTTCATGTATTGTGAAAATATCGCAGATAATACTCCGATATCAAACGAACAGGCCCCATGACCGGTGACGGGCAGATCCTCACACTCAAAGCACCCATGCACTTCAAGCGTAAGGGGATCCTGTCCGGTCAGTTTTACAAAGCCCAGACCGTGAGCAGACCAGAACTCGTCCATTAAATGAACCATCCGCGAGACATCCGGATCGTACACGAGGGGAGCAAGGACCATGCCAATCTCCCATCCTGTTCGTTCCAAAACCGGATCAATATTGATACCAAGAGCCATGGCCTCTGTACGGAACACCCGGACTCCCCATCGCATCAGTGATGGAATATTGCCGGGTGTAAACGGAAGAGATGCAGATTTTTGTGTATCCTTTGGCAAAACCTGCCGGTCAGTATTTGTAAGCCGGCCGATAGGAGTGGAAGAAAGTGTCAGGATCTTTTTTCTGTTGTCTTGCGGGTCAGTCTGCGATGCAATAAGCCCGGCGGATATGAGATCATGCACATGCACTGATATGGTCGATTTTGCCTTTCCGCAGAGGGAGACGATCTCATCAAAGGAATAATCCCGCTCCTGGAGCAGCTCCAGAATCCTTTTCTTGACCTGGCTGTCGACCGCCATAACCCGATCCCGGGATGAATATAACCGGATGTCCTCATCACCGGTTCGCTCGCCATCTCCACGCTCTGCCACATACAGATCTTATTCGGAAGGTTCATATTTGTTCGCATACAATAGAATGTTCGTATCATTACTAACGAGTTGGATTATGAACGCACAGGCATACAAACTGGCTGAAGGAGTATACTGGGTCGGGACCCTTGACTGGGATCTCCGGTCATACCACGGATATACTCTTGACGGAACGACATATAACGCATATCTTCTCTTTGGTGAGAAGACCGTTCTGATTGACAACGTCTACCCCGGGCACAGTGCCCAGATGTGGGGGCGGATTGCTGATGCATGCAGTCGTGAAGGACGGGATCTGCATATTGACATCATCGTCCAGAACCATGTCGAGAAGGATCACTCCGGTGCCCTGGCGGAGATTCACAAAAAATTCCCTGATGCTCCCATCTACTGCACGGAGATTGCAGAAAAGGGATTACTCAGGCACTACCCGGCATTACAGGGAGCAGTGTTCCGTCATATCAAAACGGGTGATACGCTTGACTATGGAAAAAAGACCCTGGCATTTGTGCAGGCCCCGCTCCTCCACTGGCCGGATTCCATGTTTACTCTTCTCGTGGAAGACGGAATTTTGTTCCCGAATGATGCGTTCGGCCAGCACCTCTGCTTCTCAAAGCGTCTTGACAGGGAGATTCCTGAAACGGTTCTCATGGATGCGGCACAAAAGTTCTATGCAAACCTCATCGTCCCGCTTTCAGGTCTTTTCCTCAAGAAGGCAACCGAACTGACTGACCTTGATCTCATCAGCAAAGTGAAGATGATTGCCCCGTCGCATGGTCAGATATGGACGGATCCTGCAAAAATTATCAATGCCTATGTCGGATGGGCCACCGGGACCCACATGAAGGAGAAGGTCACCATTGTCTATGACACCATGCATGGATCGACCAGGATGCTTGCCCATGCTCTGGCTGAAGGGGTCATGGCCGGCGGGTGTGATGTAAAAATCTTCAATCTGCATGAAGATGAGCGATCGGAGATTGTCAAACACATTCTTGAATCAAAGGGCCTGATGGTTGGAGTCCCGACGATCAATGACATGCCCTATCCAAGTATTGGCGATCTCATGTACTATCTCAAAGGTCTTCACTTTGACCGGACCGGTAAGCGGTATGCCCTGACGTTCGGCTCAATGGGAGGAAAAGGTGGTGCTCCGGCTATGATTGCAGACGAGCTGAAAACAGCAGGATTTACCGTCAGAAAGTCTCTTGAAGTAGTGTTTGTTCCTGATGCCAGTGAACTTGACCAGGCGTTTGATGCCGGTCTTGAAATGGCTAAAATAATAAAAGGATAAAGGGAATCCAGCCTGATCCCTATTTTATTCTCCCGTAATATCCTCAAAGGTATATGATGTGAGGATCATTCCAAGCATCTCAACATCAGTATCCGATTCATTGCAGACAACTGTCGGGTTCTGGTGAACAGCGGTCAGCAGAATATCCGGATGGGGCTCCCCGCTGAATGGTTCATCCATATCAGTCTGAATGGTAAACCGGTAGGGATCGAGATTGCCGAAGAAGAAATCCTTGTACTCTTTTACCTGCTCTGGTGTTGCATTATAGGCCCAGTCTGCTGCTTCTGCAACGGTTACATCAACAGGTATCCACCCGTATGCCGGGAGGTAAAACTCTGCCCAGAAATGTGTTCCCTGGTGGCCGGGTACGATTTGATATCCGCCTGGCGCTCGTGCCGGAATACCGACTGCACGGCATAATGCTGCAAAGTAGGCACTCTGGGTTCCACAATCGCCAAATCCGGTGGTATGCACAAAATCAGACTCCGCAACTGGCAGAGCAGTAAGGTAACTGTGGGGCACATTGCTGTAGGGAAGGGTGCTGATGATATAGTCGTAGATGAGCCTGGCTTTTTTATACGGGTTTGTCTCATCTCCGACGATTTCATGTGCCAGTGCGATAATTTCAGGTGTGACGTTGATATTTGGCTGGCTGCCTATATATCGCTGATAGAGCGGATCTGATGTGTCATACGCCGGGATCGATTCCGGATCCGGGTCCGGAATCCGGGGGCTCGTCGTAAATGTGACATTCACCGAGACATTCACGAAATCATCAGGCATTTTTTCAAGAGGTATCTCCAGGTACACTTCTCCGATGGTACCCGTCGTCACCGGTCCGGATACGACATATTCTTCCGGCTGCACAGATGTCACCTCTATGTCTGACTGACTGTCGGTACTGACCGGTAGCGGGAACCAGACCTGTAATGTTCCATTTTCCGGAAGCATATCCCCTGGCATACTGAGCAATCCGGTTCCGCGGAAGGTATGATTCTGATAGAGCGGGTTGTTCTCGTCACGGGGAGCGCTGATAAAAGGTGAGATCTGATCGAAAAACGGTGATTCGCCAAGTGATCGGGTATATTCCTGACTGAGTGATGCGTTGTGAAACCTGATATTTCGTGCAATCCCTTCATAATAATAGACCTGCCCGTCTGACTCAAACTGGATTGAGGCTCCGGGCATTAAATAACTCTCCCGTTCCTGTGCGGTAAAGTTTGGAAATGTTGTTTGAATGGTCTCATCAGCAGCGGTCCGGTTCAGTGTCATCTCGGCAAAAAGCCAGCTGATTCGTTTCGCCTGACGGAGAGCGTCTTTCTTTTTCCCTTCGTTCCCATCCGCGGCATATGCGTCTGAAGCGTTCATAAACAGATAGTATGCCTGTTCATAGGAACCCGCTGATACTGCATCCTCTGCCTGGAGCCAGAGGGTATCCGCAGTATTTTCAGAGGCACCTATGACACATACCGGAATTCCTATCAAACTGACGAGAATGCATGCAATCACACACATCCGGTTACTTTGAATCACTCCCATAAACGGGTTATATATGATACAATCATTGAATAATGTTTCATTATTAAAAAGCAACAGAAAATCCACCGAATGGCGCTTTTTGAGACCATCACCTGTTCATTGGTCCTCCTGGATTTCAGCACGAGGTTTATATCTGATGTCACCGACTACTCTCCATGCTCACCTTCATCCTGCTTGGAAGACTGACAAATCTTGCCGTTGAACAGACCCGTGAACTTGAGGACCGCGACCGTCGGGCTGCTGAGGTTATCAAAAAGGCCGGAGGAAATCTGGTCTCCCTGTATTACACCTTTGGCCAGTATGATTTTGTTGCGATCATTGAGGCCCCGTCACAGGAGGTCATGGGACTTATTCTTCTTGAGATCGGCCGGTTTAGTACGGTCAGTTCTGAAACCCTGATGGCAATGCCCCCCGAACAGATGTATTCGCTGATCAGAAAACTGCCCTGAATGTTCGGTTGATTCAGCGATCTCACGACAATCAGGGAGTGACTGTATTTGACCCTTATTTCAGCATACGTACCTGCGGGTGATACAGGAAGAACACATCAATATCATGAGTGATATATCATTCTGGTACAGATGGTTTCAGATATCGGGTACCTGGTCGGGGCAGTCGGAACCTTTTTCGCAATCCTGGATCCGTTCGGAAACCTTCCGTTTTTTATCGCATACACCAATACATTACCTGCACCGGTCAGGAGAAAGACGGCTCTGATCCTGTCGGCATTCATCTTCTTTGCAATGGCGTTTTTTCTCTTTTCAGGCCAGATGGTTTTAAATTTCTTTCACATCTCTATTCCTGCGTTCCAGATTGCCGGAGGTATCATTCTCTTTGGCGTTGCCCTCTCCATGATGAGCGGGACACATACCATTACCATGAACCGGGTCATCTCCGATACCGGAAAAGAGATGCTTCTTGAGAGGAATGAATCTATCCTGCCAACGATAATTGTCCCGCTTGGCATTCCGCTCTATGTGGGACCGGGATCTATTGCTGCTGCAATTCTCTTTGGGAGTAATGCCCCGACTGAGACTGCCTTCCTTGGAGGGCTTCTTGTTATTCTTGTAATTGTGATCTTCATTACCGTACTGAACCTGAGCTCGGATGTTATCGGGAAAATCCTCGGAAATCAGGGGATTGAGATCCTGGTCCGCCTGATGGGGCTCATCCTTGCAGCGATCGCGGTTCAGCTGACGCTTGAGGGGATAACCGGGGCGATCACCACGATGATCATCCCGTCACTGCCCATCTAGCATCAGAGTCTGATAGTCATATCATCGGTCCCGATGATCACATTAGAATACTCCGGGCCGATATTTCTGATTGAAAGCCGCTGCTCAAGGGAGGTATAGAGATCGGCTGCAAAATGAACCAGTGCCAGCTGTTTTGCGAAAGCCTCCTGTGCCATCCGAAGGGCTGTTGCAGGATTGAGATGGGGCCATCCCGGATTTTCCTGGCCTGGCAGATAGGCACATTCGGTTATCAGAAGATCAGCACCGGCCCCAAGGGTGATAATTCCGTCACATGGCCCGGTATCGGTGCAGAATGCAATAATCTTTCCAAGGTCAAACCGGTACCCGAATACCGGCTGGGTATGGACAAGGAATGCGGTTGTGACCGTGATACCACAATCGTTTCTCCCTTCCGGTAGTTCGGTGATGGTGACCGGATAGGGCAGTTCGTCTATGGGGACGGTGTAGGGATATCCGATAAAATCTGCAAGTCTATGAACACCAGGCGGGCCATAGATGGAGAGGCCGCCCTCAAACCTGCACCGTGCCAGGGTATGCAGCCCGGAGATGTGATCCAGGTGGAAATGGGAGAAGAATAAGAGGGCTGGTTTTGCTATGACCGGATACATATCAGGTATCTTTGAAAAACCCTCCCCGGCATCGAGGATGATAAAGTGGTCAGGGGTGTCAATGGTAAGACACGTGGTATAACCGGTTTTTGAGGTGTACCATCCGTTTGTTCCATGAAAGACGATGGTGATATCGCTCATACTGGCTGAGTATATCGGATGTCTGATGAGATATACGTCATGGAATACTGATATTGTTCCTTCCTGTGTATCGGGTTGTAACAATTTTATTCACATTTTCAACCATCACAGCCAGTGTTTATGTGCATCGGGGTGATAATTATCAGCGTAAAACCCTGTTCATACGTTCGTAACCCCTGGAACATACCGGGTGTATCTGACCGCAAAAAATTCCGGGTGAATCATACCGTGCATCCATCATGAAGGTCCGCTATGCGGGTGCCTCCTCCTTTTTCCGATATTATCCCTCATACAGGTATGTGATCTGATTTCTTCCCCGGATAATACCAATCAGTCCATATGCGACGAGGTAACACCCGATAAACACGATCAGCAGCTGCATGCCCTCCTGAGGAGAGAGAATCAGATAAAATCCGACGAAGATACTCAAAAGCCCTCCGATGATCAGAAAGAGCCATGATACTCTATCCTGCGAAAACCCGGTGGAGAACCCGATCTGCATAATACCCATCATGAGGATGATGACTCCAAGGAGGATGCCCATCAGTGAGACGGTTATGTCCGGATTAAAAAGGGCAAAAAGGCTTATGCATGCACCGATAATGCCCAGAAGGAGAAACGGTGCAAAAACCCCTGATCCTTTTACGGAAAAACTGATACCGGCAATGATGAGCGAGAGAATAAACAGGACTGCAGCAATGAAGATACCGATAAACCCGGGGATAAACGGAGAGAATATGAGCAGGAGAAGCCCTGTCAGAAGCGAGGCCAATCCAGCCGGTCGTGATAATCCCGTGCTGACCCATATCATGTTCATACAGGGAGATTATCCCTAAAGCACATTATGATCATCGATCACAAAAAGGCCGGTGGATAGCTTATTGCATCGCAATTTTATGCATGAGAGCCATAATTCCTGGTCTTGCCTGCCCCCTTCCCAGAGCCGGCTGCCCTGTTCCGTACCCGCCAAACATCGGCGGGGCTTCATACATCTCTTTGTTGATCCGGTCGGTGATCTCATCAAATATTCGTTTGTATGCGGTGCAGTGGGGATCAACACCGGTAATCTCTCCTCCTGACGGGGCAATCGCATTGTACGGGCATCCGCCACGGCAGTACCTGATATGGGAGCAGGATGCACAATGTGTATCCACGTACGCTTTGAATTCATTCATCAGCCGTCCTGCCCCTGAATTGTCAAGATCCTGCCTGGTTGGCCGGTCGCGGACATTCCCCATGATATACTCATCCATACCCACAAACCGGTAACAGGGATAGATGCTCCCATCCGGACCGATGGCGTAGGTATTCCCCATGCAGTCGGCAAAGGTGCAGACATTTCCTCTCCTCGTAAAGACACACCTGACCAGGTCATTGATATTCATGATATCAATCTCGGAATAGTGGTCCAGCGACTGATCAAGCAGATAGACCAGAAGATCCCCAAACTTCTCCGGGGCAAGCGCCCATTGGTTTGGACTTTCGCTTCGCAGTGAGGGAAGGGCCGGGTGAAGTTTCATCGTAAATCCCTGGCTGATAAAGAACTGGACGATTGATTCACGCTGCTTTTCTGAATACCCGGTAAAGGTGCAGATAAAACGGACACTCAGACCATGTTCACGGGCAATCCGGTATCCTTCCATCGTCTTTCGAAAGTATCCGTCACCCCGCTGATAGTCGGTAATATCCTCCGGGCCGTCAATACTGGACCCGATGGGAATATGATATGCTGCAAATATCTCCGCCAGTTCCGGAGTCATCCGCCAGAGATTTGTCTGAATCGCAAATGATGGCAGGTTTTTTGCAAGGCCGTCTGCAAGAAGA
The DNA here is from genome assembly GCA_964501255.1 of uncultured Methanospirillum sp. GTDB lineage: Archaea > Halobacteriota > Methanomicrobia > Methanomicrobiales > Methanospirillaceae > Methanospirillum. The sequence continues at coordinate 31,169 of CAZCSN010000007.1, read as the reverse complement.
GGGAGGGCCTGTCTGAAAAAGGAAGGTCCGGCAAGGAGGGGTTCACCACCGTGGAAGGTTATCGTGACCGGATCATCCCGAAAGTCTGAAAGCCATGAGACGGTGTCCTGCACGACCTGTATATTCATAATTGGAGATCCTTCTTCAGAGCTCCAGCAGTATTTACAGTTTGACGGGCAGCCAAGGGTCGGGATGATCATAATATGAAAGGGGGTTTTCATGCTATGGACTCTGTATAATTTTTTAATGGCCTATTTGAGTTCTTTCTTCAGGGTCAGTCTTTCTGTGCAGATCATTACCATGAAAAGAGGGCCTGCCTCTTTAGAAAATAATCTGGAGTTGCCGATCCTAGTACTATTATAAACATTTTAACTAATTGTTTCGGTTCATACCTGTAGCATACATCCAGGTCAGATTTCTGCCGGCCGGAATAACTATAGTACACTGGTTGTATACTGGTTGTATACTGGTTGTATATGACAGTCCAAATATTCATTATCGCTGACAGGAAATAGAATGAACAAAACATCCGGATGATAATGCATCATCGGAAGGAAGATGACTAAATATGGTTGCAAAGCCAATTAACTATGAAATAAATCTTGAAAGTCAGGATTTATCAGATTTTGAAGAATATAACAAAAATCCTGATTGTACAAAAGCCGGTCTGCTTTTACTTTTGGAGGCAGAAAAATTAGCAGCAAGCTGGGAATAGATACCCCTCCCAAAATACCCTTTTCTGCCCTGGCCGTTCGGGTACTCCAATCTCCTGACCAGATATCAGGTTTTATCTGCAATGATTCTGATCTAAACGAATATTTGCATAATGTTGCATTAGATGCAATCCATGAAGGGACTGCGACGACCCATCTGGTTTATTACAATGATACTGTTGTAGGATTCTTTTCACTTGCGTCTGGTGTTATTAACAAAAAAGACGTGTCAGAAGATGACACAAAACCTGGATTCGGACCGGTGAATTATCCGACATTGTTGATTGCCAGACTCGCTACCCATATAGACTGGGAACGACGCGGAATAGGAACGTATATGCTCGCTCATTCAATGGCGATTGCAATCCATCTGCATCGTCATTTTTTAGGATGCCGGTTTATTACTGTCGATGCAAAAAGGGACCGGGTTTCGTTTTATATTGAAAACGGGTTTAAATTGGTTCAATCAACAAAAGATAATGAGCACCCGAAATTATATTTTAATCACGTTGAATTACTGAAAAAATTACATGGTTCTGACAAAACCGAGTGAATGTAAATAATTTTAAAAGGTTTTTCATCTTGTTTCACCCTTTTTCCTCATTCGGCATATCCGGAAACCCTCGATTAAATCAGTCCCATGAGATCTGCTTCACGGGTGAGACTGTCCCGGAATGACGGATGGGCAAGCTCGATGATAGCAAGTGCACGCTGCCGGGTATCCTTGCCCTTCAGATTTGCAACACCGTATTCGGTTGCGAGATAATGCACATCTGCCCGTGGTGTGGTAATTGCAGCCCCAGCCTCCAGCCGTGGCACAATTTTGGATATGGTGCCCCCTTTCGCTGTTGAATAAAACGCAAGTATTGATCTCCCCCCTCTGGAATCAAACGCTCCCCTGACAAAATCAAGCTGGCCGCCGGTCCCGGAAAAGAGAGATCCGGAAAGATATTCAGCATTTGCCTGTCCAAGCAGATCTACTTCAAGAACTGAATTAATTGATATCATCCGGTCATTTTTGGCAATAATATCCGGAGCACAGACGTGGGATGGAGGATAACTCTCAATTGACGGATTATCATCCATGAACTCATACATCCGCCGTGTTCCTGCAGCCGTAGTAAATACGTGTTTCTCACGATGCAGGGTCTTTTTCTTCCCGGTGATTACACCCTGCTCTATCAGGCTGACCATCCCTTCGGTAAAGAGTTCTGAGTGGATGCCAAGATCGGAATGATCATCCAGATACCGGGTTACAGCATTGGGAAGTCCTCCAATACCAAGCTGGATTGTTGCACCATCCGGAACCAGTTCAGCAAGCATAGGACCTATTATCCGGTCTTCCGGTTTCTCTTCCGGGACTGGCAGCTCAAGAAGCGGTGTATCATACTCCACAATGCCATCAATATCTGATATATGGATCTGTGAGTCACCAAACACCCGGGGCATATACCGGTTTACCTCAACAATCACCCGTTTTCCGCACCGTGCAGCGGTAGAGATATAATCATTTCCGGTTCCAAAACTGAAAAACCCGGCCTTATCCATCGGTGATACCGTGGTTATTACCGTATCAATATCCATGAATTCACTGCAGAGCCGTGGTATCTGATGCAGGTATGACGGCACAAAGTAACTCAGGCCATACTTTGTCATGACCCGGTCTGCAGCCCCGCTGAACCAGGAATGATGGGTGATCTGATCACACAGCTCAGGAGAGAGAACCGTTGCCTGTGAGTGCTCCCGCGGGAGAAATGTGTATATGTTAATGTCTTTGAGCTGTGCTGAAAGAATCCGATCTGCAAGGGCATTTAAAAGGGCCGGGGGCTGGCAGATGGACATGCCATAGACGATGGTCTCCCCGCTTTGTATCGGAAGAACTGCATCAGCAGGAGTTTGTAATAACGACTGGTACCGGAAGTCTGACCGAGTAAAAACCATGGATATATCCTATCCCATTATGTCAGGGGGGATGATGAAGGTGTCTCCATGGTGAAATAGCGAGACACATATGGATATAACTCCTGTATTATACTGTGGACCCTGTTATCAAAGCAATACAGAAAGACCTGACTTTGGTTATCGACGAAAAGACAAAACAAAATTTTCATCGGTTTTTTAAAGAGCGTGTGTATGCATACGGATGTAAAACTGCGTCTGTCCATGCGATAGCAAAAAAATACTGGAAGGAAGTCAGCAAACGAGATAAAGCTGAGATCTTCTCTCTCTGTGAGGAACTCTATCAGTCAGGATACCTTGAAGAGGCGTTTATTGTCTCCAGCTGGATCCCAAACCTCAAAGACCGGTTCGAACCGGCGGATATATACACGTTCAGGCGATGGATTGATACGTATATCACCAACTGGGCCGCATGTGACGGATTCTGTAACCATTCGATAGGTGATTTTATCGAAAAATATCCTGAGTTCATTGGTGAACTGAAAACATGGACAAGGTCAGAGAACCGGTGGATGAGGCGGGCAGCAGCAGTATCTCTGATCATACCGGCAAAGCGGGGAAAATACCTGGACGATGTGCTTGAGATCGCTGATGCACTGCTAACCGATACGGATGACATGGTCAGGAAAGGGTACGGCTGGCTGTTAAAGGAGGCAGGCAGATGCCATGAAGACATCATTTTTGAGTATGTCATGGCACACAAAAAGGAGATGCCACGAACATCACTCCGGTATGCCATTGAACTCATGCCACCTGAGAAGCGGGCGGAAGCGATGAGAAAAGACTGGTAATAAGAGACAAAACCGGGAGCATCATATAGATATCAGGAATAATTCATACTGGATGAATACGGCAGGGCAGACGGAAAGGAGGGGATTTGAATGACATATTCGCTTCCGATCATCTCCGTAGTGTGCCTTATCTCTGCGGCCATCACCTTCAGTCTTGGAATATTTGTCTTTATTAAAATATCGTATTATCCTCAATAAACCGCTCAATTATTTCTATCTCCCGTTCAAGAGTGTCGCTGAGTTCAAGTGCCTTTGCACGGCTCAGATACTTCCTGGCTTCAAAGAAATCACCCTCCTGTTTGCATTCGTCCGCGTACCGGATCATGAGATCGATCATCTGCCGGTTTGGCCCAAATGGAATATTCCGTTCATTCAGAATCTCATGACCATGGGAGATGATGAATGGTATATCCGGTTCGGTGCCTGTTTTTTCCTGAATATATGCCAGTTCTCGTGCAGTGTCAGGTGACTCTTCCCAGGTTGTGGCCATCAGGTAACAGGTAACAGCCCCGGTATAATCACCGGTTTCGGTCAGGTAATATCCCATATTCCGGTAGGCATGAGCAAGATCGTCAGGCTTCCATGCATACTCCAGACACTGAATGGAAAGACTGCGAAATTTCTCAAGGTCTCCCTCCTCACGAGCGATATCCGCCAGTTCAAACAGGATGGCATCGTTAACCGGGCTGATTTGGGCAAGTGCGGTAAAGAGTGCACTGGCCTTTTCTTTCTCTCCCTTTAATGCGGAGAGTCTGCCGTACTGAAACAGAATGTCAGTATTCAGGTACGGATGAACATCAGGTGCTGTGTCAGGGTTTTTATCCGGAGCCAGCCAGGTCTGGTAGTATGCGTACTCGATGAAATCGCGAAATGAGAGATAATTTCTCTCCATGGTATCTGTCCGTTCTGCATACAAAAGGATGTAGGCAAGGGCTTTTTCTGCTGCATGGATGTCTCTCTCATCGAGGGATGTCCGGACAGTACCAAGAACGGTTTTTACGAGACTCTCAGGATGCATCGCCTGGGATACCAGCTTCGAAAACTCCTGCACAGTCAGATGCTCTCTGGCAAGGAATGCGATACCCTCTGCTACCTCCCGCTGGCATGGATGATCGGAAAAATGATGCTCCATATCGACGAGATATTCCAAAACCGCATCCTGTTCTTTGGGAAGATGCTCTCTGATATGGTGCAGGATTCCTGCACAACGCTCTGGTGGTGACATACTCATTCCTGCCCGGACCGATCGGATCACATAGGATTGGTCTTCTGTTATAATGAACTCCCGGTCAGGCTCCAAGGCTTCTAGTACCTGAACAGATGATCTATTGGTATGCAGCTCCAAAAGCAGGGGATCAGGGTGCTTGGAATATCCGAGTCATTTGCAGATCGTGAATGGTCGATCCTCTGCGGTGTGGTCATGCGACGGGACCTGCATATTGACGGGTTCTGCTTTGGAAAGGTACGGGTCGGCGGGATGGATGCAACCGGTGAGATTCTCAGAATGATTGCATCCCTTGACCGTGACGATATAAACGCAATCATGCTGAACGGGTGTGTTATTGCCTGGTATAATGTGATTAATCCTGAGGATATCACGAAGAAAACCGAAATTCCGGTTATTTGCGTCTCCTATAAGGATTCAGAAGGCCTTGCTGATCATATCAGGCATCATTTCCCGGGAGATGAGGATCGGGTCAGGGCGTACGAGCGTCTTGGTGAGCGGATGCGTATTCATGTAAAAACCGGTCTGCCGGTGTATGCACGAGGGTATGGATGTTCAGAGCAGGAGGTCAGACAACTGATCCGGATCTTTACACTCCATGGAAAGATTCCTGAACCGCTCCGGGTTGCACGACTGTGTGCACGAACCGTTCTGCAGCATTCCCGGGATGAGAATACCGCCATGTCCTGAAAAAAAATTCCTTCCTGTCAGACTGGATACCTGATATAGTCTGTCAGGCAGGCGATACACATATCCTGAACCGGGACCCCTCCTGGTACAGGTCCGCTCATTCTTTCTCTGACAGATGAGTGAAGAGTTACTTAAGGTTATACCGGTAATTAATCAGCAGGGATCCATGTCCCTGTTCCCGGATGTCCCGCAGGGGACGGAAAATAGGAAAGGAATGGTGACAGGTGATAGCAATATGAATCCAAAACGATTGTTTGTTGGAAATCTGACCTATTCTGTAGACGAGAAACAACTCTGGGGATTGTTCTCACGATATGGCGAGGTTGTCGGTGTTCGGATCATTGAAGGGAAAGGATACGGATTTGTAGAGATGGAGAGCTATGAGGATGCACGGGCAGCACGAAATGCCCTCAATGAGACCGAGTTTCAGGGAAGAAATCTGCTTATTGATGATGTCAGGCCGCCGAAAGCACGTGCCGGTTCTCCCTACCGGCCAGGCGGGAAATATCAGAGTAAAAAACCGTCATCTCACGGTTCATTTGGAAAATCCGGAAAGAAAGGATCGGGTGAGGTTCGAAGCAGGTCGTCATCCGGTAAAGCAGGAGGGGGAAGCGGGCGGACCAGGCGGGAAGAGTACACTGAACGGGTATTACAAAGTGCTCCCCGGCCATATCGTGATGAGAAAAAACCTGTTGCAAAGAAGAAACCAAAAGCTGCCGTTCCAGCAGGGGGAAAACCGGATCAAAAGAAACAAAAAACCCGGTTCTGGCCGGGTGGCAGACGATAACTTTTTTATAAGATTTCCTGTGCCATACGAGGGGATTGTCATGGCAACCGGGAGTCCCTACCGGTTGATCGGAAACATCTCTGAAGAGGGAGCATCCGGGTGTGTGATATACCGGATGATTAGTCTTATGACTTCCGGGTTTTTTGGGAGATATATGTGGCAGTAATGATAGGGTTCGGCCAGCATACAGCCCGGGTCTGACGGGATAATATCAAACTCCGTTCCCGGGAGGTATGAGTCATAATGGGGAATGACTCCGTCACCAAGCCATGTGGTCCGCCAGATCTCATCATGCCCGAGCACCCAGGTTCTCCCCTCAAAACTTGGAAAAAATGCGGGATCTCCGGTCCGGTTCGCAGCAAGGATGTTCCGGTACCTGATATCAGGCCGGATTCCGGCTTTGCGTAATTCGCCCGTCTCCCTGCTCCGAATCCGCAGTCCCTGCACATTGACATCATGTTCAGGTTTGTACCTCCGGGGAACGAATTCACCTGATAAAACCTGAATAACCTGTGGTCCATGAACGGGATCGTTAAAAATCTCTGCCATTGATGATCCTTGGTTCGGAACACCGATTTCGATCAGCTGACGGACCTTCTCCTCCCGCTTCTTCCCGTCAAGTACCTCAAGATAGTACCTTGTTACATAGCCCCCCATTGAATGGCAGACGATGTCAATCGGCCCGGAGCATCCCGCTTCCTTTCGTCTTTCATGGAGAAACGATTTCAGCTGGTGGGCGATATGTGAGATTGTCGACTTGTGCAGATTGGAATAATCAAATGACCAGACCAGTTCTGGCGGTAACGGAACCTTCTCAAGAAGCTTCCGCCAGATACCCGGATGACTCTTCCATCCATGAATCAGAAGCAGGGGGACAGATTCCATAGTCATTGCGTCTGCCTGGCCGGACAGAAGTTGCAGATGGAGAAGAATACATCCTGTTCCTTATCCCGAATCGGACATTGGTACTCGTTACCCCGTTTTTCCACCATCTGCCCTCCGGGAAAGGGCATCCCGACCGGATGGCCGGGGAGGTCTTCGACAAACATGGTGTATGCTGCGATGAGATAGTAAAAAAGCCGGTGTCTCGGACTCCAGATCTCCGGGTTCTTCCACATACTCTCATCCCATGCCATGCACCCCTCAGGAATCATACGACAATACGAGAGAAAGAGTTCAGGATCACGGATTGGGTCAGTATATGTCACAAAGCTGCCGCTCCGGTACCTGGAGAGGAGCGTATGATACGCCCCGAATATCTGATCCCGAAAGTACGGCCTGATCTTATGACGATACGGAACCGGAAGCCGCTCTATCTCAAGATTGAGTCGTCCACCGATGACCTGAAGCTCAAACACTGAATATTTTGATATCTCTTCGGCGATTATGGTTGCAAGCTCCCGTTTGCTGGTCGCACCAGACATCCGTGCAACGACGGATTCGATTTTTGCCCGCTCCGGATCTGTCATCCCACAGCAGAGCTGTTCTGTGATCACTGCCTGTACATGTAACCCGGCGAACCGATATAGTTTAAGAAAAATGGTCCGGGTATACGTTCGTACGAACCGGTGGATCCAGTGCCCATACTATTACCTTTCGGGTATGAAATATAAGAGATGGAACCATCCAATATTACAGCGCTCATCATTCTTATCGGCGGTATATGTGGTATTGTTCTCATTAAAGCCGTCGGAAATTATCTGAGATTACAGGCAAAAAAGACCGAGAGCGTTCTTGATGATATCATACTCAACTCTATTGGAAAACCACTGATTCTGTTTCTTATTATCATCACCATATATTCATCTCTTGCAACAAGTACCCTCATTCCCCCGGAACTGGCCTGGATCCTTGACAGCAGATACCTGATGGTCTGCATTACCATCCTGGTAACCTGGATATTCTGGTCCTTTGTCAGAAATGTTGCGGTTCAGTATGAAGAACATATCCTGCAATCGGCCTCAAATGAAGCGGGAATCCGCTTTTATCATTTTTTCCGTTCCACCTTCAGTTATATTATCTGGATAATCGCAGTTGCAATCATCCTTGAAATCCTCAGTGTTGACATCACCCCCCTTCTTGCTGCCGGAGGGATTGTGGGTATTGCCGCTGGTTTTGCCGGTAAAGATATTCTGGGGAATTTCTTCTCCGGAGCACTTCTTGCTGCAGACCAGCCGTTCCGTATCGGGGATCGGATTCAGGTACAGGATTTTATCGGTGATGTTATTGCCATCGGACCCAGAAGTACACGGATTCAGACGCTTGACAATCAACTGATAACCATCCCGAACTCTATCCTGACCAATGATGTGGTCATCAATTATGCAGAGCCTGATCTGAAGATAAAAGTCAGAATAAACGTGGGAGTTGCCTATGGCACTGACATTGAAAAGGTAAAAAAGCTCCTGCTCCAGATAGCAGATGAGATTATTGAGACCGGTTTGTGTCTTGCTGAACCAAAACCTACGGTGTTTTTCCTGGAATTTGCCGCATCAGCCCTGAACCTGCAGATGATTGTCTGGACAGAGAAGTATACCATGACCTTTGAGATTCGGGATTTTATCAACTGCCGTATCCAGAAGGTATTTGAGGAGGAAGGAATTGAGATTCCATTCCCTCAGATGGATGTGCACCTGAAAGCGGGAAAACCGGAGAGCAGGTAGTTGGGACTTCATATGGTCCCATGATCAATACTGATCATGGAACTCTCTCCTATGGAGCTCTTTCAGAAAGAAGCCCCGGAAGTTGCTGCAGCATTCAATGGTCTGATACAGGCACTTGTTGCATCAAAAGGACTTGACGAAAAGACAAAGCAGTTGATATATATTGCCATGAAAACAGCCATGGGTGATGACCGGGCAGTCAGGGCCCACATTCCCATGGCAAAATCCCTTGGAGCGAGCAGGGAAGAGATGATTGATGCAGTGCTTATGACACTTACTGTGAGTGGAATTGCCGGCGTGCTCAAGGTACTGCCCCACATTGCTCAGATATATGATACACAATGAGCATAGGGAAAGCTGAATATCTGAGAACACTGACCGTCTCAACACTTCAGAGCAGATCAGTCCCTATCGGGACCGAGCTTGATGGGAGCTCCCCTCCTTCCATCTTTATTGGAAGTGCAGGATATCCAAAAGTATATGCCGGTCCGCTCATCACCCCGGACCATGGGGATACCGGGGTATATGACACGCCTGAGTCCTGGATTCCTGCACAGAAGTCACAGGAGGAGATCATCGGATACCGGCTCAGTCTGGTCAGGGGAAAACGTCTTGTTGAGACCACCGATATTCACAGCAGATTTGTCAGTCAGCTTCAGGAGATTGTCCTGTCTGATACATCGGTCGAGAGCGAGGCTGCATTTCTTGAGGTTCCGACCGGGTTTTCATTAAGCGAGGAGCATGCCCCGTTCGGACCGAGTGCTCCAATAGAGCGGCTCTCATGTGAGCCGGTACGATGGAACCATCATCTTGAACAGACATTTTATGATACCGATCTCCCCGCAAAGGATGCGGTCATTGCTCTTCACCGGAATCGGGTCCCCTTTTCAGCAATTCAAAAGGCATTTTCGGCAGGGACCATGGGAAATGGAAAGAACCGGCATCTTGTGCCGACCAGATGGTCGATCACCGCAGTGGACAGTACCCTTGCAGACCATCTCTATAACCAGGTGAAAACATTCAGTCCGATAGATACCTGGAGGGTTCATGAATTTTCAAGCCTGCATAACCGGTATGCGGTCATTCTCACCCCGACCGGATGGCAGTATGAATGGACAGAGGCGTTTATCCGGGTTCTGGGTGATGAGAAACTTGTCTTCTCCGATAGTGAGATTAAACGGCCAAAGACTGAGTATTCATCGGTCGGAGGGTGCTATTACTCTTGTAAAATGGCAGTCCTTGAAGCACTTCTGCGGGAGAGAAAGCAGGCAGGAGCGATCGTCCTTCGGGAGGCCACTGAGGGGTATGTCCCTCTTGGGGTATTTAATGTCAGGGAGAATGTCAGACATGCAATGCTCACCAAAGGAAAAGAGTTTGAGACCTTTAAGGATGCATTCTCCTATGTATCCGGGAATATGACTCTTGAACCGGAACGGTTTATCAGATCAGGACGCCTGCTCCGAAGTCTTCTCAAAGAGCAGCAAACCCGTCTTTCAGACTTTACTATAAATAAACCAAAGATTTCAGACGAGGAGCAACTATGATAAAGGATCAGCCGCAAGAATGTATGAGGAGCCGGTTTTCACAGGGATAAATCCAGCCCCCTCATGTGAGAGGTTATTACCAGATGACTGCAAAGAAGAAGATCCTGCTCATTGATGATGAAGAAGTCTTTAGGAAAACCTTACAGGAGGATCTCTCATATTGCGGATACATCTGCAAGACCGCAGAATCCCCGTCCGAAGGGATGAGGCTTTTAAAAACTGATACTTTTGATCTCATTCTTCTTGATATTATGATGGAGCCCCTGGATGGCTGGGATACCCTGGACCTTATCAAAAGCCTGACCCATGGCTATGAGACGCCGGTTATCATGGTCTCATCCAAAAAAATGGATCTGGTTGAAGTGGTCAGGTATGGAGAGCGGCTGTACGGGTATATGGCAAAACCCCTGACACGGGAGGAGATATGTGCCGGGATTTACTCATTTTTCCGCTGGTATGAAGCCCTTCACGAAGCAGCCGCAAAAATCCGTTCAGAATCCATCCCTGAAGAAGACGTAAAACTCTGGCTTGAACTCTCACGGCAGGTCAGGGTCATTACTGACCTTCGATCAGAAGCCGCTCTTTTATGTCTTCCTGATATGGATCATACCGAAGAGGAGTGCCGGGAACTGCTCAATATACAGGTTGATGAGATGATCCGCGAGAAGCGGGCGAAACTACAGGAACTTGCGCAAAAATACCCGGTTCTTCAATCAATACACCAGTAAATCCGGATAATAAAAAAGATTTAGTATCGTCTGCGGTTGCCGCCAAAGCCACCGCTTCCGCCGCCATAGCCGCGGTTGCCACCAAATGAGCTGTTTCCGCCAAATTCACGGCGTGGCTGCATCGGGCGTGCTTCATCGATCCTGAGGGTCCGTCCGCCAAATTCGGTCTGGTTCAGTGAGTCCATTGCGTTTTGTGCCTCTTCAGAGGAACTCATCTCTACAAAACCAAAGCCCTTCTGTTCGATAAGCTTGACACTGTCAATCGTGCCAAACGGTGCAAACAGCTCTCTGATCTGGGTCTCGTTTGTGGAGTAGGGGAGGTTCCCAACGTACAATCTCTTTCCTTCCATTATCTATCACTTATCTTTTGCATCCGTGTAATTGGCAGGTACGGATTTGTAGGGATCCTCTCTGCCAGAGACATAACCGAGAATAGCATGACACAAAACACTTCAGACCGAAGGATGCTCAGGGACTATTTCAGAATTGCTCAAACGTCTGCTATACAATAATTGACGCCAGAGTATATCAAGTATCACCATACCGGGAAGGATTACCGGTATCCTTCCCAGCAGGCCTCACATCCGATGAACGAATCATCATCCGGTGAGGTAATACTGACCATCCCACCCGCCTTTTTCATATTATTACTGATATTGATATCATGCGTCTGGTCAGGATCAATCAGTACGGAGAATATATACCCGCCAAAATCAATGGTTTCAGGGATTTTATATTCGAGAGAGAGTGTCGTCTCCTCTCCGGCAGGAAGAGAGTCAAATGCTCCTTTTACCGGAACCAGGGTGATATTTCCAAGAAAGGCACTCACATTGACCATGTATGAAGGAGTGTCATCACTGCCGGTGTTTGCAACACGGACAGATGGATGAAGCACTCCGCCGGGGGAGGTAGTACTCTCCGATACCATAACCTCCACATGTCTGACCTGATAATCAGGACCGATCTTCTCAGACCCGGCTGTCAGAGAAATGGTATCTGTGGCATTATCACGCGGTGATTCCTGTACCGATCCGAGAGCTGGAGACAGGAAGAGGAACACAAGCAGCATTACGGGTAATCTGATCATTCTTATCTCATTTCTCCCATATGGTGTAGCAATCTTCCGGTATCATGCATAGAGATAATCGCATGCATACGGCATCTCATAATCAAACATCTCCTGATAGTACGGGTTCATAAGGACCATGAGGTGCATGTCCTCATCAGCAGTCAGATTCATCACTGCTCCGGGGGCGATATACATGATATCATCCTTTGCCAGCGGGTATTCATGACATCCGACTGATATGGTCCCGCAGCCCTCCCGCACTGATATGAGCTGGTACCGGCCATCAATGTAGTGATCAGGAATACCTGAGCCGGAGGGTATATAAGCAGTCCCGATGTCAAATCCTATGCTATAGGGGCCTTCACGGGGATGCAGAAGCCGTGAGAACTGAAATGACCGGTTTGTGTCGGGGCTTCCCAGATCAAGCGGAGTAATCTGATCCGAAGAGACGACCCGGGTCGTATTCAGGGTCTCCTCCGGTGTGCCGGAAAGATCTGCTTCAGATGTAATGTTTTTATCCGACGCTTCAGACCAGTCAATAATTGAGTAAAACTGAAGGGTCTCATTTGCAGCATTCTCAAATATCCTGACTTTATGTGGCGGAATATATACTGCTTCGTCCTTCTCTGCTCTTATCTCCTCATCATCCGCCTTCAGCCGGAGTGAACCGTCTGTAATGTAGAGGATCTCCGGAACCGGGAGGATGGCATCAGGAGAGAGGATTCCTTCCGGGTCCATCCTGTAGATCTGTATCGAAAGATTTGACGTCAGGGTTCTGTTTCCCATGCGTTCCAGAAGAGATGAGAGATCACAGATGTGGACATAATCATCATACACGGTAAAATCGCATGCATCGCTTGTGATCAGAATCCCTTCTGACTTCTCCCATGATTGATCAGCACCACTCGTTCCGGAAAATACTGTAAGGATGACGATATATAATGCGATGGTCTGCAGGAGACGTGACCATTCAGACATGCAATCAACGTTACCCGTGGTATGATATGAGTATTCGTACACTAGTACACGTCAGTCACATCTTCCGGAGCAGTTATACCCAGTATGAGGGATTGAGAATCATACTGACGGTGTGAACCATTCCAAGCCCCAGTCCCAGAACCAACAAAAGCAGCAGGATCGGTACCACAACCACCCCGAGAGAGCGAACATATGTCAGGCCGGCACACACTTGCAGTCCCTGAATGGTGATGAGGACTGACCAGAGCAGTCCGATGATACCAACCACCGGTATCCAGCCGATGAGAAATGCCGGAGCCGCGGCATACGAAAGAACCTTTATTGTCTGCCCGATCCCCTGCTCCCCGCCGGCAAGAAGAACAAAGGGATGCAACAGGGCACTGAGTATGAAAACCAGGTACAGACCGATAAGACCGGTTCCAATCATCATCAGAAAGCCATAACCGGCAAAAAGAGGGCATACTTTTTGGGCAATAAACGGTCCGATTAGGGGAAATCTCATCATCACATCCGTAAGCATCAGGGAATTTCCGATCATCCGGACGATACCTGCCAACAGAGCATACAAAACAAGAAGCAGTACATAGATCCGGAGCGCCTCTGAAAGTCCGGTATCCTGGTGGGATCTGAAGAAGTCAGCGGGCCGTATAAGAATATCAGAAATATCAGAGCACCGCCTCTCCATCATACCCATTACTCTGCATGTACCGGTATAGAGATTATCAGGGAGTCACCTTCTCATTCTCCCAGAGCCAATCTCTTGTGCTGACACATGTCAGAGTTCGAAGTGATTCTATGCAGAAAATTCATGCAATATGTACCGTTATCTTCATAATTCTCATGGCTTTGTGCATACCCTGCCCGGTGTATGCGGAGGAGACCGGCGGGACTGTCACAGACACGGATGAAGAGACAACACCTGCTTCTTTGAGTCAGACAACCGGACTCCTCTACAATGGAACGGTTGATCCGGAGAGTTCACTATCCATCACTGCTGAATCCGGCTTGTCATACACAATCCCGGGGAATACTCCGGTTGGTGTGCTCTCTTCCCTTGAGAAGGCAGGGGCTGTGGAAAACATCGCAATTGGCGATGAACTGATGAAGAAGAAAGGAACCCTGCTGCTTTATGGCATCGGCAATCTCTCCTCCGGTGACGGTAATGGCTGGTTTGTAAAGGTAAACGGCAAACGGCTTGAGGATGTTGTTCTTGCTGAAACCGAAGGGCTCTCCCGGTATACCCTTAATGAAGGCGATGTCGTCTTATACACGCTTGGTGATCCGAACGGCATGGTATCAGAGTCAAAAGCATACCTGACTGTGACGGTCGGGAAGATTCGTGAGGCTGAACCGGAACCGGAACGCGAATCTTCGGCCAATGAAACGACATCCGCACCGGATGAAATCAGCACTCCTGAGTCATCAGCCACCCCGCAGGACCAGATGACAGAAGAGGCTGAACAGATATCAGCCGATACAGAGGAAAAGCCGGTGCAGGAGAAGAGATCCGATGGTGACCAGGAGGTTCTGTATTCAGGCTCGCTCTCCCTCCCGTCCGGCACGATAACCATCGAAACGACCGGCGGTGAGTATGACATTGACGCAGCAACACCGCTTGGGATATTACATGCTCTTTTGAAGGATGGAAAAATTTCAGACCTCTCTGTAAGTGACAAGGCAATGAAGAAGGGAAATATCCTGATTCTGGAGGGAATTAACGATTATCATTTCTCAGGCGATAAAACATGGTTTGTCCTTGTCAATGATGCACTGCTCAAAGATTACCTCTATGATGAGGAAGGTCTGAACATCTATAAAATAAAGACCGGAGATAAGATCGGTTATTATTTTGGTGAACCGTCACAACCGGCAGATGCTGCAGAGGCCAGGCTGGAAGTCACCATCGAATAATTCTTTTTTTATAACACAAGAAAGATGAAAAATCCTGCACAATAGGAACAGGCGTTTATCAGAATACCTACCAGGATTGCATCTTTTAAGGCCAGATGAAACGTCATTTGTATAGGGAATATTTCACCGATCACGACAGCGAATTCAAGGATCCATACCGGAATATCATGTATCAGATGAAGATAATTCAGGGCCGGGTTGGTTACACAATTGAGCAGGAGGACAAATAAGGCGGATCTTATAGAGGCGGTCCCAAGCAGCAGGGATACTACAATCCATTCAATGAGGATTGTAAGAAATAGTGCCTGAAGAAAAAAGAGGGCCAGGTCCATCTCACTGAACGTTCAGGATACCGCAGGGGGGATTGGATCTTCGTCACCTGCGATGGCTGCCTGTATAACCGAGCCGTTTTTCATCCCGAACAGGGCAGACTCTTTCTTCACCTCAAAGGCGGTTGCATTCAGGGCAGTAATCGAGAGGTTGACAGTCACATTTTCAATTCCCAGTTTGTCTTCATAAAATGCCCCAACAGGTAGTGTGACATTTGCCGTCAGGAAGGGAAGCGATGACAGATACGCTTGTGTGTCATTTTCTTCTGCTGCATCGGCAGAAGACTCTTCAGTATTTCCTGCGGTAATTCTGTTCAAATCAATATCTGCAGCCGGAATGGCATGAAAGACAAATGCGTCCAGTTTATAGCCCCCTCCAAAGGTCCCGTTCTCTATGATCTGAGGATATTCCCATCCCCAGATCGCACTGCTGGTCAGAAATATATAATCTGGAAAATCACCGGCATTTACGATATCATACTGATATGAGTACGTGGATACCCCTTCGACCGCCACATCTGCATACAGTGCAGGAATCAGAATACCAAGTCCCAGGATAAGAATAATCATCCGGTACATACACAGTCACCAAGTGATTACTCATCGCAGAAGGGTATCATCCTTCCGGTAAAAAATCAGAGGAGATTTGGATGATCCCTGAGAAATACCCGAATCCGTTTATCTGATATATCGGCCCGGTCTCCTGCCATAACTCCTGCAGCAGCATATGAGTTGGCAGAACCATTCTCTCCCCTCTCCATCAGTTGGGCAGCCTGTTTGAAGTTATCGGCAAACTGGGTCATCCGATCGATAAAGTCATAATAATTCAGCCTGACATAATCCATCTTCTTTGGAAATGTGCTGCCATCATTGTTATTACGAATAGCATGGCGGAGTTCTTCCACACGTTCACCGGTAAGGGCCGGATCCGCTGCCTCCCATGCACTCAGGACCTTCTTCTTCCCTTCCTGAATCAGGTCCAGCTTGGTGATGACCAGATCACGAAAAGCACGGTTTGGATCAGAAGTCGGAGTGGGCAGTATTGTCTGAGGGACTTCTGTTGCAACCGGAGGTGCCGGTATCTCCGGTTCACTGACGACAGCCGGTTCTATAGACTGGTTCTCCACCACCTGCGTTCCCTGTGGAGAAGGGATCTCTGTTGGAACGTCGGTTACCGGTACTTCAGGGACCGGAGAAGGGGCAGGAGACTCATACATACATCCACTGGTGAACACCCCTGCAATAAGAACGAGGAGTACGATACAATATCGTATCATACAGTGATGTTGATTTCATATACCAATATGGTATCTAAACCCTGCCGGCTCCACGGTCTCCTGTGAATTTATGCACTCACACGTCCCAAAAAAATATCCGGAATTTTATAGAATGCTTTGCCGGACAAGATACTCTCATTCTGTCCTTCAGACAAAAGCCGGATACATATGGCAATAAAACGGATTAAAGGATTAGATGGGATTTTTCTGGCACGCACCACTGACCATGCCGGTTAAAACTGCCAAAGTCATGATCTACCCGCGAATATATGAGATCTGATAACGGTCAATCATATGCCCACCAATAGAAACTACCGGACAATTGTCGATAAAAATCCATTTTGCCAAAGCGATCATCAGATTACCCGTGAACCACCGATGCAGGGAGGAGAGGATGATCTGTTATTTGTATGAAGTCAGAACGGAGAACAATTTCTCCCTGAAATTTATTGTTTGATTTTTATTTCACGAATACAAGAAGTAAACTTTAATTGTACACCCGATGACCCTTTGGATCAGAGGTACTCGTGACGGATCCCCCGGAGCGGTGCCTCGCGGGAATGGGGCCGGATACATCCGCTATAGCCCATCCTGATGGTATGCAGAGCTGGTTTCCGGAAAATATGATCCACCGGTGATGACACCGGTATACCATTACAACTGTTGCAACGGATCGGTACTCTGGTGCCATCCGGTCTGCACACATGGATCACCTACCAGACACATCAACCCCACCAGACAGCACAAGGTAGCCGGATAACCCCCCGGCATCCTGCATACCATTCCATCGGGCATAATCATCATTCACATCCCCCCTGACAGCATCCCATCAGGGCACCCTCCGGCCCCGCCCGTTTTCTTCTTGCGTTCTTGTTTACTGATCTCAATCTGAATTGCCAGGGATACTTACTTACCTCTCCCCGTGCTATTAACCATCAGGGTACAGACAAAACGGTGGGGAAGATGGGATTTTGGAGCAGAAGAAAATCAGATGCTGAGGCGGAACATCCCTGTGCGACAGAGCCGCAGAAGAAAGAACAACTCCGCAGCACAAAGGCCGCATCCACCCCTCCCTGTCCTCCGGCAAAAAAAGTGAAAATACCCCTGAACCGGACCACAAACGACGTAAAATTTGTTCATAACTCCATTGTTTTTCCATGCCCCATCTGTAGTGTTTTAAACACGGTTGACCTCTCAGAGCTTGATCCTATTCTTGGTGGGGAGACGATGTGTATGCAGTGCCAGGTGGTCCTGCATATTCCGGGAGGGTATCAGACCCGCTCAGAGGTTCCCAAATTAAAGGTCTATGCAGGATTGCCTGTTGCCGTGAGAAAATTCCCCCTCTTTTACTGGAATCACCCGGTCATTCATGAACTTGATGAACAGGGTATCACGCGAATCATTATTCAGTATGGTCTGTGGGGGTTCTGTCAGCGGTGTCATCACCAGTTCAGCCCGGCAGTGCTGATCAACCTTCCGCATACGTCGGGAGAGATTGTTGATTACCGGTCACTGAGTTCAGAGGAGATGATGGAGATGAAGTCGCTTCGGGCCGGAAAATGCCCCTACTGCTCACATAACATATTACTCGTCATCATCTCTGAAGTCCCCCACTATGTCATATCAGCAAGTGAGAACCTTTCCCACCGGTGGGAGGAAGATTAAACAGGACCGGAATCAAGCCAGTCGTGAATTAATCCATGTGCAATACTGTCTTGTGCCGGAAGGAGCGGGAGATCTGATCTCGTAAACCATCGGACATCCTCTATCTCCTTCATATCCGATTCAATCGCTCCTCCGGCATACCGGGCCGTAAATCCAATCATCAGGGAGTCCGGAAACGGCCAGGGCTGTGAACCGAAATACCTGATATCAGTTACTTCAATTCCGATCTCTTCCCTGACCTCACGGTGTACTGCCGCTTCCAGGGATTCTCCAGGCTCAACAAACCCGGCCTGGACACTGTACATCCCTTTGGGAAAATGAGGAGAACGGGAGAGGAGGATTTTGGGACCATCGGTTATCCTGACGATGACAGCAGGTGACAGGCGGGGAAATACAATCCGTTTACAGGATGGGCAGACTTTTGCGATCTCATCCTGCTTCATGGATGTTTTGGATCCGCAGAATCCACAAAACCGGGTGAGGGTATCAAACCGGATCAGCTGAACACCACGACAGGCAATACCGGGAAGAGAACCAGTGGTCCTCCCTGCACATTCCCGAAGGGTATGAGCAGTGTAGCCGGGAGGGACCCTGTCCGCATCTATTCCAAGTGCGATCCAGGAATGGCCGTCATAATTGCCAAGTGGGATCCTGCTCTGTATCGTTCCGGTCAATGCATCAGGGATTTCTGGGAAGATGAATCCGGAAGGCCCCTCCACAAGCAGACCATCAGTCCTGGCAACGATATAGACGGCGGGTAATTGGATCTCCTCGTGAAGATGCATCGGTGGGATAACATATGATGGATGGAACATGAAATCAGAATAGATTTGGACTGAATTCATATCATGGTCCCTGTTTTGCACCGGTACCTGAAATCGGTCCGACTGACCGGGTCATGGCAACAAACCGCTCAATTATCCATTCATTCCGGACCTCCGGATGAAAGAGCACCCCGTACCAGGGATAAATACAATGCCTGACTACCTGGTCAGTCAGGGTGGATCTGGCAAGCGACATCCAGAGCGGCGAACGGGTTACAGTATACTGATGCAGGGCATATCCTGAAAACTCATCTTTTCCCTGCATCAGGATATCCCATGTACCGGTTTCTGTTACCTGAATGGGAATCATCCCAATCTCTGTCAGAGGCACTCCTGTTCCGCCGGTTTCTAAAAGAAGCATCTGCATCCCGGCACAGATACCGAGAACCGGACCTGTCCATCCGCCCAAAAGGGGAAACAGTTCTTGCGTTCTGTACCAGGAGTCGGCAAGGGCAGTCCCGCAGATGATAAGACCAGTGCACCGATGAACAACAGTCTGAAGCGTATCTATTCGTACAACACGAACCGGATGATTACAGGCCTGTACAATACGCTCAACCGGTGCTACAAATTCATCATACAGAACAGTGATTCCGGGATGCGTGATATCAAGGATGAGTATCATACGTCATCCAGTCCGGCACGGGTGATTACATACCCTCCGGCTCCATGATTAAACCAGGTATGTGCCTCATGAATCGTGATCCTCTTTGTAAAGAACGGGGCATAGCATACAAAACTCTCATACTCTCCCCCTTCCCCGGCCAAAGAGACATGATACTGTGCACTGAGCTGGTTCATCCGTCTTATGAAGGGGAGATCAAAGCGGGTTCCCAGCCATGTTTCATCAAGGGGCTCTGCAAATACCCCTGCAATGATCACTTCAAATCCGTCTGATACCAGAGCGTTCAGGTACTGCTCCTGATCACACAGCCATAACGGTGAGAAACACCAGAGATTTTCCGTGTGGCATATCCGCTCGATTCGTGATGCCTGGTATACTGACTGAATCGCACCGGTTACAACTCCTTCAAGACCATATATCCGTGCAGCCCGCACAATTGCGATGGCCAGATCATCCAGCTCTTTCTCTTCAAGGCCGTCCGTCTCCTGGACGAGAAGCGGGATACCTGCCGCCTCTGCCTGAAGGCGGGTACGTCCGATATTGGGGGTATGGAACATGTAGCTCTCGGGATTGCGTGACTCTATCGTGATAAAACATGCAATCTCATGCCCGGTCTGCATCATCCGCCATGCAGCATAGAGCGAGTCTTTTCCGCCGGATATCAGGGCACCGATCTTCATGTTCCCAGGAATTCACCCGCCAAACAGACCCGTGACTGCCGCCCACATATTTGCAAACCCTTGCCCAAGGATGACATTGGGATCAATCCCGAGGATGGGGAATATAAATATGAAATACGCAAACGTTCCGATACTCGACCCGGCATTTGCAAGTGCTGCAACGAGCACCACCTTAAAGAGCGGAATATTTCGCATCTCCATGATGGACTCCGCCTCCATGATCTTCCTGATGTCAGATCCCCGAGGCTTTCGAATCTTTGCCTCTGCCAGTGCTGAAAACCATCCGGCGGCGATGAGCGGATGGAGAGATGACAGGGGACTGACCAGAAATCCTACAAGACCGGATATCGGGTGGCCGCCTGCAATGAGGGTGAACACAAATGTGAGCACCCCATGGATCAGTACCCAGTAAATGAGTGCCTGGAGAAGCACTTCGGTCCCGACTCCTGAAAAGACAATGGCTAACAGCAGCAGTGCGAAAATGCCGGTCACTACAATACCAAAGATAAGACCCCAGGGACGGGTTTTCATCTGTGAGGTAAGACTGTCAATCGGGGGAAGCGTTTCAGGATTCTGGAGGTACCGCTCGATTCCCTTGCGGTGTCCGGCACCAACCACCGCCAGCACCCGCTCATTGGCAGCAGCAAGACGAAGAAGATTATGGGACATATATGCATCCCGTTCGCCGATGAGTGCTTCAGCACCACGGGGGGAGTATTTGTAAAACTCCTCCATGGCAGCCTCAACAACATGCTCTTTCTTGAGCTCTTCAATATCGATGAGGTCTCCGGTTTTGTCAGCGACGGCGATTGACCCTATCAGCGCATAAAACATCTTGAATTTCTCAAGGAGGGACATACAGGCCCAGAACCGGTGAAGCGTCATGCGGATATCACGGTCAATTAAGGCAAGTTTTACCTGCTTCTCCTCCGCCGCGGCAATGGCAGCCTTCATCTCAGCTCCCGGCTCTACTCCCACATCCATACCGATTCTGCGCTGAATGTAGGCAAGTATCCACTGGACCAGCAGCTGGGTGAAGTTTTTCGCCTGAAGGATATCTTCAATCTCCGGGTTTTTCTGCTGCTGCTTCAGGGCAAGGTACCGGCCCTGATCCAGTTCGACTGCAACCACATCAGGCTGCCATTCATCAATCGCTTCCTTTACTTCATCGACACTTTTTTGTGAGACATGTGCTGTCCCGATTATCCGGATTTCACCCATGATATTCCCAAATTCCTTCTGTATCAATCACCACCGGCCGATCTGCCGGAATAACCTCTGATTGGAGTACTGATCGGATTTTTTCGTCCTGTTCCTGCTCGTATGTATATCGTCTGCAGAGATCAAAGGCAATACCGACTGCATCGGCAGAGTCCCTCTTCCGGCCGCCCCCCGCACACGGATGAATCGAAAGACCATCTTCGTCAAGCATAAACGGATACGTCCGGCATATCCAGGGGCGGCTCTCGTAAATTGCACACCCAGACTCTTTAAGGAACTGACACCGGTCTCCATTCCTGCGAAGAACCCAGCCAAAGGTGTAGGTGCGACCCCCCTCCACAATCCGGTCCGGATATGGCACAACAATCTCCTCAAATGAAAGGCCGGTACTCTTCATAATTGTTGATATCTCCTCACGGCCTACCATGACCAGATTTGACCCAGGTTCAGTCTCCCTGCAACAGGATCCGCACCGGGTACAGAAAAAACCGGTCCGGCGAATCTGATCGGCCAGGGATGGTTCGCAGTTCATTGCCTGTTCAGATCCTGGCAGATGGAAAAGAAATTCTCAAAGACCCGGTGCCCCTCAAAGGTGTGACTGACCTCCGGATGCCACTGGATACCAAATATGGGAGCATGCACATGGGCAATGGCTTCATTTCCACATATGGACGAGGTCGCAAGCCGTTTGAATTCTTCAGGCATGGTGACAACCTCATCGGCATGGGATGCCCATACCTGCATCGTATCAGGATATCCCTGCAGAATACCGTCGTGATCCATGATGGATACCTCTACTGCTCCATACCCGCCCTTCTGCCCTGACTGCACTGTTCCACCAAACTCCTGTGCAATCACATGCAGACCAAGACAGATACCAAGCACCGGTTTATCCAGACGGGCATATTCGCCAGACAGACCGGCACGGGTGATGTCAGGACCGCCACCAAGAATGATGCCCTGGCATCCGTCGCGAACCTCATGAACCGGCGTGGTATTGGGGATCAGTTGTGCATCGATATCCAGGTCACGAAGAGCCCTCAGAATGAGATGATTAAACTGACCATAATTATTGACCACAAATAAGGGGAGCATCTGCCCTATATTTTAGACCGGTCAGTAGATATGCATTCAGGGACTGTAGCCGGATACAAAGGAGATGATCGCACCGGTTATCTCATCAGGGCTATGGCCGAGCAGGGCACCAAGCATCATTGCCCCGCCACACCCCATACCCTCCTTTACTTCACCGATGCAGTAGCGTACCAGACCGGAATGCCCGATCGCTCCAAAACCCGGATCCACATAGGTTATGGGAACCCCGATGTCACCTGCCGTCTTGTCACAGCTTGCCGCCTTGTCGTCCCTTACGTACACGGTTGTGACAACGTCCGGAAGTTTTCCGCCACATGCCTTAATTATTGCTGCAACGGCGAGCATCTGGGTACCGCCGGCAAGCAGGAGCGTTCCTGAATACCCTTCTGCAAGTCCTGCTGCAACCGCCATCATCGGATCACCGGTCTCACGGATGATCTCGAGGGGATCAGATAATGGCCGGCCGATCCGCCGGGCC
Source organism: uncultured Methanospirillum sp. (assembly GCA_964501255.1). Lineage (GTDB taxonomy): Archaea > Halobacteriota > Methanomicrobia > Methanomicrobiales > Methanospirillaceae > Methanospirillum. Next base: position 7,917 of record CAZCSN010000007.1, on the reverse strand, counting down.
ACCGCAGCGTAAACCGCTTCCTTCATCGAGTCAGGACTGGTCACCGCCGCGCTGCTTACCTTTGCATCATACCCAAGGCTTCGAAGGACACACAAAGCAGTCGTCGTACCGCCAGGGACGCATTCGCCAACAACGAGCAGATCATAGGCTGACAGAAGTCTTCCTATTCGGACCCCTTCATCGTACAGACGGCGTGCATCAGGAACCGCCGGCCCGTCCCGTGGATCACCACCGGCTGATCCCATAAGATCCAGAACCGGAACGGTCGGGCGGTGAACAAGTCCGGCATTTATAAAAAGAGGTGTAATGCCGGTCAGATCAAGGACTGCACGGGTGATGGAAGCAGGGGTTGGGCATCCGGTCGGTGTGTTCGGAGTAGCATCTGAACTGGTGATTTTTCCCTGCCAGATAAGTTCAGCATCCAGAACCGGCACAAGGAGGGAACCCGTCGGGCTTGGGCCTGCCCCCGATAGTCCGGGGACCGTGGAAAGCATCGTATTTGCGAGTATACCGACAAACAAGGGTCTTTTTGGTTGTATAGTATGAGGACGGGAGAGAAATGCCATGAAAAACTGTTACCCTGAATCCACCATGAACCTCCCGGTTCTTCCCATAAACCCATATCTGCCTGATTCACATGTATGAGCAGTCATGATTGAGCCTGTCAGGGCACTGCTCCAGTTCACGACGGTCCTCCCCATTGGAAAAACAGTCCCGTTTGAAGCGTTTGCACGAAATACCTGGCTATATCCTCTTGCCGGATATATCACGGGAGGGATCGGAGCGGCAGTACTCCTTCTGCTCCCTGCTCCGGCATTTGTTCTGGCAGTATTGGCAACCGGATTAGTCCTCCTTGTCTCCGGTGCCAATCATCTGGACGGTCTTCTGGATTTTGGTGACGGGCTTATGGCACACGGATCCCGGGAGAAACGCATCCGTGCACTGACAGATCGGCAGACGGGTACCGGAGCACTGGCTCTTGGTATGATGATAACGCTTCTGACCGTCGCTTCGCTCAGCTCATTTCATCAGGCACTGACGGCCGCATCTGCACTCATTCTTGCCGAGGCAGGCGGGAAATGGACTATGGCGATACTAACCGCGTATGGAAGACCATTCCACGAGGGGCTTCATGCGGCACTCTATAAACATTCCAGAAAGTGGTTTGTTATTCCCGCAACCCTGCTCCTTATCCCTGCATTTCTGCTCCCGCTTCCTGGTGTGGCAAAGGCAGGTGCTGCTCTTGTGCTGGTGGTGATTCCCCTGGGTATGCGAGCTCTAGCCTATCGGTTGTTTGGTGGTGTTAATGGGGATGTGACCGGTGCCAGTGGAGAGATAAGCCGCTGTGCTCTTCTTACCACGCTCGCCATCATCCTTGCCTGATGCGGGGAAAATATGAGAGCCGGTGACCGGACGTTCAACCCCGGGTCCTGAACCGGGGGGTATACCCCTGCCCTTTTTCGTCATCACAGGCCACGGCAGACCCGTCGCGGACCAGGCTGTTAAACTGCATTGCCGCTTCCATGAGTATCTCCGGGGGTGCAGCATTGCCTCTCATCTGAGAAAAGGCATTCTCATATGGAGAAGGCATAACCCGCGCCCCTACCTGAATTCCTTTACAATTCATGCAATATGAGCACCTTGTGTGCACTGGCAGTTTTCCAGAGGCGCATTCCACATACGCCTTATCAGAATTCTGTTCCCGGAGAATCGGAATAGTCTTCATTCGTAATCTGATCATTCCCCTGAAAACCTATTAATCACTTCGTTTCCCTTCTGATAAGAGAGAATAAGCCATTCAAACCGCATGAGATCCATAGTGAAAAATATTAAAAGGACTTCTATCAAATATGTAATACTCGCATAACCGGGCTGTGCTTTGCAGTTCTGATATCGTGCGGAGGTATTGGAGGATTTGTATATATGGCAACTGAAAAGCCCCACATTAACCTCGCTGTTATTGGTCACATCGACCATGGTAAGTCAACGACCGTCGGCAGACTGATGTACGAAGCCGGAGCCGTTCCGGCACACATCATCGAACAGTACAAGACGCAAGCAGAATCAAAGGGGAATGGTTCATTCGCTTTTGCCTGGGGTATGGACAACCTGAAGGAAGAGCGTGAGCGTTGTATCACCATTGATATCGCTCACAAGCGTTTCGACACCGACAAGTACTACTTTACTGTCGTGGACTGCCCGGGACACAGAGACTTTGTCAAGAACATGATCACCGGTGCCTCACAGGCAGATGCAGCAATCATTGTCGTTGCAGCACCTGATGGTGTCATGGAACAGACCAAGGAGCACGTGTTCCTGTCCAAGACCCTTGGTATCAAGCAGCTGATTGTTGCCATCAACAAGATGGATGCAGCCAACTACGATGAGGCCAGGTTCAACCAGGTCAAGACCGATGTCGGAAACCTCCTCAAGATGGTCGGAACCAACCCTGACACCGTCAAATTCATCCCGATCAGTGCATTCGAGGGTGACAACATCACCAAGAACTCTGACAAGATGCCGTGGTACAAGGGCAAGCCGCTCTTCCAGCTGCTTGATGAGCTTGAAGTTCCGGACAAGCCAACAGACAAGCCGCTCCGTGTCCCAATCCAGGATGCATACTCCATCTCCGGTATCGGAACAGTTCCGGTCGGCCGTGTTGAAACCGGTATCCTCAAGAAAGGTATGAACGTTACCTTCATGCCGGCAAACAAGTCAGGAGAAGTCAAGTCCATTGAGATGCACCATGAAGAAATTCCACAGGCAGTTCCTGGTGACAACATCGGGTTCAACGTCCGTGGTATCGGAAAGGATGATGTCCGCCGTGGTGATGTCTGTGGTGCATCAGACAACCCGCCGGCAGTCGCAGAAGAATTTACTGCACAGATCGTCGTGCTCCAGCACCCACGTGCAATCCGCGGCGGAGACACCCCGGTCTTCCACAGCCCCACTGCACAGACCGCCTGTACCTTCACTGAACTCGTCAAGAAGCTTGACCCACGTACCGGTCAGACCCTTGAAGAGAACCCGACCTTTCTGAAGGCCGGAGATGCAGCAATTATCAAGTGCCACCCGACCAAGCCGCTCTGCCTTGAGAACGCCAAGGAATTCCCACAGCTTGGACGGTTTGCAATCCGTGATATGGGTCAGACCATTGCTGCCGGAATGTGTATCGACGTCGTCAAGAAGCAGATGCGCTGATAGATATTCGGTGTTATCATGCAGAAGGCCAGAATCCGACTCACCGGAACCGACTATCAGAAAGTAGAAGAAGTGTGCGAAAAGATTAAGGAGATCGCTGAGCGGACCGGTGTTAATCTGGCCGGTCCTATTCCCCTTCCAACCAGAAAACTCGTGGTACCCATCAGAAAAAGTCCGGATGGGGAAGGGACAGCTACATGGGACCGCTGGCAGATGCGGGTTCACAAGCGTCTCATTGATCTTGATGCAGACGAACGTGCTCTCCGGCAGCTCATGCGTACCCAGGTACCAAAGGACATCGGTATTGAGATTGTCCTTGAAAGCTGAGACACATATGGGCGGCTTTTCAGACAAGCCGCAATAATCCCAATATCGTCCACAGTACCTCCTCAGGGAGATACCTTCTTTTCCTTTTATTGAGGGCGGACGGGAGAGAGAATTATCTACTGAACGCTTTTTTTCATACAGGAACATACCTGTCTATGATACTGTACGGAATACCTTCCGAGGTTACGCAACAATGAATCTTCAGGTAGTACGGGAACGATATGCACAATGTTCAGTTGAACTGATCTTCGGGATCATTTTTCTTGCAGGATGTATCTTCCGATGTATCCTCCCAAATTTTAAACTCCTTCACCATGACGAAGCGATTCATGCATGGTTCAGTTATGAACTCCTGACAAAAGGGGTGTATCAGTATGATCCCATGTACCACGGGCCACTCCTGTATTATCTGACCGCAGGAGCCTTCCGTATCTTTGGTGATTCTGATCTTATTGTCAGACTATTACCTGCACTGTTCGGATCAGCCATAATACTGCTCATATACGGTATTCATAAGACCGGTTGGCTTCCGAGAAATCATGCAATCTGGGCGGCTTTGTTTTTTGCGTTCTCTCCGGATATGGTGTTTTTTTCCCGGTTCCTCCGGCATGATATATTCCAGCTCTTCTTTACCGTCCTTCTCCTCTTTGCAATCCTTGCATATATTGAATGGAAGAGGCCTAGGTTTGCATATCTGGCAGGATTTGCAGCAGCGTGTGGTATGTGCCTCAAAGAAGATATGCCGGTTGCAATCCTCATATTCGGGCTCTTTTTCATTATCCTGATCGGTCTGCATCGCATCCGGCTTCCAAAGACCTGGAAGCGGGATTGTGCGGGTGCTGTTCTCATCGCAGCAGGAATCGGATTTATCTTCTATACCTCATTCCTGAATCATCCCCAGATGTTCTTTGAGGCACCATTCAAGGCGATAGAACACTGGACCTCCATGCATAACCAGTGCCGGCTCTGTGGTCCTCCCTACTGGTATCTTGCAATGTTTCTTCTTTATGAAATCCCCCTGGTGATACTGGCAGTCTACGGCACATGGCAATGGGGATGGAAGGACAGGGGCGTGCGACGTGTTAGAGCAGGAGATGACATCCCGGAGAGAGGCGATGAGCGAACATCCGCGTTCATGGGTCTGATGGTTCTCTGGACGATCACAACGCTGATCTTTTACGGATGGGTCGGGGAGAAGGTTCCCTGGCTTTTGATTCATCAGTTGTTTCCGGTCATTCTCCTGGCATCATATCGGATAGAAGGGAAAAAGATACTTGCCGGAGTCATTACCCTTCTCTTTTTACTCGGGATGACAATGCATGTCTGCTTTACACCGGCTGACATCAATGAGCCAATTGTTCAGGTTCAGAATTCAGAGGATATGCGGGATGTGATGGCCCTTATCGACTCAGCCGGGACGGTGGTTGTCGCGTCAGATTCATACTGGCCGCTTCCCTGGTATTACCGGGGAGGGAAATGGGACAAGATCCTGTTTTACGGTAAAAAAGTCGACCCGGTCATCTGGACCGGAAAAGACCCTGATGTTATCATCACCCATGACACAGACAGTTATGATTCCCTGCCAGGTTATGAGAAAAAAGCCTACCATCTGAGTTACTGGTTTTCATTGTATGATAATCAGGACTGGGCCCTGCAGTGGTATTTCTTCCGGGACGGAAAGATGGGGACGGTCAACCTTGATGTGTTCGTCAGGTCGAATACGTCAGAATCAATAGTATAATCTTTTTTTATCCTGTGTCCCGTTATTTGAACACACCATATTACAGAGGTTTCTTTTCCACAAGTTCACCGTATTCACTCACCGGGTTTACATGGAAGACCACAGGTGCGGATATAATTCAACGGGGGTTATCAAACAGATTTAAGAAAAAAGATTAGAAGAGTTCGTCGTACTGATGTGCAGTAGACTTCTTTTTCGGCCGGTCACGGGAACCAAAGCTTCCTCCGCCTCCCTTTCCGCCACCTTTTCCTCCCCGGTTCTTCATGATGCGGAACAGAACGAAACCGACGATGACTACGATAATTATTCCGACGATATAGATGAGAAGACCGGAGAGATCAGGAAGTTCCATTCCCTTCGGTGCGGCTTCGAGTTCCTCATTCAGACTCTGGGTTTCCTGGAATACTTCATCAGCCTTTTTATAGGCCTCTTCTGCTTTTTTCCTGGCCTCAGTATATTTCCCTTCGTCATACAGATCCTTTGCATCAGTTACATCTTCTGCTGCAAACTCCCGTTTGGTTATTATCGGGGCGAGACGGGGATCACTGCCAAGATTCTTTTCGGTCTTAAAGTAGGTGATCCATTCATCAGTCTTATCGATGGCCTCTTTTGCATCCTTGATGGCTTTCTGGGTAAGGCCCATATCAAGCATCGAGTATGCATCCTTGATGTAGGTATTTGCATTCTTGATATAGATCTGAGCATTTGAGTAACTTGCACCGGCAGCGGAATTGAGTGAGTTAAGTGCATCCTTTGCCTTTGCTTCTGCCTTTGAAACATCAATCCCGTCTGCCTTGTTCTGGGCTATATCCTTCTCAAGTTTTGTGTAGGCCTCTTTTACTGATGTAATATCACCTTTCAGTTCTCCCGGATTTGTCACAAAGGCTGTAACATTCTTCACCGTCTCCTTGACCCTGCCTCCGGGTGTTGCAACATTAATTGAGACCAGTTCAATCTCCCGTGAACTGTCAACTTTGGGAGCCATACCCTTCAGATTGACCTTCACGCTCTCGTCGACATTCTCATACGAGAGTTCCCAGCCGGAGAGGTCAAGTTGTTTTTTACTGACTGGTGGCCGGGGATTTTCAACACCATCCAGAATAATTGAATAGGTCCATACCGGATTATCAAGTTCTGTCTTCAGGGAGATACTCTCATCACTGGGGAAGGTCTGCCCTCCGATGGAGATGAAACTTAACTGAAAATCAGCCGTGACATTTGATTTCCCAGACTCAAGATCCCCTGATGGTTTCACATTCACATGGCCGACTTCCACGCTTGCCATTGCCGGGATGGCAATGAAACAAAAAATGATGCTTAAAACGATGATTAAAGATCCAGTCTTCATAACTTCCTCACTCAAAGAGTGGTTCAATACTCTCATCCAGTTTCAGAACATTCTCCTCATCAATACGCTCGGATGTTGCTTTTGTCTCCTTTGCAATCTCAAGCAGGTTGGTAACCCGCGGAGCATCAGCAATGGATGCCAGCAGAACGACTGCTGCAACATACCTGCTCTGGGCCGGATAATCTCCGCCTCGTACCTCCACCCCGGCGATATTCTCCTCAACCCAGCTCTTGGCCTTCTCAATTCCCTTCCGGTCAAGTTCGTCGGGCGGTCCGGCAACAAGAACGAGAGCCCTGCTTGTCGTGGTATATTCACAGGGCAGGGTAAGCCGGCCAAGCATCGCACGTCTGACCAGTGAGAGGATCCGCGAGGTCTTATCCTCACCAAGCAGCTTATCTTCAGGACGTCTCTCTTCTATCTGCTTTCTTCCGATAATCCGGTCAAAGAACCCACGATCCTTCTCAACCGGTGGTGAATTGATCACTTCACTGATGGCATACCCGACCGAGCTGATACCTCCACCCCGGAGGGTATTGATGATCTCGCTTGAGTCAACAACCATCTCTCCAATCCCCAGCTGACCGACCTCACCTGCACGGAATAATAACCCGAACCGGCGGACGATCTCGTCATTTAACCGGTCAAACGCACCCTTGATGCTCTCCCCCTCATTCTTCCAGGCACTATTGTCAAAGAGGATGACATTATCTGCTTCCTTTACCAGGGTTGCAAGACTTCGTGCTGCATTATAGGAATATAAACGGCCTTCTTCAGGGGCTGGAAGGATACCAAGGACATACACCGGTTCTTTATATATTTTCTTTAAATGTCGTGCAAGAACAGGGGAACCACCTGAACCTGTACCGCCACCAAGTCCTGACACGATGATGAATGCTTCGGTGTCGCCAATGCCCTTCCGGTCGATCGCATTCATGATGATATCAATCTCGTCAAATGTGATCTGGGCGCCGGTATCATTATCGGTCCCCACGCCATGACCTTTGACGGTCGTCTGACCAATCAGGACACGATCCTCAAAGTCGAGGTGCTGTAGTCCCATCAGATCAGTTCTGGCCGTATTTACTGCAATAGCACGAAAACTGTTGCCATTGGTTCTTTTGTCAAACTCAATGAACCGGTCAACAATTTTGCCACCAGCCTGACCAAATCCTATAAAAAACACTTTCATGGAGGTACACCAGTTGTATGAAATATCGAAATTCTAAATATTTTGTACATCTTTCCTTTATAGATTCAAAAAGCTTCTTCAATGAGCAGGATGGGAATATCTAAGGGATTA